>JAJEAY010000172.1 GCA_022824145.1 Rhodobacter sp. | reverse complement strand
TCTAGCCTGTCGAAAAACGCCCCGTCATCGCTGGGTGGACGAAATGCCACCAGAAACTGTCCGACGCTTGGAGGGGGACCGTCGGCCGAAAAGAAGGATGACGCCTCCGGGCTCAGTGCCGCTCCAGTCATGACAGCCGCGAATATCTCGACCATAAGCGCCAGCGCAGTACCCTTCGGGCCACCGATCGGGGCCATCGAACCGGCAAGCGCCGCATCGGGATCCGTCGTAGAGCGTCCTTCGGTGTCAAGCGCCCATCCGACGGGGATCGGTTGGCCGGACTTGCTGGCATTCATCACTTTTCCACGGGCTACACGCGACAGCGAAAGATCAATGACCAAGGGAGGTCCAGTCTTTCGCGGTGCGGAAAACGCAATGGGATTCGTTCCGTAAAGACGCTCTGCGCCACCCCAGGGCGCGATCGCGGCAGGGGTGTTTGCGAACATCAATGCCAATAGACCCTGCTCGGCGAGCTTTTCAGCCTGGAATGAAAGTGCGCCGCAATGATGTGATCGAGACACCGCCATGGTTGCTGTGCCAAAGTCCTTGGCAACGGATATCCCGCGCGTGATCACGGCATTAAGCGCGGGGTAGGCAAAGCCATGGCCAGCATCCGCATGAATTCCCGTCTTCGACACCTGACGGATCACCACCTGAGCGTCGGCGACAATCTTTCCGCTCCGAACCTGCGCAACATAGTCTTCAAGCCGCGAGAATCCGTGGCCAACCTGGCCTTCCGCCTCGGCGGCAGCGAGCGCCTCCGCCACGCATTCCGAAACCCTTTCCGGGACGGAGTTGGCATGAAGCGCCCGAAACAGTAGCTTCCGCGCCGCGGAAAGGGATATGCGTTCAGTATCCAGCATCCATTACCGAGGCGGTGGATGCCGTCAGGCGCTGCGGTATAGCTTGGTCATCGAAAATTCCCGGTGGCCCAGAACTTCGGCCGCTGTGTTCCTGCCGTTGGCGGTGCGGCGGACCATGTCGATCAGTTCGTCCCCGGCTTCGTCGATCGTCATGTCACGACGCAGGATTCCGGAGACGTCCACATCGATATGCTCGCTCATGGTACGCATCGTGCGCGGATTCGCGGTGATCTTGATCACCGGCACGATCGGATTGCCTACCACGTTGCCCTGTCCGGTCGGGAATGTGTGGATCACGTACCCCCCGGCGGCCATGAGCGTCACGCATTCCGCCGCTGCGGACGAACTGTCCATGAAATAAAGTCCATTGCCGGACTGCGGCTGCTCAGCGGGCTCGAGGATTTCGATGTATCGGGACGTGCGTCCGATCTTTTCGAGATTCCCCAGCGCCTTTTCCTCAATCGTTGTAAGCCCGCCTTCAATATTGCCCTTGGTTGGCTGGCTGTCCGAGAGATCGTCGGTCTGGTGCGCGAAGATCACGTCGTCCTGATAGGCTTTCCACATCCTGTACCAACGCTCGCCGACCTCTTCATTTGCGGCGCGTTTCTGGCAGATATGTTCGGCGCCGGTGATTTCCGAAGTTTCGCCGAAGCAGCCGAAAATGCCCTCCGGAAGGAGCTTGTCATACATATTGCCGACAGTCGGGCACGACCCGAGACCTGTCGTCGTATCGCTTTCGCCGCACTTGGTGGAGATCCAAAGCTCGGAAAGCGGACATTCTTCGCGCCGCTGCTCCGTGGCATGATGCACGAACTCTTTGGCTTTCCAGCTCGCGCGACGGATGGTTTCGAAATCGCCGTTCTGTTCGATAGAGAAGCCGGCAACCGGTTTTCCGGTCGCGGCGATGCCGTCAACGATTCGCCCGGTCCAGCCCGGTTCTATGCCAATGACAACAACGGCGGCGACGTTGGGATTCGATCCGGTACCGATCATCGTGCGGAAGTGCAGTTCGAGGTCTTCGCCGAACTGCAGGCGGCCGTATGCGTGCGGCAGCGCAAGCGTTCCCTTCACGTTGTTTGCCACCGCTTCGACTGCGGCATTTGAAATGTCGTCCACCGGAAGGATCGCGACATGGTTGCGAACGCCCACCCGGCCGTTTTCGCGCCGGTAGCCGTGGAACGTCATGTTGGCATATCTGGAAGTCATCGATCGGGTTCCTCTACCAGCGCTTTGTCTTGCAGTTATGGGTGTGCACGTGCCCGCCTTTCGAAACGTCGGCAATGATTCTTCCGATGTCCTCGCCGTACTTTATGGCCGTGTCGCCCGTCGCAAGATCTTTCAGGGCCACTTTGTGGCCGATCGGTACGTCAGCGCCGGCAACCATGGAAAAAGTTGAATTGTCATGCGTGACGCAGCAGAACATTTCTGTGCCTGCGGTCAGTCCCTCCACCACCACAACGCCGACATTGTCGGCGTGGTCGTGAACCAGCAAGTGAGGTATGTTTGACATTGAAGTCTACAGTTACGCGGGTTTCAACAGGATCTTTGGGGCTGCCACGGCACTCTTTCTTATGTCTTCGAACGCGCGGGCGCCTTCGGACAGCTCGCGGGTTTCCACCCAGTTCAGATCTCCTAGCCTGCCGTCCAGCAGCGCAGCGGCCGTCGCGCGAAAGTCCTCTGCCGTATAGGTATATGTTCCGACAAGAGCAATCTCCTGCAGCGTCATGCGCCGCACATCCAGGCCGCCTGTGGCGGATCCAAGGCCGATATGCATGATCACGCCGCCGGGCCTGGCTAGGGCGGAAGCGGCCCTGCGCGTCGCTTCGATGCCAACGCCGTCGACAACAATGTCGTATGCGGCCCCGTCGGCCGGATCGCCGGGTCCCGACACCTTCAACGCACAGTTCCTGCTCAGAAAGCGGCGGCGAACGGGATTGGATTCAGCCAGCGTTACGTCCTGCACGCCTTGGCAGGCCAGGCAAAGCGCGGCGCCAACACCTATCGCACCGCCGCCGAGAACCAGGGCACGCGCCGATAACGGATCGGATTTCAGGTATTGGATGGCCAAACGCACCGCATGCCAGCCACAGGCAACGGGTTCGGCCAAGGCCGCTTTCTCCAGAGGAAAGCCCTCCGGGATCTCCACCAGATTTCGCTCGGGAATTTTCAGGAACTGGGCGAATGCGCCTTCGCGAGGCGGCATTGAAATGATCTGCCGCTGGCCGCACAGGTTGTCGCGACCTTCAAGGCAGCGTTCGCATTCCCGGCAGGCCACGAGCGGATTTACCGTAACGCGCTTTCCCGAAAGCCGGCCTTCTGTCACGATGCCCGCAGCTTCGTGCCCAAGTATGAGCGGAGCCGGACGCCGCTCGTCGTGACCAAGATAGGCATGCATGTCCGAACCGCAGATGCCGACGCTGTGAACGCGCACGACTGCTTCACCCTCGCCGGGGCATGGGTCCGCGACTTCCCGGTAGGCCAGCCGTTCGGCCCCTTCATAGACCAGCGCCTTCATCTGGCCGCGTGACCTTGCTTGATTGCCGGAAGTTGGGGTGCGGCTGGAAGGCCGGCGTTCGGGACCGGCGACTGAACGCTCGCGCACCGCCCGATCCGGGCCTTCAGATACAAGGAACATGCGGCCATGGGACGGTCTCAGCCCTCTGCCGAAAGATCGAAGTTTTCGCCGGGGAAATATTTCCTCAGCCTTATGTCTGCAGTGCGCGCGTGGCCCTCCATGCCTTCCAGCCTGGAAATCCGGGCGGTCGCCTCCGCGACCGGCCTTGCGCCGTCACGCGTCGCGCGCTGCCAGGTCACGACCTTCAGGTATTTGTGCACGCTGAGCCCTCCGGTATAGCTCGCCGACCGCGAAGTCGGCAGCACATGGTTCGTGCCGGACGCCTTGTCGCCGAAAGCCACCGTGGTCTCCTCACCCAGAAACAGCGAGCCGTAACTGCTGAGCCGCTCACGCCACCAGTCGAGGTCGTCGGCCTGCACCGTTAAATGTTCCGGCGCGTATTCATCGGAGGTCGCGGCCATCTCCTCTCTGTCACCGCACAGGATGACTTCCGCGTAGTCACGCCAGGCAGCGGCGGCGTTTTCGCGGTTGGTGTCGGGGAGATCTTCGATCAGCCGCGGCACAAGCCGCATGACACCCTCAGCCAGTTCGCGGGTATCGGTGACCAGCCAGACGGGCGAGTTGTAGCCATGCTCGGCCTGGCCAACGAGGTCGGCGGCGACTATTTCGGGATCTGCCCTGGCATCGGCAAGTATCAGGCTGTCGGTCGGCCCGGCGATCATGTCGATTCCAACCCGGCCGAAGAGGATCCGCTTCGCTTCGGCGACAAACTGGTTTCCCGGACCGACCAGAATGTTCGCTTTGGGCAGTCCGAACAGGCCAAACGCCATCGCGGCCACACCCTGAACGCCGCCCATGGCCAGAATCCGGTCAGCACCGCAAAGATGTGCGGCGAAGGCGATTGCCGGTGCCACCCCGATGCCTGGTCGTGGTGGAGAGCACACTGCAATGTGGCGGCAGCCGGCAACCTTGGCGGTCGTTACGGTCATGATCGCGCTTGCAACATGGCTGTATCGGCCAGCTGGCACGTAACAGCCGGCCGCGTCGACGGGAATCGCTTTCTGGCCAGCGATCAAGCCCGGCACAACCTCGATTTCGACATCGCTCAGGGTAGATTTCTGCGCCTCGGCGAATCGCCGGACATTGTCATGCGCAAATCGGATATCATCCTGGAGCTTTTCCGGAATCTGTGCGGCAGCGGCAGCGATTTCGTCAGCGCCGAGCAGAATCTCGCCTTCGTATCTGTCGAACTTCTCTGCATACTTGAGAGCGGCGGCTTCACCGTCTTTTTCGATCGCGCCCAGAATTTCCTGGACGGCATGGTGTACGTCCGAGGCGCCGCTTCGCGCGGTCAGGCTGGCTTTTTTCAGGTATTCACGTGCCATTTCTGACCTATCTGTAGACTTCTGGAAGCAGCGTCGTGGAAATCGCCGGAAAGTAAGCGATAAGCAGCACGACAAGCAACATGAAAAACACGAACGGCACCGCGCGTGCGGCAATGCCGAGGATCGACTCGCCCGTGAGGCCGGAGACGACAAACAGGTTCAGTCCCAAAGGCGGCGTGATGAAACCGACGCCGAGCCCGGTGATCATCATCACGCAGAACTGGATTTCGTTCATGCCGATGTTGTCGGCGAGAGGTTTCAGGATAGGTGCCAGAATTACGATGTTGGGCGTGGTTTCCATCACGCATCCCGCCGCAACCAGGATGCCGATCATCAATAGAATCAGGATTGCGGGTTCGTCGGTCAAAGATGTCGCGGCGTAGACAAAACCTTGCGGTACTCCCAGAATTGCGAGTGCCTGGGCGAGTGGCAGCGAAAAGGCGATGATCGGGAGAATCACGCCGTTGACCTTGGCGGAGCTCACCAGCATCGCAGGGAAATGGGAGAGCTTCAGCGTGCCTAGAATGAACCCGAGAAGGATTGTCACGACCACAGCGGTCGCGCCGGCTTCCGTCGGGGTCAGTCGCCCCGAAAATATCCCGTAGAAGATGATGCCAGGGACGATGAACGCGTACCAACCTGACTTCAGGGACTGGCCGAGTCTGGATGCCCACTCTGAGAAGCCTATCGCGCCGCCACCCTCGTAAGAATAGATTCGGTTCATGATGAGGTTGGTAACGAGAATCGCTGCGAGGATCGCCAGGCCAGGCACCAGCGCGGCAAGAAACAGCGTCGAGGCGGAAATTCCGAGAACAAGCCCGATAACGATATAGGCGATTGAAGGCGGAATGAGGATTCCCGTACAGGCGCCTGCCGCCACGAGGGCGCAGGCGTAAGGGCGCGGGTAGCCGCTCTGGACGAGTCGGTCGATGGTCATCCGTCCCACCGCCGCGGCTCCGGCCGCATCCGAGCCTGAAATCGCGGAAAACATGCCGCAGACCAGCACGGTCGCCGATCCGAATCCACCCTTGGCCCAGCAGGTGAGCGCCTCGGCCACATCGAGGAATTTCTTGGAAAGGCCAGTGCGGACCAGAACGTCGCCGGTCAGGATGAACAATGGAATCGCCGTTAGGGCAAAGGCGTCGATTCCGTCGAACAGGCTCTCTCCCACCAGCGAAAGGGGCAAGGCGCCGGAAAAGAGCAGTACTGCCACTGCTGCGGCGCCAATAGCCGCCCAGACCGGAACAGCCAACGCGACGAGCACGACAAAAATGATAACCGGTCCGTAGAAATCCCAGCCGAGTTCGACGGGCTGGCTGTTCAGATGGCCCCAAAGCACTCCGGTCTCCTCAATCAAAAAGCCTGTCGCCTTCGTAGACCGGACGTCCATTCCTCAGGTCCGACAGGTCGCGCAGGAACGATTGGACAAGCCGTAGGATCACCAAAGCGAAACCAATTGGCACAGCAGCAAGGAACCATACCATCGACACGCGCAGTCCATGGCTGACCGAACCGAATTTTGCCGAGACGAGAACCGTTTCGAGCGACCAGTACAGCGCCACCACGGCCACGGCGAACATGACGAGATCTCCGAAGATGTAGAGCAGGGCTCTCGTTCCGGGACTGACATAGTGCATCACCACGTCGATTCGGATATGGCCGCGCTCCCTGACGGCGGCTGCCGCGCCGATCCAGGCAAGATAGATAAACGAATAGCGAACGATCTCCTCACCCCAAATGGATGAATGGGCAAAGATCTCCCGCCGGAGAACCTCAATGAACATGGTCGCGACGAGCATCGCATAGAATGCTAGAAGCGCCCATCGTTCCGCATTCCTATCCAGTATCCTGAGGGCGTCAATCATTTTAGAGATCCATTGCAAACGGCGGCGCGACCGCTGTCGGACACGTTTCTGGAGATGGCTGGTGCCCAGGCCGGCGCGGCGAAGCGCCGGCCCGTCTACCCGGTTTACGCGTCGTGCACGTAGTAGCGGCCCATGGTGCCTGCAGCCTCTTCGAGGCGGGCAAAGGCATCCATAGATCCTGCCAGATCGACCTTGAACTGGTCCCAGTCAGGCAGTTGATAGCCGCCGGCGGCCTGCCATTCAGCCAGCTGGTCAGCTGACAGCGAATGGAACTCGACCCCTGACTTCACCAGTTCCGACATCGCGTAGGAGCGTGCTGCGGGCACTTTGGCGAGGTTCTGCTGTGCTGTTATCTCGCCTGCGAATTCGATTCCCTGCTGCACGTCCGAAGGCAGTCCGTTGAACCACTCGAGATTCACCGAATAGACTTGGCTGTCCGGCACCGCCTGCGTGAACGTCACATGGCTCAGAATGTCTTTGAAGCCAAACACGTAGAGGGCACCGACGGCTGGGTCCAGCGCATCCGCCACGCCCTGCTTGATGGCTGACGGAGTTTCGCCCCAGGCGACTGGTGTCGGATTTGCGCCGACCATCCGGTAGTATTGCTGAAGCATCTTGGAGCCGGGGACGCGGAACTTCACGCCGTCAAGGTCCGCGGGCGTGATAACGGCGGAGCCCCCCTTGCGCACCGCGACGACCCGCGGGTCGATGACGACATAGAACAACGCCTTGAAACCCGAAGTTTCCACCTTCGGGTGGACTTCCGTCTTCCAGGCATCGGACGTGACGAGATTTGTGAAGCGCTGGTTGGAGCCGCAGAAATAAGGCAGGTTGATCAGGTCAACGGCGCTCGCGAAGGGCGCGAAATTCGACAGTGAATGCTGTGCAGCCTGTATCGTGCCTGTCTGCACTTTTTGCGCAAGAGCGCCGCCTGCACCCAACTGTCCGCCCGGCGCGAGCTTTACGTAGACCCTTCCGTTGGTGGCGTTCTGGATGTTTTCCTTTAGGTCGAGCTGCAGGATCGGGTAGCTGCGCGATGCGCCAAGCACATAGGCTGTCGCGACGGTCATGACATGGTCTGCGGCCTGTTCGCGTTCGCGCTCTTCCGCTGCGGTCTGTGCTGCGGCCCCGTCGGACCAAAGCAGCCCCGCCCCTCCGGCCACGACTGCCGCTGTGAAGCTGCCTGTACCTGCCAGCTTCAGGAAATTGCGGCGCTCGACCGACTTGATGTCTTGGTTTTCTCTGGTCATTGATTCCTCCAATAGTGATACGGCAGTCGGTAACTAGCGGTCATGGCGGCTTCTTTCCGTCGCTTCCCGAACAAGAATCGCAATAACGAAGAACAAATTGGAAAACGCCAACAGCAGCATCTCCACCACATCCCCCGCGAACGGCCCTCCCAGATAGGCTCCGGCAACGACGTTGGCTCCGAACACGGCAAACAGCAGTCCCGAAATCCAAAGCGCCATTGAGCTTCCCGATTTGGTGTCAGTCCGGAGACCGATTCCTCCGGATTCTCATTTCTGTAAACGCTTACATTTTGCATTGCAAGCGCTAACGGGTATCCTGCGGCGAATATTTGTCCGAACTGCGAAAGGATTGGTCCCAGTGTGAATCTGGACCATTTTGGCGTAGAAACGCATATGGAAAACCCGATGAAAACCGATGTACCTACGATCGCTGACGTGGCGCGGCGTGCCAACGTTTCGACTGCGACGGTTTCGCGCTGCCTGAACACTCCTGGCATCGCAAGGCCGAAGACTCTGGAAAAAGTGATGGAGGCGGTTGGGGCACTTGGCTACACGCCAAATTTCGGAGCGCGCGCATTGGTGGCGAAACGTACCAACACCGTTGGAGCCGTGATTCCCACAATGGACAATGCCATCTTCGCGCGGGGCCTGCAGGCGTTTCAGGAGGCGATGCATGAACGGGGCATGACCCTTCTAGTGGCGACGTCACAATACCGTCCTGACCTTGAGGACGAGCAGATACGGACTCTTCTCGCCCGCGGGGCGGACGGGTTGCTTCTCATCGGATACCAAAGGGATGATCGGATATACAGAGAACTGGAGCGCCGCCGGGTCGCGCTGGTGATCACATGGTCTTTTGACGGAAAGTCACCGCTTACGTCGGTTGGGTTCGATAACTTCAAGGCGATGAAGACTTTGGCGAACGAGGTTTTGAGTCGCGGCCATCGCAGTCTTGGCATGATTTCCGCTGACACCCAGTCAAATGACCGGGCACGCGGGCGGGTCGCCGGCATGCGCAGCGCGATCCGGGACTGGAACCTACCCGAGAATTCCCTGCGCCTCGTTGAAACCGTATATTCGATCGATGCCGGCCGCTATGCCTTGGCGGAACTGATGTCGCACGAGCCGAAACCGACGGCGGTGATGTGCGGGAACGATGTCCTAGCGGTCGGTGCCGTTCGGGAAGCTTCACGCATGGGCTATCGGGTGCCCGAAGATCTTTCGGTAACAGGTTTCGACGATATCGAACTTGCCAATGTCACTGACCCTGCACTGACGACGGTTCATGTGCCGCACCGCGACATGGGCTACCGGGCGGCGCTGGCGCTCCTTGAATCGATTCGCAGTGGCAAGCCTGCTGCAAGCGTTGAACTGGCGACCGATGTGCGCGTCCGGGCATCATTGGGGCCTGCGCCGGAGGCCGGATGACATTGCACAGAGCGCTATGGGGAACGGACGCGAGCACGTTGCGGCGTCACGGCGAGAAGCATCACGGAATTGACCAGACCGTGTGTTTCTTCCGGAATGCGGATGTAGGATCAAGGCAGGAAACGACGGGAATCGGCTGGGCTGAGCTGCGCCGCCATCTGATTGCCTTTACCCCGGCGGGCATAGTCCCGGACTGTTGCGTGCTTGCCCGCACCGCTTCATTCCGGTCAGGGTTCCGCCACCCTGACGGCATCGCCCCTTGCCGTTCGGATGAACCGACGGTCGAAGGTCAGCATCGTTTCACAGTTCGCGGCGGTACCGAGGTGCAGCGCATCTGCGAAGTCCATGCCTTTCTTCACGCGGGCCAGCGCCCCGGCCACTAGGACAGGGCTCTCAAGCGTGACGCCCGGCAGTCCGCAGAATGCGCACAAGGCGTCCGCAGCGTCCGTTGGCGTATGACTGTAGACGCTGCGCAGCACCCATTCGGTTTCGAGCAGGACGGTCGTGCCCACGAAAACGCCGCCGGCGTCGACGACGGCTCTCGCTTTGGCTGCCTGCCTTGGGTCGTCACCGGTCAGGTACCGCACGATGACGTTTGTATCAATGGCCCTCATGGCGCCGCCGGGCTTCTGCCATGATCCCCGCTTCCATGTCCGCGAGGGTCCGGGAGGGGCCGTCACGGGCTAGGCAGCCGAAAACGTCCGCTGGATCGGTTGCCGCGAATGCGGGCTCCGGCCTGAGCAGCACGCCTTCATCCGTGTCTTCAACGGCGAGTCGCGTTCCTGCCTCCCAGCGCCGGGAACGCCGGATGGTCTTGGGCAGGACGACCTGTCCTTTGGCAGAGACGGTGGTCGTGAGTTTTCCGGGATCGGGCATTGTGGCTTCCGGCAGTCAGAACTCAGGTAAGACGAAAGTAAGATACTTTGATCGATCAACGCGATCAAGGGTGAAATTCAATTACACCAAGGCTGCTGCGTTAGAATAATTTTCCTGGCTTCTGCATGATTGGGTTAGAGTCAATCGCAAGCCAAATCCCTGAAGCCGCAATTCCGGGCCAACTGTGATCGCTCGGCCGCCTTGGAAGGATTTCCCTCGTCTTTTTAGGCCCTTACTGTCGGGGTCGGGAAATGTCAGCAGTCAAGGTGGACTTCGGTCCTGTGGGTCGTGTCAAGCACTTGGTGGTCGGTTCTCGGAACCCATGGCCAAATCAAACGGGCGTTTGCCCGGTCGTGAGCGGTTAGGGAGACCCACCTGCCAATTCCACTCGGAATTAGAGCCTCTCTCGTGGGATTTGTGGCCACCTGAGCATACATATGTCCACGAACTCGATCAAAATGAACTAAAGAGGCGCGATTCGCAGCGAAGTTCCACCGAATGGGGTTCGACTTTCGTGAACGATTCCAGTTGATGCTCTTGTATGACGATTTTCGACCGAATCTGAAAATATCAGGTTCTCTTCGACTTCAGCGAGAGTATTTCGACCTATGGAACTGAATCTCGAAACACCTTTGGCGTTCCAGGATCGCCAAGTCCCGAAAGAGACGAGGCTGGGCGGTTGGGCCGCGCTTGTTCACAGCCTTGGGGTCGCAGCCCCGGTTCAGGCAGCGAGTGCCGTAGCTGGCGGCTATATCAAGGGTGGCCAGCGCAAAAAGGACGGATGGATCGTTTTCGATAAGCGGTACTGGCCGGATAAAGATGTCGCGGATCATATCAGTTTCTCCGTTCGCCATGAGTGGTTCAACCCGCTCGTTCCAAAGCGTGTCTTCGACGCCTTGGGCTTGGACAAGGTTTCAGCTATTGTGCGCGATGCGCCGACCGAAACGGTCGCGCGCCATGTCTGATTCTTCTACGAGAGCATGGCTGGCCAGCGGCTGTCGATCCAGGACGCGCCAACTGTAACGGCCATCAACGCACTTGACCCCAAGAGCGATAGCGTGACTCAAGACCGTCAGGACGCCTTCGAAAAAAAGGGAATCATCATTTGACTCAGGACCAAGCCGAATTGGTTGCGGCAAAGGCGCTTGAATGGCTCGCTGGCAATGGCGAGCTAATGCCAGTGTTTCTTGGCTCAACAGGGTCAAACGCCGAAGATCTTCGGGCACAGGCTGATGATCCGGCTTTCCTGGTATCAGTTCTCGATTTTCTCACAATGAATGATAGCTGGATCGTCGCGTTCTGCGATGCGGAGAATTTACCGTATGAAGCGCCGATGCAGGCCCGCAATGCCCTGCCGGGCGGTTCGGAAATTCATTGGACGTAAAGCTCAGTTGACAGCAAGCTCCTGTGCCCTTCCCGGCATCATTGCGCGGGACAGGCCGCGCAGGCGGCGATTCATGGATTTCTCTGCAAATGCAGACAGAATGCGGCGGCAGACTCCGACTTTCGTTTCGCTCGCTGGCACCGGCGGCTACCGGTAGTTTGCACGCACTGCGGGAAGTCGAGAGTGATTCTGCGGTCGTGGCTGCAGTGCCGCTCCCAAAAAATAGACTCCAAGGTATGCTTGGACGAATATCGCGTCGCCTCCAGAAAGTGCTGGTTCAAGAGTGGACAGAGTGCCCGCCAGACAAACCGGAATGGGCAACAAAGCGCATTCGCGCTCAAACTGATCTATCTGCATAATGATGACTTGCGCAGATTGGAGACGGCAGAAAAGATCGCCAAGTAATTCTCCGCCCGATTTATTGGACACCGTCGCAGTGGCGTCCGCTATCGAATGTACAGCCGGAGTCGGCTGCTGACTAACTGGCCAGGTGCGGAAAGAGGACTTGATCCTCTCACTTGGAATCTCTGAAAACGTGAGCCAAGACCGGGAACGGTGACTTTCGCCAATATGCCGAAAATCCTTGCAGAACTGCTAGACCGCACTGCAGTTCACCATACACCGCAAATCGCCATAGCGAGGCAAATGGCGGGCCTCAGAGATCGATTTCCAGCGTACCGTCCGGTTCGGAGGCCCGAGACTGGCAGAGGATCATGCTCGACTCACGCTCCTTCCGTGACAGTACGAAATCCCGGTGTTCGACCTCACCGCCAAGGACAGCGCATCTGCAGACGCCGCAAAGACCGTCAGAGCATTTGACGTCAATATGTACGCCCGCCGAAAGCACAGCGTCGGTTCCTGCTTCGTCCGCGGCCACGTGAATCGTTTTGCCTGAGCGGACAAGCTCTAGAGTGAACGGGTGATTTTCGTAGTCAGGCAGTTCAGGAACCGAGAAATACTCCAGGTGGCGCGCTTCGTCCGGGAAACCGCCTGCGGCAGCCGCGTCGAGGACCGCCTGCATATAGGCGTCAGGTCCGCAGGTATAGACATGGGCGCCATTTCGGTAGCGCAGGATGGCGCCAAAGTCCGCGCGCGTGCCCTCATCGGAAAAGTGGCACGTGACGCGTTCGCTCCACGGTGCCGCGGTAACCATGCCCAGGAATCCGGCGCCTGAACGCTTTGAACAGGAATAGTGCATCTCGAACGCCGATCCCGCCGCGTGCAGCCTGTGCGCCATGGCAACCATCGGTGTGATTCCGATGCCTCCGCCCATGAGATAGGTAATCGAGGCGCTCTCCTCGAGCGGAAAGTGGTTGATTGGATGGCTGATGAATATCCGTCGTCCCTTCTCGAAAATGCGGTGCATGAGTTTCGAGCCGCCTTTGCCGTCGTCTTCGCGAAGCACGGCAATCTGGTATTTCGACCGGTCGGCGGGGTCGCCTGATAGGGAATACTGGCGGAAAAACTCGGGCGCCACGACCACGTCGATATGCGCGCCGGCATCGGCTGGGGGCAGGGGAGAGCCGTCCGGATTCCGGAATTCATACAGCGTGATATCCGGTGTCAGCCGCACGGCATCGGACACGATGACCTGGAGCACCGGACTCTCGCTTCTGTCGGCGGAATATACGTGCTCGGGCGGTGTGCCGTTGGCGCGCCGGCGCCTGTGCTCCTCGGCGCTGATCATGGACTTGTAGGCGGCAATTCCTGCTTCCCTGTCCATTGGAAACGGCCAGGCATACGGTGGCGGTGCGAGAGGCGCGGGATAGACCGCAAGAGTCTGGTCCTCGTACTTCAGGTCAAGATCCTTTGAGAGCGGGCGGGCATTCGCTTCGTTCCGCGCGTTGCGATATGGCCCGTCGTCAACCATTTCCAGATCCCACCACCATTTCTTGACGGGATTGATTTCGCCGTTGCCGGCCACATCGTCGAGCTTGGCAAGAGCGCGTGCCGCAAATGGCGCGTTCATCGCCGCCCAGCGGAACGGTCTTTCCGCGAACAGCCCCTCCAGATTCCAGGGGCAGGTCTTCATGCACCGGCCGCACATCGCACCGTTTTTCTGCGCAACCCGGTAAGTCGTGCATTTCTGGCTGTCGGATTTCCAGATCTCGTAGCCGTTGAACATCAGCTTTGGACCCGCGGTGATCGCGCCTGACGGACATTCGCGGGCACACTTTCTGCAGGATTCGCAGAACCGCTGCAGGCCGAAATCAATCGGTCTGTCATGAGTGATTGGCATGCTGGTTGTGACGACACCGGACTTTAGGCGGGGCCCGAGGAAGGGGTTGAGGATGACCTCCCCTATGCGGCTCACCTCTCCCAGCCCTGAAAGCAGCAGAAGCGGCGGGTGAAGGACTTCGTCATCCATCACCGTGTGGGTTCTGGCCGAATAGCCAAGATCCCGGATATGCTGCGCCAGAACGCCTCCGATCAACGAGAACCGAAGATAGGCGCGCATGGACTGTGCGCAGGCGATCCAGTCATCGCCCGAAGCGCCCTCCATGGTTTCGTGGCCCTGGTCCACGATCATGCTGACCGCGTGCTCATGATATGGCGCGATCGGATTTCCGGCCGCGTCATGGCTGTAATAGGTCCAGTCAGGGCAGGCGGAGAGTCCGACCGCATCCATGCCGAGGAAATACAGCGCCGCCTTGATGTTGTTTGCGTTTCGCTCAGGGTCGAGTGTTGACGGGTGAACGTCGCGCTCTTCTCCGTCCTGCAGCAGGATAAACGCACCAAGGCTTGGGCGAAAAGCGAACGAAGAGGCCGACTTTCGGACGTAGTTTCCGTTCCGTGCGCCCTCCTGCGCTGCCTTGCCGAGATCGCCGAACAGCGACCGCGCGAACATGTTGGCCCGTTTCGGTACGCGGGCGACATTGGCTCGGTCAATATAGGTGGTTGGTTCGTCGACCCGCTTGAGCGATTCGAATGGATGCGGGCCGTCCCGGAATTCGCGGGTGCGGTAAGGATCCCGCGTGCGGGCGGACATGGCATGGCGGCCAAGGCCCGTTTTCCATGTCAGCCCCGGCTTCTGGTTCGGCTCCAACGGGCTATCCGGCGCCACGGTGAGCGTTGTCGTGATGGCCGCCAGGCCGAAACTGGCGCCAAGGAATGGATTTACCGCCACGTCGCCGTCAATCCAGTTCAGGCCGGCGGCCACACTGAGCTGTTCGAGATGGACATCGGATGCGGCTCCCGAATGTGCCCGCGCCTCCCATCCCAGCAGTCGGATGTAGTTTGCCAGCGTTACCGCGGTCTCCATTGCCCGCAGGCAGGCACGATGCGCCTGAGCCCCCTGGATCCAGTCAGTGCCGGGTTCGTCCTGCCCGGGATCCCGTGGCATGTCATAAAGGAATACAAGCGCATGCGTGTGGTGGCGGCAGTCCATCGGCGGCGCGTGCAGTGATTCCCTCAGCCCGGCCATGATCACGTCAATTCCCGCGGCCAGCGTCTTTGGCTGCATCGTCTGGATCTTCTCGGCCAGTCGTCCGACATCCGGGTTGGTGACTGGCGTTTCCAGAAACGCGGTAGCTGGGATCTCGCAAAGCCCGACCTGGCTTGCGTCACAGTAATATCCGAAGGCTTTCAGGTGGTTGGCGCGCTCTTCGGGGTCTGACGGAATCTCAGCCGGCTCGCGTTTGACGAGTCCCTCGCGTGTTGCGTCAAGCATTGCCTGGTATTCCCGCATTGCGTTGACAATGCTGAGTGGACTGTCAGGCCTGCGGAAACCCAGCCCTTTCATTGGCTTAAGCCGTTCAAGTCCATCGCAGGACGTCACGCGCGCGAGCCGCTCCAACGGATACGACCCCAAATGCGGCGGTCGTTTGCTGTAAGAACGCATCTTGGTCATGCGACTCAGATCCTGACCAGCGAGGCATCCTCGCCCGCATGGGTGGTTCGTAGAAGACGTATCAGGTCTTCCCGGCCGCGTTTTCCGAGACGCGCCTCCATAACTGCGTTGTTTTCCATGGCCATTGGTGTGCCCTTTTTCAGCAGGTTGGCTCCGAGATCGGTCAGCGCGACGCTTCGGGTCCGTCCGTCACCGTTGCCCGTTCTTCTGTCAATTAATCCACTACCTTGCATCCGCCGCAACGCGCGGCTCGCCGCCGTCCGGTCAATTCCGGCAAAGCGCGCGATGTCAGAGGGTTGTCCTAGTCCCTCATGGCCGACCGCTAGCAGAACACACCATGTGGTTCTGGTCAGGCCCAGCGATTTCAGGCCTTCCTCCAAACGCCGTTCCTGAATACGGGCCGCAAGTGAAAGCTGGTAGCCCAGCGAGTCATGTAGATGGTAAGGTGCTGTGCCGGACATGGTTATCACTGTCAACTATCTTGGGTTGACTGTCAACTTGGGGCATGGACTGAGGGATGAGATGAGAGAGCGGATACTCGGAGTCCTGTTCGACAAGGATGGTACGCTGTTCGACTTCGAGGCGACATGGAACGCTTGGGCAGAGATGATGTTAAGCGAACTTGCCGCAGACAGCGATGCAGAGGCGCAGACCCTGGGAAGTCTGATCGGGTTCGATTTCCATGAGAGGAGGTTTGCGCCGGAAAGCGAGGTGATCGCGGGAACTCCGGAGGACATCGTTCGCCTTCTGCAGCCGGGATTGCCGGGAATGCAGCCAGCTGAACTGCTTGACAGCATAAACGAAAGCGCAGCGCATGTTCCTCTTGTTGAGGCGGCACCACTCGGGCCGCTCGTTACGGAACTTCGCTCAATGGGGCTCAGACTGGGAGTTGCTACGAACGATTCGGAGGCGCTGGCGAGAACGCATCTCGCTGCCGCCGGAGTCGAAGGGGAGTTCGATTTCATTGCCGGATACGACAGCGGATACGGCGCCAAACCGATGCCGGGAATGTGCCTGGCTTTTGCTGCGGCGACCGGACTTTCGCCCGAAAACGTCCTGATGGTCGGTGACAGTGCCGCGGACCTTCTTGCAGGGCGCGCCGCAGGCATGAGGACAGTCGCTGTTCTGACAGGGCCTGCCCCGGCGTCGGATCTGGCTCCGTTAGCCACGGCGGTGTTCCCCGATATCGCCCATCTTCCGAAATGGATTGAGGAACAGGGCTGACGGCCACGCTTGGGGCCACACCACGGAGACCGGCGCGAGACAGCATTGCGGGAAAATGCGACCTAATCCGTCGCATTCTTCGTATTTCCGTGCGGATGGCTACTGTCAATTGAGAACCGTTGCTGGGGAGGCAGCCATGACAGAAACGAGGCCGCGGAGGAAAAGATCTGGCGGGCGGGCGGGCAACCCTCGCCGGAACAGCCCTCAGGCGATATCCCAGATGGAATGGAGGATTCCCGAGAATCCCGACCAGCCGACCGAACCGCTCGACGAGGAGGGCGTACAGGCGGTCCATGACTGCGCGATGCGGATCCTTGAGGAAATCGGAGTTGAATTCCTGAATGAGGAGAGCCTAGGGATATTCCGGGAGGCGGGCTGTTCCGTCGATGGGCAGAACGTGCGCATGGGTCGGGAGTTCGTGACGGAGATGCTGGATCACGCGCCGTCCGAGTTCACACTCACTCCGCGCAACCCGGACAGGGTGCTCAGAATCGGCGGCCGCAACATGGTATTCGGCAATGTGAGCTCTCCGCCAAACCATTGGTCACTCGATAGCGGCAAGATGCCCGGTACCCGTGCGCAATGCGCCGACCTGCTCAGGCTGACCCAGTATTTCAACTGCATCCATTTCGCTGGCGGTTATCCGGTTGAACCAGTGGACGTTCATGCCTCGGTTCGCCACCTTGACGTCGTTTTTGACAAGCTGACGCTGACCGACAAGGTGATGCATGCGTACAGCCTCGGCAGGGAGCGGGTCGAGGACGTCATGGAGATGGTGAGAATCGCCTGCGGACTGACCGAGGAGGATTTCCGAGCCAAGCCGCGCATGTATACCAACATCAACTCGACTTCTCCCCTGAAACACGACCATCCGATGATCGATGGATGCCTGCGGTGCGTGCGGCGCGGGCAGGCAGTTGTGGTTTCGCCGTTCACTCTGGCAGGCGCCATGTCACCAGTCACGATGGCGGGTGCGGTGGCACAGTCGATTGCCGAGGCGCTTTGCGCGATCGCGCTGTTCCAGTATGTGGCGCCCGGTTGTGCCTGTGTGTTCGGAACCTTCACGTCGAACGTGGACATGAAATCAGGCGCCCCGGCATTTGGAACGCCTGAATACATGCGGGCCACGCAGATGACGGGGCAGATGGCTCGCAGGTATGGGCTGCCGATGCGGGCAAGCGGGGTCTGCACGGCAAACATACCGGATGGCCAGGCAATGTGGGAGACTTCCAATTCCCTCTGGTCGGCCGTGCAGTCGGGCACAAACATGGTCTACCACGCCGCCGGATGGCTCGAAGGCGGGCTCATAGCAAGTCCGGAGAAATTCGTGATGGACTGTGAAGTGCTTCAGATGATCCAACGGTATTTCGAGCCCGGGATTTGCGCGACCAGTACGGATGATCTCGCGCTTGAAGCGATTCGGGAGGTTGGCAGCTCCGGGCATTTCTTCGGAATCCAGCATACTCAGGAAAGGTATGAGACGGCGTTCCTCCAACCCTTCGTCTCGGACTGGCGGAACTACGAAGCCTGGTCGCTGGCCGGGGAAGCCTGGACTGCGCAAAGAGCGAACAGGCTGGTGAAGGAAATCCTGGGAAGCTTTGAGCCGCCGCCGATGGATCCGGCCATCCATGAGGAGTTGGTCGAGTTTGTTTCGAGGCGCAAGCATGAGGGCGGCGCACCGACTGATTTCTGAAGCTTGACGGCAACGACTGTCCCTCGAGTGGCCTGAACCGCCGACAGAAGTGTTCTGGCCACTTACGCTTGGCATCCAGATCGTGCTATTTCGCGTCGAAACCGGATTTCGCGCTCGAAAGGCAGACCATGACCTATGATCCCGACAACATATTCGCGAAAATTCTTCGCGGCGAGATTCCTTCACTCAAGCTATATGAAGACGACGACACCTACGCGTTCATGGATATCATGCCCCGGGCTGACGGACATCATCTGGTCATTCCAAAGGCGGCGGCGCGGAACGTTCTGGATGCTTCACCGGATCTGCTAGCGGCCTGCATGGTGACTGTCCAAAAGCTCTCTCGGGCGGCGATGAAAGCGTTCGATGCTGACGGCATCACGATGCAGCAGTTCAGTGAATCCGCTGGCGGGCAGGAAGTGTTTCACCTGCATTTCCATGTGCTCCCGAGGCATGAAGGGGTTACGCTGCGCCCGCCCGGGGTCATGGCGGACATGGAAGTGCTTAAGGATCAGGCAGCGCGGATAGTCGCAGAACTGGACGGATAGCCGCGTTCGCAGTTATGCGCACGCGACCTGTCGCCCGCCTTCTCCCAACGCGGCGCAAAATCGTCAACCTTGGAATGGACGCGAACTGCTTCTTTCCCGAGTCAATGACTTGAGCGGTCATGGGTCGGAACTCCTGGTTTTGACCCGACCGCTTTGCCCGTGGGTCATGCTTCCGAGCAGCAGGAATCAGTGTTCCGCCGCAAAGATGGCAGCACCTGTCGAACAGCGCCGCACGCTGGCGGCGTGAGACGATTCAACGGCGTTCGCTGCCTGTTTTCCCGTAGATTCGGAGTGGCACGCCGGCATGGCTCAGGACAGCTGTGAATGACCACTTCGGCGCCATTCATGCCATAGGCGAAATATGCAAGTTATCCCCAGATTTTTGAACAATAGCGGCTGAATCCGCCACATATAGACTTGATGCCAGAGATTCAGACGTGGTAGCGGACGGTTCGGGGGGATACGCCTGGAGCCGTTTGGTTCGTTGGATGCAGCCTGTTTGCCGAAATTCATCGGTTGTTGGGGATGAACGCGGCGCGTCGGAGTTTCCCGCCATGGATCGTTGTTCCGTTCGAACGACGGCGCGCAAAGCGAGCGAAGGGATAACCCACGTGTCCCGGAGTTCAGGCATCACGAGTGGCGGCTCGACCCGTCAACCGTCCAGAGGGGGAGTCTGTGGAATCATGAGCTTGATTTCGGAGATCAAGGACATCGTTGGTACAGCGACATACTTCAAAGGCGAGCAATACTTCCACCAAGGCAAGGTTCAGTATTGTGAAGTAACGTCGGATGGCTATATCGATGCTGAAGTTTCGGGGAGTTACGGCAACACCTATTTCCTGGACATTGCGCTGGACGTGGGGCCGAGAGGCAACGTCAACTATCTGGATGGTGAATGCTCGTGTGCGGTCGGATATAACTGCAAACACGTAGTAGCGGCGTTGCTTGCTTCTATG
>JAJEAY010000006.1 GCA_022824145.1 Rhodobacter sp. | reverse complement strand
CGCTCCCGCCCTTCGCCGACCTTCCCGAAAACGGGCATCAGCCGCCCGGGCATCAGCCATGCGCGTCCGGAACGGCCCGACCGCATCGTCCGTCCGGAACGGCAGCTGGCAGGACGACAGTCACGTTAGCGGGAATTGCTGCGGTTACGTCGTCTCAACTTGATTGTCGTGCCGCAGCTCCCTATAGTCTCGAAACGGCCTTGGATTGCTGATACCTAAGCTATTGTCACGCTGAAAGAGCCGAGCAGTGCATATCGACCTCACTTGACCGAGTGAAACCTCGTGTATTAACACTTGCACCGTGCAATCAGCCATACCTCAGCGAGCAGTGCATACAGCAATTCCCGGTAGGATTTCTTATTGCTTAGTATCAGAAGGCTGCGAAGTTTCCGCGCTTTTCATTTCGCAGGGTATTTGCGCCATATCGGCTGTATGCACCCAAATGTCCGAAACGACTTTTGCCTTGTTTTCAACTGTTTCGTGTTGAAATGACTGTCTGGTGAGTAGGGTCGGAGTTAGCGGGAATTGCTGCAATGCATATCGGCCTCACTTGACCGAGTGAAACCCTATCCTGACGAGATCGCGGATCGGCTGTGGTCGAAAGAACGCCGCAGTGATGGTGGGAGCGGGATTCAGCCGGAATGCGAAGCCTGTAGATTTGGCGTCCACATCCTTCCCGGACTGGCGAGAGTTGAGAGAGTGATTCCTGTTGGTAACAGGTCGGCCGATTCAGGAACCAGTAGTATTGCACGGCCCTATCGTTATGAACACACGAGATGAACTGATGCAGGCCATGAAGGATCTGCGCGAGAGCAACGCATCCGCTTCGGGACCCACCGCATTTCATGGTGGTAGGTCAAAAAAATGACCCCGCATCACGGGGTCAGTCTTATGGAATTGGCGCGTTTCTTTTTGCTGCCCGGTTTCCACCTTCAATCCGATCGGCGGCAAGGCACCTCCTGCCCGGCCCATGCTTTGTCAGCTGCAGCCACTCGTCGCACCGCAGGTATTGCACTTCAGACAGGTGCCGTTGCGCACAAGCGTATAGTTACCGCATTCACCGCAAGGATCCCCCTCGAAACCCTGCATCCTAGCGGTTGCGCTGGCTTGTGCCACACCGCCCATTGCGGGCGACAGTTCCTCAACCGCGTCTACCGAGCCGTCCGCGTCAGGATAGCCGTCCCGGCGCGCCTGCAGCGGCGTCACCGAACTTTCCAGCGCAGCCCCTGCCGTACCGCCCTGGAAAACAGCGAACTCACGAGGAGCCCGGTTCCTCAAATACCCGGGTGAGACGACCTTCTTGAGGGCCTCCACCTGTTTGGCCCCATCCGGTTCCGACAACCTGACTGGATTCGGTTTTCCCTCGTCGTCTCCCTGGCCGAGATCATCGAATGTCGGGCCATTCGGCATCACATGCGCCAAATCCGTTCGATCAAGGTAGCTCACCGCCAGTTCACGGAAAATGTAATCCAGTATCGACGTGGCGTTCTTGATCGAATCGTTTCCCTGAACCATTCCAGCCGGCTCGAACCGGGTGAAGGTGAACGCATCAACGAATTCCTCGAGAGGCACGCCGTACTGAAGCCCGACGCTGACCGCGATGGCGAAATTGTTCATCATCGCCCGGAACCCGGCTCCCTCCTTGTGCATATCGATGAAAATCTCTCCGAGCGATCCGTCTCTGTATTCACCCGTCCGCAAATACACTTTGTGACCACCGACGATGGCTTTCTGTGTATAGCCACGACGGCGGTCCGGCATCTTGTCCCGCTCGCGCGAAGGAACCTCCTTGATCACTTCCTTGACAACCACTCTCTCGACGATTTTTTCGGCGAGAACGGCGGCTTTCTCCGCCGGCGAGCCTGACTCAAGGGTCTCGGCCGCTTCATCATCATCCTCGACAAGCGATGCCGCGAGCGGCTGGCTCAGCTTTGAGCCGTCGCGGTAAAGAGCGTTTGCCTTGATGCCCTTCGCCCAGGAACGCTCATACGCCTTTTTGACCTCTTCGACAGTGGCGTCGTTCGGCAGGTTGATGGTCTTTGAAATCGCGCCGGAGACAAATGACTGCGCAGCGGCCATCATGTCGATATGGCTGTTGACCGACAGGAACCGCCTGCCCCTCTTCCCGCATGGGCTGGCACAGTCGAACACATGCAGATGCTCATCCCTGAGATGGGGAGCGCCTTCCAGTGTCATGGTTCCGCAGACGAAATCGTTGGCCCTGTCGATGTCAGCGCGGCTGAACCCGAGATGCCGAAGGAGGTCAAATCCCTGATCATTCAGCTTTTCGGCGGAAATCCCCAGCGTTTCGGTGCAGAACCGCTCGCCAAGGGTCCATTGATTGAAGACAAACCGGATGTCGAAGGCGGTCGGCGATGCCGTCTCGACTCTTTCCAGCTCGCTTTCGCCAAACCCAAGGTCAGCAAGGGAGTCGTGATTGATGCCCGGAGCGGACCGCATGGATCCGTGGCCGACGGCATAGGAGACGATCTCGTCGACTTGGGAGGCAGAGTATCCAAGTGCCTCCAGCGCCGTCGGTACCGAGCGGTTGATGATCTTGAAATATCCACCGCCGGCTAGCTTCTTGAATTTCACAAGCGCGAAGTCCGGTTCAATTCCAGTCGTATCGCAGTCCATCACGAGCCCAATTGTGCCTGTGGGCGCAATCACCGTGGCCTGTGCGTTGCGATAGCCATGTTTCTCGCCCAGGCTCAAAGCCTCGTCCCAAGTGGACTTCGCGAGGTCCGACAGCGTGGCGTCCGGACAGTTTGCGTGGTCCAGCGGAACCGGTTCCACTGCCAGGCCCTCATAACCACCGGCCATTCCATAGGCGGCGTTTCGGTGGTTGCGAATGACACGCAGCATATGGGATGCGTTCTTTCCGTAGCCCGGGAAAGGACCGAGTTCGCCCGCAATCTCGGCGCTTGTTGAATAGGAAACGCCCGTCATCACCGCAGTTAGCGCACCGCACAGGGCGCGGCCCTCGTCACTGTCATAGCCATAGCCCATGGTCATCAGCAGTCCGCCGATATTCGCGAACCCGAGACCGAGCGTTCGGAAATCGTAGGAGCGCAGCGCGATTTCCTTGGACGGGAACTGCGCCATCAGCACACTGATTTCCAGCGTGAGCGTCCACAGCCGCGTGGCGTGAATGTAGTCCTCGGCCCGGAACCCGCCGTCCTCATAGAACGCAAGGAGGTTTATTGAAGCCAGATTGCAGGCCGTATCGTCCAGGAACATGTACTCCGAGCACGGATTCGAACCGCGGATCTCGCCGTCTTCCGGACAGGTGTGCCAGGCGTTGACGGTATCATGGTACTGAATTCCCGGATCGGCGCAGGCCCAGGCGGCATGGCCGATCTGTTCCCATAGCTCACGGGCCTTCACCACCTTCGCCACCTTGCCGTCCGTTCTGCGGATGAGTTCCCAATCGGCGTCGTCGGCAACGGCTTTCAGGAATGCGTCGGTGACCCGGACGGAGTTGTTTGAGTTCTGCCCTGAGACAGTGCCATAGGCTTCGGAATCCCAGTCGGTATTATGGGTCGGGAATTCGATCGAGGTGTAACCCTGGCGCGCATAGTCCAGCACCCGCTTCACATAGGTCTCGGGAATCGAGCATTTCTTGGCCGCCCTAAGCGCTGCCTTCAGTGATGGATTCGCGATCGGGTCGATTGCGTCCTCATGCCTGCCGTCCCAAGTGTTGATCGCCGCGAAAATCTCGTTGAGCCGGGCTTCGTGCATCTTCGATCCGGCGACCAGCGAAGCGACTTTCTGCTCTTCGCGAACCTTCCAGTTGATGAAGCTCTCCACGTCCGGGTGATCGGCGTCGCAAATCACCATCTTCGCGGCCCGCCGTGTCGTGCCGCCGGACTTGATCGCGCCTGCGGCACGGTCGCCGATTTTCAGGAAACCCATCAGCCCGCTGGACTTTCCGCCACCGGACAGCTCTTCTCCTTCGCCCCTGAGCCGGCTGAAGTTCGTGCCAGTGCCCGATCCGTATTTGAACAGCCGTGCCTCACGCACCCAGAGATCCATGATTCCGCCGTCGTTGACCAGATCGTCATCACAGGACTGGATAAAGCAGGCATGCGGCTGGGGATGCTCGTAAGCGGATCCCGACTTGGTCAGCTTGCCGGTTCGATAGTCGACATAATGATGGCCCTGGCTTGGCCCATCGATACCGTACGCCCAGTGCAGGCCGGTATTGAACCATTGCGGTGAGTTCGGCGCGGCCCGCTGCGTCGCGAGCATGAAGCGCATCTCATCAAAATATGCCCGCGCATCCTTCTGGGACGAGAAATAACCGCCTTTCCAACCCCAATAAGCCCATGTTCCCGCCAGCCGGTCGAACACCTGTTTGGCGCTCGATTCGCCCACCGTCTCCACGCCGTCGCCGTCGGCTGCGGAACGCCAGAGGAATTCGGGCACTCCCTTTTCCTTGATCCGCTTGAGCCGGGCAGGGACACCGGCCTTGCGGAAGTATTTCTGGGCGATGATGTCGGATGCCACCTGGCTCCATCCCGAAGGCACTTCAACGCTCTCGTTCCTGAACACCACCGTACCGTCCGGATTGCGGATCTCCGACGTTCTCGCGGTGAATTCGATGCCCGAGTAGGCATCTTTGCCTGCCTTGGTGAATCTGCGTCCGATTTTCATATCCGTGTCACCCTTAAAGACCCTGTAATCTCCATTTCGGCCTTCGCGCCGATCAAATGACGGCACAGACCCTCTTTGCCTCCCGATACAAGGTACACATTTGCCTTTGGCTTGCCAGACCGAAAGACTGGAGGCTGGTGTTTGCTTTTCCCCACCGAGATCACCCGGCGGCTATATCTGGTGGAAGCCAGACCAACAGACACAACTTGACGTAGGAACAAGGGAGACGTCAACAGAAAATAGCGCAGAAGCACGGAAAAAGTTTCAGGCGCTGAATTCGATGGCGGAACCTGCGCCGATGACGCCAGGATCGTCCTGAGAGAATTTGGTTTCGGCATGAGCGGTTTACGTTGGCAAGTTGCATCCCGACTTCAATCTCCGGCCATTCATGGAACTGACATTGGCGGGAAAGGCGTTCTGAGCGATATCCGTGCATCGTCGGCGCTGAGCCATTCGGCCAGCCGGGTGATTCGCGTGCTTTGGCCGCCAGTGAGTCCAGCCTTGAGCGAATCTGGGCGCGGAATTCCGTTCCATTCCTCCGATGCCCTCCCCTACAGGATTACGGCGACCGGCGGGACGGTGAGACACGTAAAACAAAAGTATGCATGGCGCGGCATTGGAAGTTCGGTCAATCCAGATTCGGGTTCACATCCGACATTGCCGCCGCATCGAATTCAGATCAGCACTGATTCCCGGCCCAATAGGCGCCGACAAATCAACCGACCGGCTCCGAGATTGGTCGGGGCGGCGAGATTCGAACTCACGACCCCCTGTACCCAAAACAGGTGCGCTACCAGACTGCGCCACGCCCCGACATGCGCCTCTTAACCTACAGCCCAGCGCTTGAAAACCCCCAGCCGACGCCACCTGCGATTTCCGGTGGATTTTCTTTTCGTTCATTATCAATCCGTTGCAGGAGAGGCAGACTTTATTTTCGCTGGGTAAGCGTTCGGTCGTGCGGTGACGGCTTGTTTTCCACGCCCGTTTGACGGTCTTTCCTGATTTCCGAAGCCGGCTGGAACTGTTCCGTGCACTGCAGCGTCTGATCCCCGCCCGCGTTGAATGCGCATTCGTGCCATCCGTTTTCCGTTGCGAGGACTGCTGCGGCAATCAGGATGACGGTCTCGTGCGAGGGGGAGCGGGTGGCCGCCCCGATCTCGGAGTGGCGGGCCTGGGGTCAGCGGTTGAGCGTCCGCTTCCAGTCCTTCCGGAGCGGGCAGAGCCAGATGTCCTTCCTGGGCTTTGCCCACTCGTTCTTCCTGTCGTACTTGCCCCGTCCCAGGGTGGTGCCGACAT
>JAJEAY010000026.1 GCA_022824145.1 Rhodobacter sp. | reverse complement strand
GCAGACCCGAAATCCGTTAAGTTAATGGTCTATTTCAAAGATGCGCCAGTTCCTGTTCCTCCATCGCAACTAGATTTTTCTCAACTAGATAGTGTTGCCACGTTTCGGTCTACTCTTGGCGAGCAAGGCGGCCTCTATTGGTCATTTCAATCGGGTGAAGACTTCGAACGTCTTGTTAGACTTCATCTGGCACGATTCGTCCAAAACTGGAACTCTCAGACCAACCAATCGGAGTCAGGCTCCGTAACATCAGCTCGAAAGGAAGATCCGTCTCTTGATGGTCACCTCGACCGCGATGAGGAAGACGAACCCGGACTTTTGGATCTAGTAGACCAGTTCGAAGACGACTTCGTGGGCCTAACGGAGATCACTGAGCGTATCGGCGACACAACCGACGAACTTGGTAAGAAGATTCGATCTAGAACTTCTGAGATCAAGAATCTTGCCGGATCAACCAACTCCCCAAGCCGCAAAGTTGTTAGACGGTTAACGGCAAATGTTGCTTCCGACATGGATCAATATGTTCGCCGAATGGAAGCTGAAATTCCTCATTTCATCCAGCTATTGAATTCCGGTACAGATTCACTTTCTCGGCTGGTCGTTCTATTCACCGAGTTCAATGCTGATCACGAAAGCACCACACAGATAGAAGACAGTTTAGTTCACATTCAGAATTTACTTTCATCTATGAAATCCGCAAAAGAATCCCTGACGGGGTTCAAGGACTCTGTGGTCTCTATTCCGCGAATGACCGCAACTCTAAACCGCTCTAAACGAGCCATGGCGAAGATAATCCAACAACTGATTGACGAACTTCACAGTGCAGAAAGCATAACACAGGAAGTTGAAGCTTTATTGGCATCTTTCTCGAAGCGCACAGAAGACGTCCGCCGTGAAAGTCAGCAGGACGGTCCGAATGCGGCGGAATCAGGAAAAAGTGAACTCGAATAAGAGCATGATGCGAACAGGGATTGCACGGGAAAATACTCCAGGAACTAAACTACCGCACATAAGAAACTCACACCATCGAAGAGATACTTGATTGGGAGGATCCTCTTCCTCGCGCGCAATCCGGAGAAGTCTGCCATGCCGTGATTGCGGGTGCCGTGCGGGCACTCGAACGGGCGAAGGAGCACGCCCGCGCGATTGCGTATGCAGAACGCGTCCGCGCTGCGTGCGAAAGCCACAACGATGAAAACTGCCGGTCCTTGGCGAACTGCGCCGAAATGACTGCGCTGAAGGCGCTGGACTCGTGGAAGTCCTGGGAGTGGATGAAATGCTGGGGCCTGAGCGAGGGCGGGTGGGCCTGAACCGAGGATCGTCAGTGACGCCGCGAAGACACATACGGATCATTGGAAGCCGCCATCGCGACGGCATAAGGGCGGCAATTGGGAATCTTCGAAAGTAACCCGTCTCAACTTTCTTTCTGTTCCCAGTGCCGATGGGCTCTGGGATCGAAGTTTTGGGCGTGCGCCCACATGCCGCGCTTCGCTTCGCGTGCCTCCCGCCCGACTAGTTTGTAGCGGTTGCTGTAGGCGGCGACTGCGTGCCCCTCCTGTACGAGCCATGCCCCAATGTCTCCGTCATTGCAGGTCACGATGCCGACCAGGCGTTCAAACTTGTCCATACTCTCGACCGAGACGTGGACGCGTTAGCCGCCGATTTCCCGAATGAGTGCGCTTTTCACGCGCTTCCCGCGCTTGAACCAGTAGCCGTCCTGATGCTTGGCCTTCTGATCCCATGCGGGTGCATCAAGCCCGGCAATTCGCACTTCCGATCCGGCTACCCATATCCCGTTGCCCGCGGTCACGTAAGCCTTGCCCGTTATTTTGTGGGCGGGGCTCCCGACATGACGGCGGAGCGGATGTGGCCTAATCTCGCTTAATGTGTCTTGCGACGAGTTCAGGGAATGCGCCGCGAAACTCTTTGATCGTACGCTCAGAGTCAGGAATTGGGCCTCCTGCACGATCAAGCTTAAGGAACACCAGATTCAGGTCCCGGCATGCTAAGAGAATATTGCCATTCCTGCGTTCCAGTGCATTTTCCGCGGCCTCTTTGCTCAGACTTGCAATGCGCTCCTTCACCCTCGCGTTATGGCCCGCATCGAAACGAATGTTTTTATTCCGCTCAAGCACGTCGGCAGCAGCTTGGGCACGAGCTTTGACGAGTTTCTCCAAACTTGATTCCATTTCATCTACCAATTCTGAGCGTGTCCCAACTGACCCGACCCATAGGCCGACTTTCCGGAGGCAGTCAACGCAATTTCGTTGTGGGGATGCACGCAACTTCTTTTGAGTTTAGGCGCCTCGCCAAAATAACTTGTCCAGTCAGCGGCGTGGTAGCAAGGTGTAGTTCCACTCTCCGTGAAAGCCGGTCCGCCTGATAGCGAGCCCCTTCATCTGGTCGTCGGTGACCTTGATGCCGGTCGCGTGTTCGTTCTCGTCGATTTTGGAACGGATCACGAGGCCGGTCTTCGTGGGCGTCGCGGCAACAGGCCCGCCCACACGGTAGCGCCCGGCGCGGAGTGACCCGTCCACGGCATCCGCCTATCCCGGAGGCGGCAGCGCGTCATGCGGGCCTGGCGCAAGCGTCTGGTTGCCGACAGCCGCAATTCGGTCCAGACAGAATCCGACTGCGCGGCCTGCCAGCGATTCCGCTCGGCGCAACGGATGGCCGCGTTGTCCCCGCCCTGTCCGGTCGGTGGCCGAAGCCGGGTCAGTCCGTGGCGTCCGGCCCCACTGAGCCGCTTTCGACCGGGAAGCCGGACGCGATGCTATCCGAAACGCGGATCGCCGCGTCCCGGACCGAATCCTCCGCTAGGCGGGCGAATCTTGCGGTCGTCTCCACCTCCGAATGGCCGAGAAGGCGGCCGACCATCGGCAGGCTCTCCCCCAGCGCCAGCGCCCGAGGGGCGCACAAGTGCCGGTCAATCCGAAATCGGAACAAGCGTCACACCTTCCGCGCAAAATGCGCCTTACACCGGCACACGGAAACGGCAGATGATGCCTCCCTTTTCGAAATGCAGTCGTTCTGGCGCAGTTCTTTCGGCACCGACAATTTCGTGACGCTGAACCGTGACGCCTTGATCCAGCATGAGCGTGGATGAGCTTGAGGGATCCGTCCCCTTCTGCACAGGCGTTGAACAGCCGCTGGCAAGCAGCTTCGACCCGGACCGGGCCCCAGTCGATCACATGGACGGGCTTCACTTTGGCCGTCGGATAGGAAACGAGACCGCCACCAAAAAGCCTGTCCATGGCATGCCGGAAGAGCAACTTCCCTGTGCGTGTGCCGGCAAAGCGGGAGTGCCCGCAAATAGCGGGATGCAGAAACGCAGGAACAGCTGAGCATTTCCTGCCAAATGATGGCGCACTGATCACGCTACCGGATGGACATTGGTCCGCGAATTTCGTCTTCAACTCGATCCGTGAAGTCCGCAACCAAGGGCAGGCCGCCAGCTTCCTTCGACCCGCTTCAAGGAGCCTCTATCCGGTCGACAGTCTCGCCGCCGTTCCCGGTCATCGGCACCGCCGAATCAATTTCCGTGATGACAGCGAAGGCCGTTTCCCGTATTCGGCGTCCCGCCGCCACCCTCGGCACCCGCGAAACCGGACCCAGCGGTTGCAGCCCGAGCTTGCGGCGTTCCCGGCAGAACGAGGCACCAATGGCGATTGAGCGCTGGAATGACGACAACGGGGTCGGGATGCGTCTGGAAGCACATCGGGTTCCCGACCTGTTGTCTCTCGACCTCGAAGGCCGCCAAGGCATTGGCGCGATCGGCGCAGTTCACACCGGCAGATCGACCACATTCGCCTGGAAGGGGGGACGGCATGGGCTTGCGTGGGCCCTTTCGGCACTCGACGAATTCGCCGAAGGGGCGCAGTTTCTTGTCGGTCACAACATCATCGAGCATGACCTCGAACTCCTCTCCCGACACGCACCGAACCTGAAGCTGCTGAACCTGCCCGCCATCGACACGCTGTACCTGAGCCCGCTTGCGGCTCCGGAAAACCCCTACCACCAACTCATCAAGCAGTACAAGGAACCTGCGCTGGCGAGAGTGCAGGTCAACGATCCCTTGCTGGACGCGGAATTGACGCTTGAACTGCTCGCCGATGTCGCTGACAAGCTCAAGCCAATGGACGCGGACCTGCTGCGGGCGTGGCACGCCCTGCTCGCCTCCGGTGTCAAGGGACACGCCTTCGACCAACTCTTCCGCGCGATCCGTGGCGCCGATGAGGCACCACCTGTCGAGGACGTGACCCCCGCGATCATTGACCGCCTGGGCAAACACGGCTGCCCCCGCCAGGCGGCTCGCATCGCCCGCGACGCACTCTCGCATCCCCTCGCTC
>JAJEAY010000074.1 GCA_022824145.1 Rhodobacter sp. | reverse complement strand
GGAAGAGCTTCTCGAACTCCTGGCGGGAGATCGGGCGGTCTTTTGCGCGCTGGCTGTCCATGAGTAGGAACATAATGGCAACCGCACGGCACGTCAACCCCCTCCGGACACAAAATCTGGATCCACCTGAACGAAAGGAATAAGCCTTCGCCCTTGAATGCTGCAGCAAGGATTCACGGCTCCGATTCAATTCGGATCTCAGGAGCATTTGACCGTTCATCGACCGTCCAGACAACGCCCGCCTCGATTGGCACCTGCACCAAGCGGCTGGTCTGGACGTCCCCTGCCTGCATTCGATATGACTTCGCAAAACAGAAGAACCGGGAGCGCATAGCATGAATGAAGTATTGATCGCGGGAGCGGCGAGAACACCGATGGGCGGATTTCAAGGGGTCTTTTCCGACGTCAGCGCACCACAGTTAGGCGGTGTTGCGATTCACGCGGCAATGGAGTCGGCAAATATTCTGCCAAGCTGTGTAGAAGAACTTGTCATGGGGTGCGTGCTGCCAGCGGGACAAGGCCAGGCACCGGCCCGGCAAGCCGGCTTCGCCGCAGGACTTGGGGAGGACGTGCCAGCCACCACACTGAACAAAATGTGTGGCTCCGGGATGAAAGCTGCGATGATCGCCGCCGATCAGATCGCGCTCGGAAAGAACGACATCGTAGTTGCAGGTGGAATGGAAAGCATGACGCAGGCGCCTTACCTCCTGCCCAGCATGCGCAAGGGCGCAAGGATTGGCCACGGGAAGGTAGAGGACCACATGTTCCTCGACGGGCTCGAGGACGCGTATGATAAAGGACGGCTAATGGGAACATTCGCCGAGGACTGCGCCGAGAAATTCCAGCTGACCCGCGAGGCGCAGGACGCCTATGCGGTCGCCTCGTTGGAACGCGCCATAGCGGCAGGCGAAGGCGGCGTGTTTGACAGCGAATTGGTTCCGGTCACTGTCTCGGCTGGACGGGGCAGCGCCACGGTGAAATGCGGTGTTTGCGAAAACGGTTCAGTGGTAAGCCGGGATGAACAGCCAGCGAATGCGCGGCCCGAAAAGATCCCGAATCTAAAACCCGCCTTTCGCACCGATGGTACAGTGACCGCCGCCAATTCCTCTTCGATCTCTGATGGCGCCGCCGCCTTGGTTATGGCGTCATCCGAAGCTGCTGGGACACATGGACTGAATGTGAAGGCCCGAATCGTCGGGCATGCGACCCATGCCCAAGCGCCGGGCTGGTTCACCACCGCTCCGATTTTCGCGGCGCAGAAGCTTCTCGACAGAATTGGCTGGTCGAAGGACGATGTCGATCTTTGGGAGGTAAACGAGGCATTTGCAGTCGTTCCAATGGTGTTCATGAAAGAACTGGGCCTCGAGCACGAGACGGTGAACGTCAACGGCGGGGCCTGTGCACTTGGCCATCCAATCGGCGCGTCGGGAGCGCGAATCGTAGTTACGCTGCTCAACGCCTTAGAGCGACGGGGTCTGAGACGCGGAATGGCAGCAATCTGCATCGGTGGCGGTGAGGGCACGGCGATAGCGATGGAACGGATCTGAGACAGCGAGAGAGTGTTCCGGTATGTTTCGATCCAATCACTGACGGTTGGATCCCGCACGGCGGAAAGCCCTTATACTGTTGGGGTCGCAGCGCGGAACAGCTGTCAAATTGACTCGGTCGCGTCTCAAGGATCCTTCATCCGATTCGCGGGAAGTTCTTCCACCGGATCGTTGGCAACGCGAAAGAGTCGTGCGGAGATCTGTTTTCGGCTGAAACAGGGCAGCGTTCTGAACAAGGTTTGCCTCTGCCGGACACAGGACGAGTTGATCCTGCTAGGTCATTTAGCGGCCTTGTCGAGGGCGACACCCCGCCGTCCTGCGAGGTCCGTGAAATACTGCCATGCCACGCGCCCGGACCGAGAACCTCGAGTGGCCTGCCATTCGATCGCCTCGGCACGGAGCGTGTCCGCCTCGATCTCTATGCCCCATGCCGTGCAGTATCCCCGGACCATTTCGAGATAGTCGTCCTGGCTGCAAGGATGGAACCCGAGCCACAGTCCGAACCGATCGGAAAGCGAAACTTTTTCTTCCGTCGCTTCGCTTGGGCTGATGGCGCTCGACCGTTCGTTTTCAATCATGTCCCGTGGCATAAGGTGACGGCGGTTCGAGGTGGCGTAGAACACCACATTTTCGGGCCGGCCTTCGATCCCCCCGTCGAGAACAGCCTTCAAGGACTTATAATGCTGGTCGTCGTGGCTGAAGCTCAGGTCGTCGCAGAACAGCAGGAACCTCGCAGCCGAGGCTCGAAGCATGTTCATCAGCCGTCCGATCGATGGAAGATCTTCGCGCTGCACCTCAATGATCTTGATTTCGTGCCCGTGGCTAAGAACCTCTGCATGCACCGCCTTAACGAGGCTCGACTTTCCCATGCCGCGCGAACCCCAAAGGAGCGCGTTGTTCGCAAGAAATCCACAGGCGAAGCGAAGCGTATTGGCAAGAAGTGTGTCCCGCGCCCTGTCGATGCCGACCAAGAGCGAAAGATCAACCCTGTTCACACGCGCAACCGGATCAAGACAGTCAGCCTCCGGACGCCAGACAAACGCTTCCGCCTTTCCAAAATCCGGTTTCCCGGCTGGAGCCGGGCTCATTCGTTCCATTGCTTCGGCGATCCGCAGCAAGGTGTCTTCGCTCACGACGCCCTCTCTTCGGAATCCTCCTCCGGATCCTCCTCATCGTCCTCGAACCAGGTGCCTTCAGCACGCATCCGCGCTTCACGCCGCCGTTCGATCCTCTTCACGATCTGGATCGAAACTTCGTAGAGGCCATAGACTACGACGAACAGAATAACCTGGGTGAACACGTCCGGAGGCGTCACAAGGCCCGCAACCACAAGGATCGCGACGACCGCGTATTTCCGGACAGTCGCAAGCCCCACGGAACTGACGAGTCCGGCCTTGCCAAGAAGCGAAAGAAGGACAGGCAGCTGAAAACAGAGGCCGAACGCAAGGATGAACGTGATGGTCAGGGACAGATATTCGGCCACCGAACCCTGAAAGGTTATGCCAGCATCGCCGACATTCTCAACACCGTCGTCAGCCAGTTCGCCGCCACCGCCAATTTGCTGGAAATTCAGGAAAAAATCGAACGCCAGCGGAATTACGATGAAGAACGCGAATGCGGCGCCTGCAAAGAACATGAAAGGCGATGCGAGCAGAAAGGGCAGGAACGCGCTTTTTTCGGATCTGTAGAGGCCTGGCGCAACAAACCTCCAGAGCTGGTAGCTTATAACAGGGAATGAAAGCGCGAGCCCGCCCATCAACGAAATCCGGATGGCAACGAAAAAGCCCTCCTGGAGCTTGATGAGAATTAGGCCGCAGTCCTGGCCACGCTCTGACAGTGCCGAACAGATCGGAGTGGTCAGGAAGTTAAAGATCGGATTCCAGACATAAAAGCAGACAAACACACAGAGAATGAAGGCGATCGCTGAGCGGATAAGCCTGGTCCGCAGCTCCGCAAGATGTTCTATGAGCGGTGCACTGGTGTCTTCTATATGGTCTTCATCCGTCGGACTCATGGATCACGCCTTGTTCAAACTGTCTGAGTCGCCGGATGCTGACTGTCCCCCCGGATCCGGATCCTTCCTGGTTTCGCCGCTGTTGGCCGACCCCGGCTTCGCGCCAGTCTGTTTTGCCGGTGTTCCCGACATTTCCTGGGCAGGCTTCTCGGTAACTGCCACAGGTACCTCTCCATCGTTGGGCTGACGGGATGCGGGACTGGAATCCTCTGCACTTGTTGCGCCGTTCCCTTGCGCTGAGTCAGCCGCTTCACGGTCAAGACGTTCCTGAGCAGTTTTCGCGGTTTTTTCACGGATCAGCTTGGCCTGTTCAGCCCGTTCTTCAGACAGTCCGCCCTTTCCGGACTTCTTGTCGGCTTTGGATTTCGGACCCTTCGAAGCCATGGGATCCCACCGATCAAAACTGTCAGCGGCATTCTTCAGCCTGTCCAGGCCCAACGTCTTGGGTGATGTAAGGCCCTTTAGATCCTTTGTGATGTCCGAGGTGCCCGAAGCCTTGGCCGCGTCTGACATGGCCATCTGGAATTCGCGCGCCATTCGTTTGATCTTGGCCGTAATCCGGCCAAGTGCCTGAAACATTACAGGCAGGTCTTTCGGGCCAACAACGATCAGAGCGACAGCGCCGACAAGAAGAAGTTCCATCCAACCCATGTCAGGTGGACCTCCCGAAACCGTTACGACCTGTCTTTCTCATCCTCGGGAGTTACGTCACGCGCAACTTCCGCATCCGCATCCTCGAGTTCCTTCTCGCCCTGCTTGATGCCCTTCCTGAAGCTGGTGATCCCTTTTCCGACCTCTCCCATTAGCGACGAGATCTTTCCGCGGCCGAACAGCACCAGAACGACGATCGCGATCAACAGCCAGCCGACTGGTGGCACGTTGGTAAAGATTAAGGGTGTTTGCATCCTGTTCTCCACCGAGGCTCGGCGAGCCTCTGACATATTTTTCTCACTGTTCGGCTATCTAGGCAGGTTACGAGCGCCTTGAAAGATGGATTCGGACCATCATTGCGGATTCGCGACCGAATTCAGTTGAATTTTTGCCAATATTCTGACAGTTGTCAGAATAATGTCATCATTGATTTCTGCGGTGCCCGATGAAGCGCTCCAACCGACTGATGGAATTGATCCAGATTCTGCGCGATGGACGCTTTCACCGGGCCGAGGACATCGCCAAAAAAACCGGAATGTCATTGCGCACGGTTTACAGAGACATGCATACGCTTGCCGCCTCGGGAATTCCGGTGGAAGGCCTGCGTGGCCTTGGCTACCAGATCACCGCACCGGTAACACTCCCGCCACTCAATCTCACGATGGCGGAACTTGAAGCCCTCCATCTCGGGCTCTCGGTCGTGGGAGAGGCGGACGACAACGAGCTTCGCGAAGCCGCCCGCAGTCTTTCCTCAAAGATCGATGCAGTCCTTCCCGAGGAGCGGACTGAAGCTCCAAAAGGCTGGGGCTTCGCCACTTACCCATTCTCGGACGCGGCAGCGGGTTTCAAGCACATGCCAGCGATCCGCGCTGCGGTTCGGGCCCGCCAGAAACTCGCCATCACCCATTGCGACAGTGATGGCGTCGAGACCCGACGAACCATCCGTCCGCTCGCCCTCGAGTATTGGGGCCGGGTCTGGACCACTACTTGCTGGTGCGAATCCACAAGCGGCTTCGCAGAGCTCCGCGTCGATCAAATCAGTTCCCTCGAAATCCTGCCCGCACTGTTCGTCGACGAAAAAGGGAAGACGCTGGATGATCACCGTGCCAGATAGTTTCAGCGCATCACCGTCCGGCGTTCAGGCATGTGACGGGCAATTCGGACCCTTCAATCCGCCCCCAAGCCAGAGAACGGAACTCTGCGTCAGCAATTGTTTAGGACGACTCAGCCAAATCATGCGATCTCTGTGGAAAAGTGACACATTTCTGTGGAGAATACGTCCGCTCCGGCACCTTTCCTCTGTGAATAAATTTCAGTGCAAGAATCAGGAAGACCCCATATAGTGTCAGGGAATTCGCGAATCTCACAAGATATTAGGAGGGAGCTGATGGCGACACATTCTCAATTCTGCGTCCACGCTGGGTTGTTCACGGGTTTTTCCAGAATTTGACATGTTTGCCCAACTAGCCAATCCGGTATCCGAACCGGAGACTGAAACCAAATGAGCGAAATTACACGCATCCATCCTGACCTGGCGATGCAGGAAGCCACCACGCTGCCCAACAATGTCGAGGCGGAGCAGCAGCTGCTTGGCGCAATCCTGACAAACAACGATACCTATGACCGCATCAGCGCAATCGTCCAGCCTGAACACTTCTACGATCCGGTGCACGCCCGGATATTTCAGGTGGCGGCAGAACGAATCAAACTGAACACTTTGGCCTCACCGGTAACGCTCAAGGCTTTCCTCGAGGAAGATGAAGGGCTCAAGGAACTCGGTGGTCCGGTCTATCTGGCAAGGCTCGCGGGCGCAGCGATCTCGAGCCTCGCCTCCCGCGACTATGCACAATTGATCTATGACCTAGCGATCAGACGCGAGTTGATCCAGTTGGGAGCGGACATTTCCGAAAAGGCTGGCCGGGTTGACGTAGCGAGCGCACCCAAGGATCAGATCGTCGAGGCCGAGCAGGCGCTATACAGCCTAGGGGAAAAGGGGCGGGTCGATTCCGGCTTCCAGAGTTTTCTCAAGTCCGTGACGGACGCGATACACGTTGCGAGCGCGGCTCTCCAACGTGACGGAGGCCTTGCTGGAATTGCCACGGACTTTTCGGATCTGGACAGGAAACTCGGCGGTCTTCACCGTTCGGACCTGCTTATTGTCGCTGGCCGGCCTTCCATGGGAAAGACCGCCCTTGCCACCAACATCGCCTTCAACATTGCCCGGAAGTTCAGGCAGGGAACGCTTCCGGACGGTTCAAAAGGGGCAGTCGAAGGTGGTGTCGTTGGTTTTTTCAGCCTTGAAATGAGCGCCGAGCAGCTTGCGTCGCGGATTCTCGCTCAAGCGTCGGAGGTTCCCAGCGATCAGGTCCGCCGCGGCGACCTGACGGAAATTGAACTACGTAGATTCTACGATGCCGCGAAAGACCTGGAAGCCTGTCCGCTATACATTGATGACACTCCGGCGCTTCCCATCAGCCAGCTTCTGGCCCGTGCGAGACGGCTGAAGCGGACTCATGGGCTAGACGCTTTGTTCGTCGACTACCTTCAGCTCGTGCGTCCGGCCTCGGCGAAAGACAACCGGGTCAACGAAGTCGCGGAAATCACCCAAGGACTCAAGGCCATCGCCAAGGAACTCGACATTCCCGTTGTCGCGCTTTCCCAGCTCTCCCGACAGGTCGAGCAGCGTGAGGACAAGCGTCCGCAGCTTGCGGATCTGCGGGAATCTGGCTCGATCGAACAGGACGCCGATGTCGTGATGTTCGTATTCCGCGAAGAGTACTATCTAGAGCGCGAAAAGCCCGGTGACCACGATCTCGAGGCCATCGCGGAATGGCAGAAGAAAATGGACAACGTCCACGGGCGCGCGGAGATCGTAATCGGAAAGCAGCGTCATGGACCTATCGGTACGGTCGACCTCAGCTTCGAAGGCCGGTTCACGCGCTTCGGAAATTTGGTCCGCCCATGGCAGCAGGACGGTGATTCAGGACATTGACCCGAAAACGCAATTTTCCGGGGTTGTGGCTCCGTTTACCGGAGACACTCAGCTATTCTTACTGGCATGACTATCGCGGTCAGGAGACGAACTGAGCAACGCTGGACTATGGTTTCCACTCCGATCTGAGCCGCAGGTCGGCTCTATCAGCCAGGTAGGTCTGACCCCCGCAATTCATGAGGGCGGGTCGGTGTGGCGCCCTCTTGTTCCTACCCTGGAACACTCTCCGGACGCAGACCGTGTCATTCAACTCGGTAAGGATCAATGGAATCCGCCTTGCAGCCAGGACTATTCGCAGGCAATCAGCTCGGAACGCGGCTGGGTCGGAAAGACTGCGGTCAGGCTGCTGGCAAGGTCACCGCTTTTCACTTGCGTAGCCAAGTCCGTCACTCCACAACGCGGCTCCATGAGTACTGGATTCCTGTCCATCGACCTTGACGCGGTAGCGCAGAACTGGAAAGCGCTTGACAGACTTTCCGCCCCCTCCGTCGAAACCGCAGCGACTGTCAAGGCAAACGGCTACGGTCTCGGTGGCGTCCAAGTTGCGCGCGCACTCAAAAACGCAGGTGCGCGATCGTTTTTCGTCGCCAGCGCCTCGGAGGGCGCAGTGGTTCGGAAAGCCATAGATGAGGCAGACCGCATCTTCTGCTACGCTGGCCACATGCCCGGCGATACGGATCTGATTGCCGGTCACAGCATTATCCCGCTCCTGAATTCCGTCGAACAGCTGAACCGACATATGGAAGCACTGCCAAACACAAAATTCGGCATTCAGCTCGATACCGGAATGAACCGCCTCGGATTTGAGCCAAGCGATTGGGCCGCTGTCCGTGAAACGGCGCTGCAAAAGAATCCACTGCTCCTGATCAGCCACCTGGCATGCGCCGATGAAGCCAACCACTCGATGAACGAACAGCAGCTCAGCCAGTTCCGCGAAATGGCATATGGCGATGGCATTCCGCTTTCTCTCGCTGCAACCGGCGGAATTCTGCTCGGGCCCGAATTCCATTTCAACCTTACCCGCCCAGGAATCGGACTGTATGGAGGTCTTCCTTTCAGGGATGCCTGCCCGGTTGTCACACTTTCGGTTCCGGTCGTTCAGACTCGTCGGGTCACGGCCGGAGAGACTGTGGGTTACGGAAACTCATGGGTTGCGGACAGGAATTCACTGATAGCAACAGTCGCTGCGGGATATGCGGACGGACTCCTGCGTTCGCTGTCGAACCATGCGACACTGTTCGCAGACGGCTCTCCCTGCCCTCTCGTCGGGCGGGTTTCCATGGATTTGGTCACCGTCGACATTACCCATCTTGACAAGGAGCCGGAAACGCTGGACTTGATCTGTGGAAGCCAGAGCGTTGATGGACTCGCTGACTCCGCTAACACCATCGGATACGAGATCCTCACTTCGCTCGGGGAAAGATATACCCGCTGCTACAGGGGTGGACCATGAAGGTGCTCTCTGGGCTCTGTGCCGCTGTCGGTCGGTCCACGCTTGCGATGCTCGCGGCCATCGGTCGGGTTGCGGTTTTCTGCGCCGTTACCCTCAGCCATGTCATCCGTCCGCCGTTCTACGTCCGCGAGTTTCTCTCGGCGTTCCTTACAATCGGATATTTCAGTCTTCCTGTGGTCGGCTTGACCACATTGTTCACTGGCGGAGCGCTCGCTCTGCAGATCTATTCCGGCGGAACACGCTTCAACGCCGAGGCAGTTGTCCCTCAGATCATCGCAATCGGCATTGTGCGGGAACTCGGACCTGTGCTGACCGGCCTTATGGTCGCCGGACGCGTCTCCGCATCCATCGCTGCTGAACTCGGCACGATGAAAGTGACTGAACAGATCGACGCCCTCGTCACGCTGTCAATGAACCCGGTGAAATACCTTGCCGTTCCCCGTGTTCTGGCAGCGACCATAGCTCTACCGATGCTTGCCGCAGTAGGCGACGTGATTGGCATCATGGGCGGCTATCTTGTTGGTGTCGCAAGGCTTGATTTCAATACCTCTGTCTATCTGCGCAACACTTGGGAATTTCTCGAGGCGGCGGACATATACTCCGGCCTCGTCAAGGCGAGTGTCTTTGGCTTCATCGTCGCGTTGATGGGATGCTACCATGGGATGAATTCAGACCGCGGCGCTCGCGGGGTCGGTCGTGCAACGACCAACGCGGTGGTGTCGTCTTCGATTCTGATTCTCGCATCAAACTATCTGCTTACGGAACTGTTCTTCTGATGCGCACCGACGGTCTCCACATCCCACAGCGTCCGATATGCGGGATCGGATCGCCGGTAAAATCCCCGGTTCGCAAAACGAGACTTCAATGCCAGATCCAGGCGAGCATACAGCAATGATTGAACTCCGCGCGGTCCACAAGGCATTTGGCGGAAACCCAGTCCTGCGCGGGGTCAATCTCGCGGTTAACCGTGGCGAAAGTATGGTGATCATCGGCGGATCGGGCACCGGAAAGTCAGTTACGCTCAAATGCATTCTTGGTCTGGTAACACCAGACGCTGGTGCGATCCTGCTTGAAGGGAAGGACATACGTCACTCCAAGCGAGACGCATTTCTTGCTCGATTCGGAATGCTCTTCCAGAGCGCGGCATTGTTCGATTCGCTCAACGTCTGGCAGAATGTGGCCTTCCGCCTGCTTCGAAGCACATCAAAGCTTCCGAAGCATGAGGCCCGGGAAATCGCAGTTACCAAGCTGCGCCGGGTTGGATTGGGACCGCAGACCGCTGATCTCTATCCGTCCGAACTTTCGGGTGGCATGCGCAAGCGGGTCGGGCTGGCCCGCGCAATCGCAACCGACCCGGAGATCATCTTTTTCGACGAACCAACGACCGGGCTTGATCCGATCATGGCAAGCGTCATCAACGATTTGATTCGGGAAATCGTCAAAGAGATGGGTGCCACGGCGATCACAATTACACACGATATGAGTTCGGTACGCACAATCGCTGACAGGGTCGCGATGCTCCACGACGGCGTAATCAAGTGGGAAGGTCCGGCAACGGAAATGGACATTGCGGCAGAACCACATCTACGGCAGTTCATTGAAGGTAGCGCAGAGGGCCCGATTGAGACCCTGCGATAACCTGCCAAGCGGAACCCCACGCAATGGTCGGCCATCACAACCAGATGAATAGCATCGGTTCTGCCGGCCACTACTGCTGACCGTGCGCCTTCATCAACGCAAAGCCAAAATGGCCATCAAGCAGAAACGCCGATGCCGTAAGAAAAAGAATTGTGCCGCATCCCATACCCCCGTGGCTTCAGTTCGGCGGCCGCCGATGCATAGCCCCGATTGCCGGGCCATCGCATCCAGAATTTCGCAGTTGATGTATGCGCTCCGATTGTGGCAACCTAAACCATCGCTCAAACAATGGAAGTGGGACTAGAATCTGAGCTTTAGCGGTTCAAATTCGTCCTGTTACGCAGGCAGTTAGTCTGGTGTCGGGGCACAGGGATCAAGCAAGCCCTCCGATTTCAGGTCCGCCCACAGCTTGGCCGGAATTCCTGTCTCGCTCCAGGCCAGAATCTGCTTTAGTTCTTCAGGTGTGCGTGCGCCGGGAATAACCCATTTCACAACCGGGTGCGCGATCGGGAACTGCAGTGCCGCCGCCGGGAGAGGGACGGAATGCGCTTCGCAGACCGCTTGCAGCCGGGCCGCCCTTTCACGGACGGGTGCCGGGGCTTCGGCGTAATTCCAGGTGCTACCGCCCACCAGAATGCCGGAGTTGAAAGGTCCGCCGATCACCACCCTGATGCCCCGTTCCCCGCATCGATGAAACAGGGGGATCAGCGCTTCCTGCTCCAAAAGCGTGTACCGCCCCGCCAACAGAAAGATATTCCAGTCGCCATGTTCCAGAACACGGAGGCTTACATCGGTTTCGTTGACACCGATTCCGATTGAGGACACGTCACCAGAGCGCCGCAATTCGTCCAGTGCCCGGTATCCTCCGGTCATTGCATCCTTGAAATGACGGGCTTCTTCGGAGGGATCTTTATGGGTGAATGCGCCGATATCGTGCAAATACAGGATGTCTATGCGATCCAGGCCCAGACGCTGCAGGCTGTCCTCGTATGAGCGCATGATGCCATCGTAACTGTAGTCAAAGACCGGGCGGAACGGCAGCGGGTTTGGCCAGCCCAGTTCCACTGCATTCTCCGCCAGCCCCGGTTGCAGAACCCGTCCCGCCTTGGTGGACAGCCTGACCCCCTCGCTGCCACGGACCGCGTCACCTATTCGTCGTTCGGACAGCCCGAAACCGTAGAATGGCGCGGTGTCAAAATATCGGATTCCTGCATCCAACGCCGCCTGCAACGTTTGTGAAGCCGCTGCGTCATCCACCGGATCAAGCAGCCCACCGAGCGGGGCGCCGCCAAATCCGAGGTCATTGAGGTTCATGGTCAAAGCTCCCGTCCACTTGGCTGGCCTGCTGCAGCTCAGTCCTTGAAGAATTCCCGGTTGTCCTTCATTAGTTGATTGATCGAGGCCCAGATTTCATCAAGATGTTCACGCATTTCACGTTCCGCCCAATCAGCATCATTCGCCTTTATTGCCTGGAAAATCGCACCATGTTGCTGACGGATGAGGTCGCTGTGGCCGGGTTCAGGCAGGATAAAGTACCGTACGCGGTCCAGCTGACCCTTGACGCTCTGGATGACTTTCCAAGCGCGCGGCAGAGTAACGCTCTCGCTGAGCAGACGGTGAAATGTCTCGTCAAGATCCATGAACGCCTCAAAATCCTCACATCCCTGCGCATCGGCCTGCTGTTGCAGGTTTTCCTCAATTCGCTGCAAATTCCGCCTGTCGGCATGTTCCGCCGCGCTGCGGACGACCGCAAATTCCAGCACCCGGCGGATGAAATGCGCTTCCTTGACCTCGGCAATCCGAATTGGAGCGACTAGCGTACCGCGCTGCGGGTAAATGTCGACCAGCCCTTCCTCTGCGAGACGGATAAAGGCTTCGCGAACCGGAGTCCTGCTGAGTCCGAGTCTTACTGACAGGTCTTTCTCACTCAAGGCTTCTCCCGGCTTTAGGTGCAGCCGGAGGATCAGTTGCCGGAGATGCGCGTGAACCTGTGCAGTTACAGGCACCTTTCTGTCTAGAGTGAGATTTGGCACCCCATTGTTTTCGACCGCTGTCATCAAATCCAACTACCTTCCTTGATTTCAATCTATTGGCACACTACCATGGCAGTCATTGCCCTTGAAACCTAAACCCGCCAAGCAAGAACCGGTACATGATCGCGATCACAGTTGAAGAACCGCTCGTTCTTGGCATCCGACAAGACAGTCAGACCATGCCTGGTCCCGGAGAGATCATGGTGAGCATCAGGCGTGCAGGAATCTGTGGGTCGGATATACATATTTTGGAGGGTAGCAATCCGTTTGTCCATTATCCGAGGATCATCGGCCATGAGATGGCAGGCACGGTCGCCGCGGTCGGAACAGGCGTCACCGACATGGATGTGGGCGACACGGTCGTGATCGATCCGGTGATTTCCTGTGGGAATTGCCATTCCTGTGGGATTGGGCGCCCAAATGTATGCACAGATCTTGAGGTTCTGGGGGTGCATCGGGATGGAGGGTTCCGCAGTTTCGTGACCGTTCCTTCGCGGAATGCCGTGCGCGTGTCCCAGGACCTGCCCATTGATGTCGCGGCTCTTGCAGAGCCGTTCTCGATAGCCGCCAACATTCTATCCCTTACCGGTTGCACCGAGACCGACAGTTTGCTGATCTACGGTGCCGGACCCATCGGCTTGACGGTGCTGCAGGTAGCCAAACTGAAGGGCGCACGCTGCATCGTTGCAGATCTGGATGATGCACGGCTGGAGTTTGCCCATGAATTCGGCGCGGATGAAACCGTTCGGGCAGAGCCGGGAAACGTCCGGCTCGCCGTGGCCAGCGAAACAGGTGGACTGGGTCCGACGGTGATAGTCGATGCGGCCGGAGAGCCGGATCTTCTTGCCGAAGCACTGCAGATCATCAGCCCTGCCGGACGTATTGGACTGCTGGGGTTCTCAACCCGACCGGTTTCGGTCGTGCAAAAGGACATCGTCAGCAAGGAAGTCGCCATCCACGGCTCACGGTTGAACCGAAGGCTGCTGCCTCAGGTCGTGAAATGGCTGGAAAATGGCGATTTGCGGCCGAGAGCCATGATCCGTGAAACCTTTGCCGCCGAAGATGCCGAAGCCGCATTTGCGAAGATCCGCAACACGCCGTCCTTGACGATCAAGGTGCAATTGGAGTTCTGAATGCATCGAGTCGGTGGCCACAACAACGGAGAGCTTCCTCGACCCATGAAACTGGACGCTCATCAGCATTACTGGAGTTACAGCACGAATCCGGACGATTTCATCTGGATGTCAGACCAGTTGGCAGCAATCCGTAGAGACTTCCTGCCGGAAGATCTTTCCCCGCTGCGTGAAGCAGTCGGGATTGACGGCACCATCGCCGTTCAGGCCCGGGAGATGGAAGTGGAATCCGACTTCCTGTTGGGTCTGGCGGCTGATGATCATTCGATCCGGGGCGTCGTCGGATGGGTGGATCTGTGTGCGGCGGATGTTGAGGCGCGCCTGGACCGGCATGTTCACAATCCGGTCTTCCGGGGTGTACGAATGCTGATCCATGACCGGGCGGATCCGGACTTTGCCGACAGCGTGGCGCACGTTCACGGCGTCAGCTGCCTGGAGCCACGCGGCCTGACCTATGATTTGCTGCTGCGTACGATTCATCTTCAGGCGGCGATCCGTCTTGTTGACAAACTGCCGCATCAGCCATTCGTGGTGGACCATATCGCAAAGCCAAGGATGGATGGTAGCGACTTTGACCTATGGGAAGCCGGGATACGTTCCATAGCCGAACGTGGTAACGTCACCTGCAAGATATCCGGGCTTGTCACCGAGGCGAACTGGTCGAACTGGAATGCCGAAACATTTGGACCCTACCTTGATACGGTTCTGGATGCATTTGGCACGGAACGGTTGATGGTTGGAAGTGACTGGCCAGTCTGCACACTCGCTGCGGGCTACGCAGAAGTGATGGGCCTTGCCATGGACTGGACCAGAAAACTCAGCCTGGATGAACGTGCGGATTTGATGGGGAGGAACTGCGCCCGGTTTTACTCGGTCTAGATCGTTGAATCCGTGTTCCGGAAGGTGAGGCGTGAGATTCCGGATTCCAGCATGCACGATGGATCGGCTCGCATGCCGGCTGCAATCCAGTCGATGCTGCAACGGAATGGTCTTCGCCGCCCGGAAATCAGCGACAGGATGGTCTGACTTCGGCAGCTGGTTGTGAACGAGGCCCTGTCTTGCGGGAGCCGGATTCCGGTTCAGGAACTGCACAACGGTATTCCAAGGTGTGTTGAGGAATGCTCAGTCCGGGAGTGGTTCCGGTCCCAGCGGGTGTGGACGGGGGTGCGTACGGTCACGGCGCAGGTCTGGCGGCCGACTCCCGAGACAGGAAAGCGCAACGCGTTGCGGATGGTCCGGCCGAGAAACTGCACAATTGGGAGAAACGTGAAGGCGACCGCGACTTGGTCCCTCATGCAGCGTTCGGTCCAGTGAACGTGGGGGCGATACGGTGCCAGAGCTTCCGCTGCTCATGCGCTGCGAACTCCCTGCAAGCTGATCTTGCTTGATGAATGGTCGTTGCCGGTGTCATGTGTTCCGGAAGTCCGTTACCGCCGCCCTCGACTGTCTTCCCGATAAAGGAATTCCTCGACCGAAGAGCGCTATTTGGCTCATTCAGGCCGCTTCCGATTCCTCGTCCTGAATCAGGCTCATGATCTGTTCGCTCATAGCCCTGTATTCACGACTATTGTCGATCTTGCCCATTACCCGATAGTTGCTCATCACCACGATACGGTCGGCAAGGGCAATCATCTCCGGCATATCGCTGGTGATCAGAAGAAGTGCGGTTCCTGCATCCGACAGTTCACGGATCAATTCATGCAGGTAAGCCTTGGTCTTGATGTCGATTCCCACAGAGGGTTCGTCGACGATCAGGATCTTGGTTTCGGCGGCCAGCCACTTTGCCACGCTGATCTTTTGCTGGTTTCCTCCGGACAGATTGCCGACATGTTGCTCCAGCGATGGCGTACGGACTTCAAGCTTCCGGATATAGGGTTCGGTTTGCCTGCGCACCTGTCCCTTGGTCAGGAACCCCCCGAATCTTGATAGCCGTCTCCAGATCGGAATTCCGACATTTTCCAGGACGGAGTGGATCAGGATGAGCCCTTCACTTTTCCGGTCTTCGCTGACATAGCCAATTCGATAGCGTCCCACCGCATCGGCCACGCTGCGAATTTTGACGTTCTGGCCATTGATCAGGATCTCTCCGCCGGTGACTTCGAATTTTCCAAGTATGGCCTTGGCCAACTCGCTGCGTCCGGCACCAACAAGACCGTAAAGCCCGACAATTTCGCCCTTGTGGACTGAAAGATCAATATCGCTGTGACCCAGCTTGGTCGACACGCCCGACAGTTTCAGGACCGGTTGGCCTTGAGAGCGGTCACGGATGGACCAATCGGGGATCATTTCGCTTCGACCGATCATCAGGCGCACGATATCCTGTCTCCCGAGTCCTTCGAGAGGACGGCTTTCACAGGCATTGCGCCCATCCCGGAGCACGGTGACGGAGTCGCAGATTTCCTGAACCTCTTCCAACTTGTGACTGACGAAAACCAGACTGACACCATCGTCCCGCAGGCGCCGCAGTATGCCGAACAATGTTTCCGTCTCATGGGGAGTGAGTGAGGCCGTCGGCTCATCGAGCAGTAGGATTCGTGAATTCAGAGACAGGGCCTTGGCGATCTCGACCAGCTGCATCTTGGCAACGCTAAGCCGGTTCACCTGAGTGTCGGGACTGGCGTCGATTTCGAGCAGGTCCATCCACCTCTGCGCGTCCTGGTAGAGCCTCGGATAGTTGATCCGGCGCAGCGGTCGATCGGCCAAACGCTCAAGGAAGATATTTTCGGCAATTGAAAACCGCGGGATGAGGTTTCGTTCCTGGTGAACCACGCCGATGCCCTGTGCAATAGCATCATGGGTTGAATGCGGCTCATATGCCGTCCCCGTGAGTGCCATGCTTCCGCCATCCGGACGATAGACACCGGTCATCACCTTGATCAGTGTTGACTTTCCTGCGCCATTCTCACCGAGGAGTGCATGGATGGAACCATGCGTCAAGGCCAGCGACACATTCTCGAGGGCCGTCACCCCCGGGAATGTCTTGACAACATCCCGTGCATTGAAAACGCCGCTCATGGCGTCACCGCGGCAGATTTACGGTGGGCACGAACCTCCCGGAACCGATTGACCCCCACTGCCCAGAGAATCAGCCCGCCGAGAACTACCTGCACTAGGAACGGATCGATACTGAATAGAACCAGTACCTGGGTAATGATTGCGACAATTGCGACACCCAGGAATGTTCCCGCCACGCTGACACGTCCACCGGTCAGAATGGCCCCGCCAATTACCGGCGCGGCAAAGGACAGGATCAGCCAGTCATCGCCAATTGTGGGCTGGCCGATCTGCAGCCGGCCAACCAGCATGATCCCGGCCAATGCCGCCAGCAAACCGGAAACCGCGTGCGACACGATAACGATGCGTGACACAGAGATGCCGGACAGTTCTGCCGCGTGTTCGTTGCCTCCGACTGCCAGAATCGCACGGCCCAGAGGCATTCGGAACAGCAGGTTCCACAGCAGCACCGCCGCCAACACAGCCGGAATGACCAGCCACGGCAGTGGATGCAGAAACGTGTCATTGCCGAGCGACTTCACCGGATCTGGAATTTTGTAGAACGGTTGTGCCTCGGTAATTCCCAGATTGATTCCCTTGAAAACCGAAAGGGTCGCCAAGGTAATGACAAATGCCGAAATTCCGGTGAATGCGCAGAGGACTCCATTGGCAACGCCTGCCAGGAAACCGATACCAAGCGCTAGCACGGCGGCAATCGGCCAGGGGATTCCCCAGACCTCCATCATGCCGCCGAAGGAAATCGCCGCCAGCCCACCGATGGCTCCGACCGAGAGGTTCATCTGACCGATGGCGATGATGATCATCTGGGAAAATGCAATCATTGCGTTGACCGAGATCGCGAGCAACAGAATCTGAATGTTGAACGGAGACAGGAATGCCGGGTTGGACAAGCTGACAATGACAATCGCGGCCACTGTCACCAACAGCGGTCCGAACCATTCCGACTGCCAGAACTTCTGGTTCACACCAGTTTCCTCCGTTCCAGGTAGCGGCGCCTTGCAAGGTCAATCAATACCGCAGCCAGCAGCAGGAGGCCGAGATAGGTCTGTATCCAGAAGGCTCCGACCTGCATCAGCAACAGGCCGGATGTCAGCATTGTCACCAGAAAGGAACCCAAAAGGGTGCCGAGTACCGACACCCTCCCACCTGTCAGGAGGGTCCCGCCCAGCACCGGACCAAGAAATGCCGGCAACAGCCAGTCCTGCCCCAGCTGCCCGGCCATTGAAGGAATGGCGGCCCCGGTGCGCGCAACCAGCATCATTCCGGCCGCACCGGCCAACATCCCCGACAGAATGTGACAATAGGTGATGGTCAGGTTCACACGAATGCCCGACAATTCGGCGGTCCTGGGATTGGCGCCAGCCGCCAAAATCCCGCGCCCAAGCGACGTTAGCCGGAACAGGACGGAAAGCAGGATTCCCACGCCCAATGTGACGAGCAGCAATGGGGAGACGACACCTTGGATTTTCATTCGCCCGAAACCAGCGAATGTCGGCGATATTTCACGATAGGATTCCGCCTGCGTAAGATAAATCATCACGCCGAAGAAGATGCTCATCGTCGCAAGCGTGATGATGAAACTGTGCAGACCGGACTGAACGATGATAACCCCATTGAGTGCGCCAAGAAAGGCACCCATCGCAAGCCCGCCAACGACGGCTGGCACCCAAGGCATCCCGAAGGCCTGCATCAGCCAACCGCCGAACATCGCCGACGAAACACCGATCGCGCCGACCGACAAATTCAGCCCGCCGGTGATGATGACCACCATCATCGAAAAACCGATCATGATATTGACCGCACTCGTTCGTCCGAGCGCATAGAGGCTGAATTTTGACAGAAACGCCGGCGAAAGCGTCGAAAAAATGATGGCAAAAATCACCACCAGAACGATGAGTCCGAATTCGTTGCTCAGGAAAAACCGAAGTGATGCAGAATCCCTGACCTGTCCGGATTGCCGCTCGTCGATGTTCGATTCGCTGTCGTGCTGCCTATTTGCCATCGTTCGAAGGATATCAAGAATAGAAAGGGATCCCATACCCCAAACTCACAATGCCCGCATTGATTCACGACGGCGGCCACCAGGCGACCTCCGCATGAAGTTCACGAGAGGTGAGTTGCGGCGAGGCCAGACATGGCCCCGCCGAAGTACTGCCTCAGCAATCAAGATAGGTCGATTCGAACTGTTCGAAGAGCACTTTCGTGATTGCCTGCATTGAAGCCACATAGTTGTCGACATCGTCGATACCGGCAAACACGGTTCCACTGTCGATGAACTTGTCTGTCAGCGCATTCGACTTGAACGGTGCGTCGGCCTTGACCGTGCAGCCGGATCGCAGCCGGTCTGCGACGAAAGAGCCAATATAGCCCTGGCCATAAGGATTCTGCAGCATGGTGCCATGCACGAATCCGTCCTTGATCGCATCGATGACCACCTCGTCATGGTCGATGCCGACCATGACAATGCGCTTGTCGCCGATCTTGCGCAGGGCATTCGAGGCGACCACCGCCGGAACCCAGGCGGTCGTGATGATTCCGTCCACCTCGTCTGCATGCGCAGCGAGATAGGCGTTGATCTTTTCTTCCGCCGGCTCGGGCGCGTCAATGTCGGCAATAACCTGAATGACCTCGGCATCTCCTTCCGATGCTGCCTGTTCCACGGCATCGATCCGAAGTTGCGTGTTGGGATCCACAAGGAATCCTGTGAAGTGCGCGATCTTGGCGCCGGAGCCCAGCACCTTCAGCAATTCCTTGGTTCCCAAATAGGCGGAATTTCCGGTATCCGTGCCCATGCAGAACATGGCCTCAGACGGATCCTTAAGGCAACCGGCAAGAGCCACGACCGGGGCGCCTGTATCCGCCAGTTCGTTTGCGATCGCGACCGTACCGACCGGGTCTCCCGGAAAGACGAGGAACGCATTGTAGCCTTGGGTCACCAGCGATTCCAACATCTGGTTCTGAAGGCCCAACTCCCACTTCTGGGGAACTCTGTAGTCAGCCGCACCCAGATCAAAGTCGCTGGCGGCATCCATGCCCGCCTGCTCCCATGCGGCAAAATAGGGGTGAGGTCCGCCGGGAACCAACGCGACTCTTGTGCTTTGGTCCGCAAGCGCAAGGCCCGGCATGATGGCGAGTGAAAATCCGGCGGCGAGAAGCCGTTGAGCAGTCTTCATGTTTACCTCCTGTCAATCCTGCATGACCTGGGGTCATGCTCTTGTGGTGAATATACGATACACTGCCATGGTAGTGTGTTAAAGCAAAATCGTAGCGGGCATGGCGGGAAGAACTGAAGCTCTTCCGAACACTGGCGCCGACCTGCATTGCCAGTGAACGTGTAGCCGCTGCAGGAATCGAGGAAGTGTTCCAAGCTGCAGACTTGGCGATGGTTCGGCCAGAGGATCACCTCAATGTCGGTGACATGCCGCAGGCAGGTGCCGAAACCGTTGTGACTGCGCTGCAGCAGATAGAAGGCAGCGCGCGGTCTGGACGCTTGAGGATTTTGCAGAACGGCAACGCGATCTGGCCACCATGACGAACCGCATGGCCAGCGGAGTGGCCTGGGTGGTCGTGGAAAGTCTGCCGGTTTCCGAGAATATCAAGAAACAGAAGGCGACTGGCGCGCATCTTGGCGTCGGCGCATTCCACAGGGCGCATCAGACGAATTATACGGATATGCGCTCGCTGCTGCCGATGGAGACTGGCGGATTTTCGGCATCAACCTGAGGAGCAGCGATGCCGCCGCCATGCTCAACCCCCAGAAAAGGCTGAACTCTTTGATTGAGCACGACGAAGAGGGTGCCAGCGCGCGGCTGATCGGCACTGCGGCATCCGCACTGCGCGAATCGAAGCCTGACTTTGTGCGAACGCCTCAAGTTTTGCCAGCTACTTCAATATATGCCAAGGCTCACCGGCGTTCCGGGCAAGCCGGACAAACATACTGTAACTTTCTGATCTTAAATAAAAAATAGAATTACTTGGTGTTACCGACTTGAACTCACATTGCCTGCACATCAGGCCTTCTCTTCGTGCGGTACCGTCAATAGGGCGGATGCGATCCCCGCTGAAATCGCCAATGACCTGACTTGTATGATAATCTTGGTCTTTGTGATCGTAGCGACCATCTGCAGGCATCCGGGCATTGAGAACAGCCTTCAAACAGTCCGACAATTTGCGTGCGTCACGATTTTCGGGAAAAATACATTGAATCAACCGCTTGACGTCACGGCACACCAGATCTCACAGGACTGCCCCGGCAACCATATGAGTTCGATTATTGATGAAAAAATAGCGACGTGACGCATTTTTATACCGGATGACAAAGAAAATGGAGCTATTGAAACATTGTCACTGCCTGGCGACTCAATGCTGGCAGGGACAGGTCGGGGATTTCCGATGAACGAACAGCAGACACTGCCTCTCAAATTCGCCTGCGACGTTCTGAATGCCAGGATACAACGCCAGAATCGAATCACGATGAGTTTCGTCGTCATGCAGGCGGCTTTCATTCCATGGCTGCATTCTCCAAGCAACTGATTGGGAATTCACACCCCATGGCACAGAGATTCAAATTCAATTTCCCATCAGCGAAAAGTCTTTCTTGATTATGGTCGCACAGGTGGGCATTCCGACCATATGCCGACGGCTCCAACCTTTTCCTGCACCTCCTGCGGCGCTTCACACAGCAAGTGGTCAGGCAGATGCGAATCCTGCGGTGAATGGAACACAATCGTTGAGGATACGCCGCTGGAAATCCGTCCCGGAAAGAACAAGTCCAGCAAATCTCGTGGCAGAAAGGTTCGGTTGACAGATCTCGCCTCTGCGGAAAGCCCGCCACCGCGCACAGGATTCGGGATTGCCGAGCTTGACCGGGTTCTTGGCGGCGGACTTGTTCCCGCAAGCGCGATCCTTGTTGGTGGCGACCCGGGAATCGGAAAATCCACGCTGCTCCTGCAGGCCGCGTCAAACCTTGCGCGCATGAATCGAAAGTCGCTCTATATTTCCGGGGAGGAAGCTCCAGCGCAGATATGCCTTCGCGCCGAGCGCCTTGGCCTGGCCGATGCGCCGGTCAAGCTGGCCGCAGAAACAAATCTGCGTGACATTCTCACGACCCTGGAGGCAGAGGCTCCGGATCTCGCAGTCATTGACTCGATCCAGACCATGTGGGTGGACCACGTTACGAGCGCTCCCGGATCCGTCAGCCAGGTTCGAACCGCTTCCCAGGAGCTGACGGCGTTCGCCAAACGAAATGGCTGCGCTGTTATCCTCGTGGGCCATGTAACAAAGGACGGACAGATCGCAGGTCCACGAGTCATCGAGCACATGGTCGACACCGTGCTGTATTTCGAAGGCGAGCGAAGCCACCAGTTCCGCATTCTCCGTGCGGTAAAGAATCGATTTGGCCCTGCCCATGAGATCGGTGTCTTCGAAATGACCGGAGACGGGCTGGCCGAGGTTCCCAACCCCTCCGCGATGTTTCTGGGCGAACGTGACATGCCGGTGCCCGGTTCGGTCGTTTTCGCCGGCATTGAAGGCACGCGCCCGGTCCTTGTTGAAATCCAGGCGCTCGTTGCGCCCACACCCAATCCGCAGCCGCGCCGCGCGGTCGTTGGCTGGGACAGCGGCAGGCTGGCGATGATACTTGCTGTTCTGGAATCGCGATGTGGCGTTCCGTTTGCGGGACTGGACGTCTATCTCAATGTCGCTGGCGGCATGAAGATCACGGAACCCGCCGCAGATCTGGCGGTCGCGACCGCACTGCTTTCGGCCCGCGAAGACGTAGCGCTGGACCAAAATACCGTGGTATTCGGCGAAATCGGCCTCTCCGGGGCATTGCGGCCGGTTGCCCAGACGGAAAACAGGTTGAAAGAGTCAAGGAAACTTGGTTTCACCGCTGCGATTGTGCCAACACGGAGCAGAACCGGAACCGGCTCGGACATGGCTGTCAGGTCAATGACGGATCTGGTCCAGGTTGTAGGCGAGACATTCAGCGTAGGCTGAAAACCGAAATTTCGGGGGCGGAACGTAATCATGGGTGGCTTTACGGTCATAGACGGAGCGGTTGCCGCAGTTGTGCTAGTTTCGGCGCTGCTCGCCTATTCACGGGGATTCATTCGGGAGGCGATGGCTATTCTGGGCTGGATTGCCGCCGCCTTCATTGCGTTTTTCGTTGCTCCGGCTGCTGAACCGCTTGTCCGAGAAATTCCGGTAGTAAGCGACTACCTGCGCGACAGCTGCGAATTGTCCACGCTCTTCGCCTTTGCCGCTGCGTTTGCGATTTCGCTGATCATCCTGTCGGTGTTCACCCCCCTGCTGTCCTCTGCCGTCCAACGCTCCGCCCTGAACAAGGTAGACCAAGGAGCGGGATTCCTGTTTGGCGTCATACGTGGATTCCTGCTCGTCGCAGTCCTCCTTGTCGTCTACGAACTCATTGGTTTCGACGATGCGCTTCCGGCGGTCGACGACAGCGTCACCACCGGAATATTCGACGAAGTCAAACACCTGCTCAGCAGCGGCATCACGGAACAGGCCCCAGGCTGGATCCACAATCAATATGAACAACTGCTCGGAGCATGCAGTGCATGATGGACCACTTTCCGTGAGACATGCGCAGTTCGGACTTCAGGTTCCGCATTCGGTCAATCAGTATTCAATTGAACCAACTCGATCCGCCAGCCACTTGCAGTATATTCGGGAAGTCAGTCGGGATCCAATTCCTGCAACTCGGCACCAGCTTCATCAAGGAATTCCGTGCGATCATCGCTGGCACAATGCAGTTGTTTCACCTCACACAATCTCGTGGATTTCGAGTCGAATGGTGGTAAATATTGATTCGGGGGGCAGATGAAATGTCCGAGAATTCAGCAAACCAGTCAACTGCGGAGCGATTCGCCATCCATCCGTTCGATGACGACCGGCTTCGTGAGGAGTGCGGCATCTTCGGCGTCATCGGTGTGGCGGAAGCCGCGAATTTTGTGGCGCTCGGTTTACATGCCCTTCAGCATCGTGGCCAGGAAGCCTGTGGCATCGTTGCCCACGACTCCGAAGCGGGGTTCAACTCGGCGCGTCGTTTCGGCTATGTACGCGATCACTTCACTAGAGCCTCGCTCATGGAATCCCTGCCAGGACCTCTGGCGATCGGCCATGTCCGCTATTCCACGGCCGGAACAAAGGGCAACACCGCAATTCGCGATGTCCAGCCGTTCTTTGGAGAATTCTCCCTTGGCGGCGCCGCGATCGCGCATAACGGCAACATCACCAATGCGATCGGGCTCAGGCGTGAACTCGTCGAACTCGGCTCGATCTTCCAGTCGTCCACCGACAGCGAATGCATCATCCACCTGATGGCCCGATCACACAAGCGTACCATGCCTGAGAGAATTATGGACGCGTTGCGGCAGGTGGAAGGCGCGTTCTCCATCGTCGCGATGACCCGCACCAAACTCATCGGTGTGCGGGATCCGCATGGAGTACGTCCGCTGATGCTTGGAAGGATCGGCGACGGCTGGGCGCTTTCATCTGAAACCTGCGCATTCGATATCATTGGCGCCGAGTTTGTCCGCGAGATCAAGCCGGGCGAAATGGTCGTGATCACTGAAGCCGGGATCGAGAGCTTCAGACCGTTCAATAACTGCAGGCCGCGCTTCTGCCTCTTCGAGTACGTCTATTTCAGCAGACCTGATTCCGTCCTCGGTGGCCAGTCGGTCTACACGACAAGGCACAGGATCGGAGAGGAACTCGCACGGGAAGCATATGTGGATGCCGATCTGGTATGTCCTGTGCCTGACAGTGGCACGCCGGCAGCGATAGGCTACAGCCGGGCGTCGCGCGTTCCATACGCGATGGGCATTATCCGTAACCAGTATATGGGCCGCACCTTCATTGAACCCACTGACCAGATCCGCAACATGGGCGTTCGGCTCAAGCTAAACGTCAACCGGGCGCTTGTGAAAGATAAGCGCGTGATTCTCGTAGATGATTCCGTTGTGCGGGGCACCACAAGCCGAAAGATCAAGGACATGATCATCGACGCCGGGGCGAAGGAGGTCCATTTCCGCATCGCCTCACCCCCTACCGCCTGGCCGTGCTTCTATGGCGTAGACACGCCGCAGCGGGAAAAGCTCCTGGCCGCCGGAATGAACGAAGAAGAGATGCGGGACCATCTCGGAGTTGACAGTCTCAGGTTCATCTCGCTCGACGGTCTCTATCGGGCCGTCGGCGAGTCGACAGGCCGGGATTCCGTTAATCCACAGTATTGCGACGCCTGTTTCTCGGGCGAGTATCCGATTCGGACGCCGAAAATGATTGAGGATGGCGCCAAGGTGGCGGACGCCGCATAGGCTTCCCGCCTGCGTCCATAAGGTCGTTACAGCCTGCGGATTCCGGCCCGGGCATTCACGGCCGATGTAAACGCAAACTCACGGCGTGAATGCTCCGGAATGCGCCGCATCCTGTTCCGACGCGGCGCATCCTGCAACCAAAAGGGGAATCAGCGGCGGCGGTTCCGCAGCACAGCCCAGCCACCAGTTACCATAAGAGCCGCCAGAACCGCCTTTACAGCGTCCCCGACAAGAAACGGTGACATCCAGTGAAGCCAGAGCACATCCAGAGTCTTGCCCATAGCCGCTGCGGGCCAAAGCAGACCGGGGATATAGAGCAGCGCGGAGACAGCGACGGTTACCGCTGAAGTGGAAACAATGCCCGCGGTGATTCTGCGGTCGGCCGCAAGACCGGCAAGATATGCCATCATCACGAATCCGACCAGGAACCCGCCCGTCGGCCCCATCATGTAGGGCAGACCGGCATTGCCGTTAGCGAAGACTGGAAGGCCCACGGCACCCTCGGCGAGATAAGCCAGCAAAGTGATGGCTCCAAGCCGTGCGCCGTAAACAAGGCCGATTACGAGAATCGCAAGTGTCTGCAGCGTCATTGGCACCGGGAACATCGGTACGGCGACCTGTGCCGAGATCGCAATGAGAACTGTTCCACCCAGCACCAGCAGCACTTGGGTCAGCCACGACATTGCAGGAAACAGAGCGCGGGAAAGGGTCATTTTTCTCTCCTGAATCTGGAAGTCCGGTTCTGCGCGATATCACAAAGCCGCGCATTCCTGTCAAGTTTGACTTGTCCCCGCCAATACCTGATGAAACATGGCCATTGATGTCGGACATACGAATAGCCCTTATCACCGGCGCATCGCGCGGTCTTGGCGCGGCCTTCGCCGAAGTATTGGCGGAAAGCCATCACACCGTAGCGGTGGCCCGTACCACCGGCGCGCTTGAAGAGCTTGATGACCGCATCAAGCTGGCGGGCGGCACCGCAACGCTTGCGCCGATGGACATTACCCGAACCGACGCCATGGCGCATCTCTGCCACTCGATACATGAGCGTTGGGGTGGGCTGGATATGTGGATTCACTCGGCGGTCCACGCACCGCCATTGTCTCCGGTGGACCACATTGACGCCAAAGACTGGCAAACTGCCGTTGCGACCAACGCAACAGCGACTGCCATGCTGATTCCAATGGTTGCGCCACTGCTCAGGGGCGAAGGATCGCAGGCAGTATTCTTCGATGATCCTCATTCCTCGGAGAAATTTTTTGGCGCCTATGCGGCGAGCAAGGCTGCCCAGATCGCGCTTGCGCGCGCCTGGTCCGCTGAGACGGCCCGCGGAGGCCCAAGGGTCCATGTGCTTGCGCCCAACCCCATGCCGACAGCGACCCGAGCCCGCTTTTTCCCTGGTGAGGACCGCTCGATACTCGCCGAACCCCGAGCGGAAGCAATGCGGTTGTACAATTGCTCGCTCAGGTAGCCGCCTCCGCTGCCTCAATATCCAATCGCTCGCTGTTTTTGCTGGCGGGTTCACCGGACAGGAGTCGCCATCTCTCCGGCACCATGCGACCGAAAAACCTGGCTCCGCCCTTTGGGCCACACCGGGTCCGTGGTCGGACGGTTCGGCCAAATATTTGGGAAAGAGCGCTCCGGCACCGGAAATGCAGGATATCCAGCGGCAGGTGAGATCAATAGAATGTCTGCGGATCTATGTCGATTGACAGGCGAACACGCGAAGGAATCCTCACCTGCTGCACCCATCTTGCGAGCGCTGGCTGAAGCGGAGCCGACTTTGCCGCCTTTACCAGCAGCCTTACACGATGGCGACCGCGGATACGGGCAACGGGAGCAGGAGCGGGTCCATAGACCTGAGCGCCCACCTTGCGAAGCGGCGCATCGCTGCGGGCCAGGGCACGGCCGACTTCCGATACAGCCCGTTCATCGGTTCCGCTCAGAATGACTCCCGCGAATCGGCCAAATGGCGGCACGCCAGCCGCCCGCCGCCCAGCGGCCTCGGTCTGCCAGAAGCTCTCTTCCTCGCCCGAGAGAATCGCCTGGATCAATGCATGCTCCGGCTGCCAGGTCTGCAGGAGCGCTTCGCCCTGGCGGTCCCGGCGACCGGCACGACCTGCGACCTGCCGCATCAACTGAAAGGTACGTTCAGCCGCCCGCAGGTCTGAGCCATGGACGCCTAGATCGGCATCGATGACCCCAACCAGTGTTAGCTGAGGAAAATCATGTCCCTTGGCCACCAGCTGGGTTCCAATGACGATGTCGGCCTCGCCGTCCGCAATCGCCTGCACCTGCCTCCTCAGCTCCCGGGCCGAACCGAACAGGTCAGAACTGAGCACCGCAATGCGCGCTTCGGGAAAGAGTTCCAATGCCTCTTCGGACAGCCGCTCAACTCCTGGCCCGACTGGAACCAGACGGCTTTCGGCGCCGCACGCCGGACATACCAACGGTTTAGGCACCGACTCACCACAGCGGTGGCAGACAAGGCGATTGCGGAATCGGTGCTCGACCATACGCGCATCGCAATGTTCGCATCCAATCTGATGGCCGCAGGCACGGCACACAGTAACAGGCGCGTAACCACGGCGATTCAGGAACAGCAGGGACTGCTCGCCTGAATCAAGCCGTGAGTTGACCGCGTCGCGCAGCGTCGGCGAAATCCAGTGACTTGGCGCAAGTCTTTCTTCCCTCATGTCGATTGCGCGCATCTCCGGCAGATCCGCCTCGCCGAAACGGCTGCTTAGCTCAAGCTTGCGGTACTTGCCTGCCTCAGCATTGGCCCAGCTTTCCAGACAGGGCGTTGCTGACGCCAGAACTACCTGTGCAGAGCAGATGGAAGCACGCAGCACCGCCATGTCGCGGGCGTTGTACAATACTCCATCCTCCTGCTTGTAGGATGTGTCGTGTTCCTCGTCGACGACGATCAGGCCAAGGTCGCGGAAAGGCAGGAACAGCGCCGACCGCGCGCCGACCACAAGCTGTGCTCCACTCTCTCCGACCATGCGCCAGGCACGGCGGCGTTCAGTCAGCGATACGCTTGAATGCCACTCCGTCGGCACGGCGCCAAACCGCCGCTCCACCCTTTTCAAGAACTCTGCTGTCAATGCGATTTCAGGAAGGAGGACCAGGGCCTGACGCTTCTGCGCAAGGCATTCAGCAACAGCTTCAAGATAGACTTCCGTCTTGCCCGAGCCAGTGACGCCTTTAAGCAGGGTCGTGCTATATTCGCCGTCCTCAAAGCATGTGCGGAGGTCGGCGGCGGCACTTGCCTGGGCCGGAGAAAGCTCAATGCCGGGCAGGCTTGGATCCAGATGCGGATACGGCAGGTCACGCGGGCTTTCTTCCTCCCTGACCACGCCCAGCCTGACTAGCCCCTTGATGACGGAAGACGAAACTCCTGCAGCCTGAGAGAGTTCTCCAAGCGTCAAAGTGAGCCCACCATACTCATCCAGCGCAGCGAGCACGCGCTGTCGCGCGTCGGTGACACGATCGGGCAATCCTTCACCTCGGCAGTAGACTCTGCGCATCGAAGGAGGGTCAACGAGACCGGGCGACCGGCAGGCCATGCGAAGCATGGCGTGCATAGGAGTCAGCGTATAGCCTGCGACGCGGACAAGGAATTCACGCATCTCGGCACGCATCGGCGCAGCGTCAAGAACACGGGAGACCGGGCGGATCCTGGATTGGTCTACATCGCCTGTTCCGCTTCCCCAAACAACTCCGACGACCTTACGGGGACCGAGCGGCACCTCAACGAAATCGCCCGCGACACAACCGCCGGCTGGGGCGGCGTAGTCCAGCGCCTGGTCAAGCGGCTGCGTTGTCTGGACAGCGACCAGCTCTCCCTCAGAAAATGATGCGGGGGAGGTCAAGGGGCCGGCTTCCCGGCGGCTTTGCAAAGCGTTCCGGACTGAGATATCGAACATTCCCTGCTTCCAGAGCGAAGCCCTGCCTCACAGCCATATGGACTGGATCGCGATTGCCGGTCCTTCATGCCGCTACGCCTTAAGCCGTCCGGGATCCGTGAAGGAATGCATAGCGGCATGCCTCCGTCTCCGCTCCAGTTTGGTGGGAAAACCAGCTGCATTCATTCCCGTCGTTCCCTGGAAATACCCCAGTCGGAAAGATACCCAGCCAGTCGCCGATTGGCCATGCGATACAGAACCCACCGACGTCCTGACGCCTACCACAGCCGTTTCCGTAGATTTCTGCGGTCGATGTTTCGTGGATGCTCTCATCGGTTCGCCCATAGAATCGACTCCATGCATTAGGTCTATCAGCAAAGATTAACCAGTAGTCGGCCAGATTCGGACGCGTGTTCCGCCCTTCTCGCTGAGGATCAATTTGCGGAGAAGCCGATGCTAACGAAGGAACTGGCGTCTTCCATCAAATCACTGCTCTTTGAGTGAGGAAGCGGGTGAACGGATCGGGTTTCTGCGAGTCAGCGCGTTTTTCCGGTGAGCCATCCGCCCGGCCAACGGTTCCCTTTGCAAATGCCCCTAGCATTGTTGTATTGGGAGACGAACCCTGAGGCTGATGAACAGGACATGCTCAAATGAAATTCTTCGTCGATACCGCCGATGTGGATGCGATCCGGGAACTTAATGAGCTGGGAATGGCCGACGGAGTAACCACCAATCCATCCCTGATAATGAAGTCCGGCCGCGACATCAGGGAAGTGACAAAGGAAATCTGCGACATCGTCGATGGCCCGGTCAGCGCGGAAACCGTCGCCACCGACGCCGACGGAATGGTTGCCGAAGGGCGTGAGCTTGCAACCATCGCCGACAACATAGCAATCAAGGTTCCCCTCACCTGGGCCGGGCTGAAAGCCTGCAGGACGCTTGCCGGGGAAGGCCGAATGGTGAATGTCACGCTTTGCTTTTCGGCCAACCAAGCGATTCTTGCCGCAAAGGCAGGTGCGGCTTTCATCTCACCGTTTATCGGCCGCCTTGACGACATAAACCTCGACGGAATGCAGCTGATCGCCGATATCCGCACGATTTACGACAATTTTAACTTCAAAACGAACATCCTTGCCGCATCGATCCGCTCAGCGAATCACATGAGTGAGGCTGCCCTCATCGGCGCCGATGTGGCGACCGCACCGCCGGACGTCATCAAAAAGATGGCAAGCCACCCACTCACCGACAAAGGATTGGACGCGTTTTTGGCGGATTGGGAAAAAACGGGACAGAAAATAGTGTGAGGCCGGAAGAATGACCTCAGAAGGGGCAAAGGGCACAAGCCAGGAATCGAGCGAATCTGGAATCGCGAAAGTCAACGATCTCAAACAGCGGATTCTCACGAATCCCGAACTGGTTCTGGAAGACAGGGATCTGATGCGCGCGCTCATCGAAGCCAGCGACCGCGCTGTCGGTGACAACATTGTCGACCTGCGTGGCGTCGCGATGGACCGGCTCGAAACGCAGCTGGAACGTCTGGAGGAGACGCACAGCGACGTCATCGCAGCGGCATATGAGAACCTGAGCGGCATGAACCTGATCCATCGCGCCGTGCTGAAGCTGCTTGAACCGGTAACTCTCCGGGGATTCCTGACCTGCATTCGCGACGAACTGCCGGATATCCTGCGGGTGGAGGCTCTGCAACTGCTGATGGAAACGGACACGCGTCCCGTTGCACCGGTCCTCAGAAGCCTTGGCAGCCTGCTGACGCTCGTTCAACCGGGCTTCACCAATGACTACCTGACGCAGGGTCGGGAAATTCCCACACGCCGGGTAACGCTTCGCCCCACTCTGACTGGCAGCGTCGCCGTCTTCAGTTCCTCGAACCGAGAGATCAGGTCCGAAGCCTGCCTGACCCTGACTCTCGGCCGGAACAGGCCCCCAGGACTGCTCGCGATCGGCTCAAAGACCGCAGGCTATTTCGATCCCTCCCAAGGAACCGAACTGCTGGAATTTTTTGCCGGAACATTTGAACGGTCCCTGCGCCGTTTGCTGCCGTGAACACAGATACCTCCGCCGAGAGCCAGATCACAATCTCCGCTGCCTTGGTCAACGTTCTGGATGCTTGGCTGAATTGGCTCAGAGGTGTTGACGGTTTGGCTCCAAACACGCTGGACGCCTATCGGCGCGACGTAAACGGCTATCTTGCCTTCATGTCGAGGCATTTCGGCGACACGTCCGGACTGACACAGCTTGAAAGAGTCGGCATCTCCGATATGCGCTCCTGGATGGCATCGGAGCGCGGACGTGGGGTCTCGGCACGTTCGCTGGCCCGGGCGCTGTCTGCGGTGAAGAACTTCACTGCCTGGCTTGCGCACAGAGAGGGATTCGACGCCACCGCGGTTCTTTCGACCAAGAGTCCGCGCTTCGAGAAAAAGCTCCCACGCCCGCTTTCGGAAGAAGCCGCGCGGGGAATGATCGATACGGTTGAACTGCAGTCCAGAGAAAGCTGGATTGCGGCTCGTGATACTGCGATTTTGACCCTTCTCTACGGCTGCGGCCTTAGAATTTCAGAGACGCTTGACCTGACAGGCGCCGACTATCCGATTGAGGAGATCCTGCGCGTTGTCGGCAAAGGCGGCAAGGAACGGATAGTGCCGGTTCTTCCGGTAGGGCGGCTTGCAGTGGACGATTACGTTCGTCTGTGTCCCTACCCTGTCAAGACCGGAGCGCCGCTCTTTCGTGGCGTACGCGGCGGCCGGCTTGGACCCCGTCCAGTACAAAAGGCTGTACAGGCGGCGCGAATGCAGCTGGGCCTTCCGGCTACCGCAACTCCCCATGCTATGCGGCACAGCTTCGCAACGCACCTGCTGGCAGCGGGGGCCGACCTTCGCGCGATCCAGGAACTTCTGGGCCACAGCACCCTCTCCACAACACAGGCGTACACGTCAGTCAGCACCGAGCGGTTGATGGAAGTCTATGAAGCTGCCCATCCGCGTGCGGGGCAGTGAAAGAACAGTTCGTTCGCAACCAAGGCCAAGGCCGGCCCTGACCGGATGCCGAAGTCACGGTCATCGGTGCCTGCAGGCAAGCTGACGGCACGCCGCGCCCAAGTCAATTGCACCATGGCCGGAAATCATCCATGACAGTTTCATGACAGATCGTTTCAAGGCACTGTTCGTTCATTTCCTTACCGCCTCCGGCGCCGTGTTCGCGATGCTGGCCATGCTCGCAGCGGTTGAGGAGAAATGGGGACTCATGTTTGTCTGGCTGGTCGTGGCCTTCGCAGTCGATGGCCTGGACGGTCCGCTGGCACGCAAATTCCAAGTCAAGTCCAATGCGCCGCAGTACGACGGCGTCCTGATGGACCTGATCATCGACTACCTTACATATGTGTTCATCCCGGCATATGCGCTGTTCAAGTCGGGTCTCCTTCCGGGCTGGACGGGCTGGACCGCGATCATTCTGATCACCTTCGCGTCCGTTATCTATTTCGCCGACACCCGTATGAAGACCAAAGACAATTCCTTTGCCGGATTTCCCGGATGCTGGAACATGGTGGTGATCGTTATGTTTGCGCTTAAGCCGGATTTCTGGGTCATTCTGACGATCGTGGCGGTACTGGCGGTTGCGATGTTCACGCCGCTGAGATTCATTCACCCGATACGCACCGAACGATGGCGTTCGGTTTCGCTTCCAATAGCTTTGGCCTGGACGTTTTTCGCGGCTTGGGCAGCCTGGGTGGATTTCCACCCGCAGAGCTGGGCACATTGGGGTCTCACTGTGACATCGCTCTATCTTTTGTTCGCGGGACTGGTGCAGCAGGCTATTCCTGAACGGCAACGCGAATAAGGAGAGCGCCAACTCTATACTTCCATTTTCCCAAGACGGAACTTCATGAGGTTGCCGAACAGGGATTCCCCTTGATGGCAGCAGGTTACGAACGGATCGGGCGGAGTCAGCCTGCCATTTACATGGCAACACCGGATGCCGGAGTGAGTTCAGCTGCCCGTCGGCCAATGCACGGATACATGCCCAAAAAAGGCTTCAAACGGCATGTACTGCTGACATCTGCACTGAGTCGTCGCCGTCCGCTCATAACAGCATAGAGGCCGCGCCTTCGAGTCTCAGGAGCTCCACCTTGGTTTCAACTCCACCAAAACCCGAATAGCCGCCCAAGCCTGTCGAGGAAGTCACTCGGTGGCAAGGGATGAGGATGGGAATCGGGTTGCGGCCGCAGGCCTGCCCCACAGCCTGCGGCGGAGCGCCTAATTCACGGGCGATCCTGCCGTAGGTGCAGGTCTGGCCAAACGGGATCCTTAGCAAGGCGTCCCAAACCGACCGCTGGAATTCGGACCCTGCTGGTGCCAGAGGCAGGTCGAATTCTTTCCTGGCGCGCCTGAAATACTCGTCGACCTGTCTCGCCGCCTCCATCAGAACGCCATCCGCAGGCACCGCACAACCGCGCCCCCAGTCGACATTGGTCACCGCTCCGTTCTCAGCAGTCAGCGTAAGCGGGCCGAGGGGGCAATCGACGGTGAACCAGGATGGAATTCCGTTCGTGCGACCTTCCCGGTTAACCTGGCCAACTCCGGAACCGGCAGGCACCGTCCTCATTGGGATCTTCCAACGGCAACCCGACACATTTGGAAGGTGCACACCGGGAAATCGATTCCGTGCACTGCCGACGGCGGCCTTCCACGGCAACCCTCAAACACGGGCTCTACGCAATTTTGCCGAGCGCTTCATCGCAGCGACCGCAGACTCCCTGATGCGAATGCCTTCCCACATCGGGAAGGATTTTCCAGCAGCGCAGGCATTTCGTGCCGTCCGCGGATTCGAATACCACACCGACGCCTTCAACATCGGGAAGCCGGAACGCCTCCTGCGGCATCGGATCGGATGTCAGTGCGATCGCAGAGGTGATGCAGACATCGTCAAAATCAACCGACTTCACCGCCTGCAGCGTCTCAGGGTCTTCAGCGTGCACCACCGGCGCCGCCTCAAGCGAAGAACCAATCACCTTGCCTTGACGCCTGATCTCCAACGCACCGGTGACCACGGAACGCACTTTTCGAACCGCTTCCCATTTCCGTGCAAGCGGTTCGTCAAGCCAATCCGCCGGAGTAGCTGGCATGTCGACAAGGTGAACGGACGAATTTTCCCCAGAGTGCCTTTCCAGCCATACCTCTTCCATCGTGAACACGAGAATCGGCGCGAACCATGTGGTTAGCCGATAGAAAAGGATATCCAGAACTGTGCGGGCGGATCTGGCCCGCAGCGAATTCCCGTCGCAATAGACCGCGTCCTTCCGAATGTCGAAATAGAAACTGGACAGGTCGACCGTCGCAAAGTCAAACAGAGCTCGGAACACTCCCTGAAAATCGTAAGCTGCATATCCGGTCCGCACCCGGTGGTCGAGCTCAGCCAGCCTGTGCAGCACCCATCGCTCAAGTTCCGGCATCTCCGATGGCTCAACTCTTTGGTCTTCAGTGAACCAGTGCAGGTTTCCGAGAATGTAACGCAGTGTGTTGCGTAAACGGCGGTAGCTGTCCGCCACGCCTTTCAGGATCTCGGGTCCGATGCGCTGATCGCCGGTATAATCCGTCTGGGCCACCCAAAGACGCAGGATATCAGCGCCATACTGCCTGATCACTTCATCTGGTCCAATCGTGTTGCCCAACGACTTGGACATCTTGTTGCCTTTTTCGTCGAGCGTGAACCCATGGGTCAGCACACCGCGATAAGGTGCACGTCCCATGGTTCCGCAGGCCTGAAGCATTGACGAGTGGAACCAGCCACGGTGCTGGTCGGTGCCTTCCAGATACAGATCCGCGATACCGTCAGACGTTCCGTCCGCCCGGTCCCTCAGTGCGAAGGCATGGGTCGAGCCGGAATCGAACCAGACATCCAGAATATCGAACACCTGCTCATATCCGTCGGGATCGTGGTCAACTCCGAGGAACCGCTCCTTCGCGCCGGGCCTGTACCAGGCGTCCGCGCCTTCCGTTTCGAATGCGTCAAGTATTCTGGCGTTGACCGCAGGGTCGCGCAGAAGAAAGTCAGGATCATCCGGACGTGCGCCTTTCTTCGTGAAACACGACAGCGGAACCCCCCAGGCGCGCTGGCGCGACAGCACCCAGTCGGGTCTTGATCCGATCATCGAATGCAGTCTGTTTCGGCCGGTTCTGGGAGTCCATTGCACAAGACCGTCAATCGAGGCCAGCGCACGTTCCCGGATCGTTGTTCCGAATTCGTCCTTCCCGTCACCGACGGGCCTGTCAATGGCGGCGAACCATTGCGGCGTGTTGCGGTAGATCAGTGGCGCCTTGGATCGCCAGGAATGCGGATAACTGTGTTTCAGCCTTCCGCGCGCAAGAAGTCCCCGGGCGCTCACCAGCGCGTCGATGACCTTTGCGTTCGCATCGCCCTCCTTGCCGTTCGGCCTGAGAATGCGGGCGCCGCCGAACAGAGGAAGATCCTCGCGGAAACGACCGTCCTCCTCGACATTGTAAGTGATCACTTCGGAGAGCATCCCGGCATCGCGATATAGTTCGAACTCCTCCATCCCATGTGATGGAGCGCAATGCACGAACCCGGTGCCCTCCTCGTCGTTGACAAAAGGAGCGTGCCGGAAGTCACGCGGCTCGTCCCATTCGCCCTGTGCTCCTTCGACTTCCGCCAGCGGGTGCCGGAGCCTTACTTTCGCGAGTTCCTTGACAGGGGCGCCGCCAAGCCGACGGTACATCGATTCATCAAGCCGCGCTTGGGCGAAGACGCCTGGAGCCAGCCGGTCGGCCAGAATGTATCTATGGCCAATCCTAGCCCAGCATTCCTGCGGCCGACCCGTTACCTCGTAGACTCCGTAGGACACATTGTCATTGAACACCACGCCGCGGTTTGACGGGATTGTCCAAGGTGTCGTGGTCCAGATCACCACTTTCGCGCCCGAAATGAGCGGATGGTCCGAGTGATCGACCCGAAACAGAACCCAGATCGTGAAGCTCTCCTTGTCGTGATACTCCACCTCGGCCTCGGCAAGCGCTGTTTTCTCCACCGGCGACCACAGGACAGGTTTGGATCCTTGATACAGTGTGCCGTTCATCAGGAACTTCTGGAATTCCTCCGCGATCACGCGTTCGGCGTGGAAGTCCATCGTCAGGTAAGGATCATTCCATTTTCCTGTGACGCCCAAACGCTTGAATTCATCTCGCTGGATGTCGATCCAGCCTTCGGCGAACCTACGGCATTCCTGGCGAAAACTTACGACATCGACTTCGTCCTTGTCCTTTCCTTTGGCGCGGTACCGCTCCTCGATCTTCCACTCAATCGGCAGACCGTGGCAGTCCCAGCCAGGAACATAACGGCTGTCCCCGCCCATCATCTGCTGTGAGCGGACCACCATGTCCTTGAGTATCTTGTTCAGCGCATGCCCGATATGCAGGTGACCGTTCGCATAGGGCGGGCCATCATGAAGGATGAAGGGTTCACGGTCTCCTGCGGATTCCCGCAGCCGCTTGTAGACCTCGATCCTTTCCCAGCGCTCCAGCCAGGCGGGCTCGCGCTTGGGCAGTCCCGCGCGCATCGGAAACTTCGTGACCGGTAGGTTGAGCGTATCTCTGTAGTCAGGCTTATCGGCACACATGCCTATTGTCCTCGTTGGGCGGATTGTCATGGACTCTTTCAGGTTCGGCGCCGAACTGGTCGCGCCCTGATCCCGGCAACTCAAAATTCAGAGCGCCGGGCCTGCGATTCGGGATATGACAGCGGTCACAATGGTCATGGATGCGCTTATAGAAAGCTCGCTGATCAAGGTCCATAGTCACCTGGGCGCGCATATGCGGTTTCTCGACAGACTTTCGTGAAGGGTCTATGCCTGCAGAATGACGGTCCGACCCACGATCCCAATCCGGCTGGCGCATATGATCATGAGGCACGGCAGATGGATCCTGGGCGCGTTGCTGATATGCCTCGCGGCGCTCGCTGCGGGAATTCCCCAGCTCCAAACCTCTTCTGACAGCAGACTGCTCTTTGACGGCGACAGTCCGGAACTCAGGGATCTCAGGACGCTGGACAGAACCTATTCCAGCGCCGCGGGAATCCAGATGATGGTGACACCGCCATCGGGAACGGCATTTGAGCCGGATTCCCTGGATGCGCTGAGGAAAATGACAGAGGACGCCTGGCAGCTTCCGCATGCGGTCCAGGTCGTGTCAGCTGCAAACCATCCGCGTTTCAGCTTTGAGGACGGAGATCTGGTCATTGAGCGGGCTCTGCCAGCGACAGGCGAGATCACCCCGGAAACCGCCGCGATGTTCAAGTCCTTCGCGCTTTCCTCAGGAGCGATGCGAAACAGGTTTCTGTCAGAGGACGCATCAGCCTACGGACTGTCGGTCGGCGTAGTCCTGTCCGGCAGACCCGGCGATCCCCGACAGGAGATTGCGGACAGCCTCCGTCAACTGACGGAATCCTGGCGTTCGGAATTTCCCGGATTCGACGTCCATGTGACAAGCGGAATTCAGGGTGGGCTGGCCCTGGCGGACGCCGCTTGGGAGGACTTGACCACATTGGCGCCTGCGTCGTTTCTGGCAGTGGCTGCGCTGCTGGCATTCATGCTGCGCTCTGCCGCCGGCGTTCTTTCCGCATTGGCATCAGTGCTGTCCGGCACCGTCGCAACCCTGGGAATCGCAGGATGGACCGGTGTCAGCCTCACAGCGGGCACCGCCATCAGCCCTTTGGCGGTCACGGTGCTTGTCGCCGCGTCATGCGTCCACATGATCCTGAGCTGGGCCCGGCAGAAACATGCCGGCGCAAGCTGTCCGGCCAAATCGGCGCTGGAGGAAAACATCGGTGCGATTACGGTAACGAACCTGACCACTGCCTTCGGCTTTCTTTGCCTCAACTTCGCCGTCTCGCAGCCATTGCGCGAGATGGGCAGCATCATCGCATTCGGTGTTCTGTTCGGAATGGTTTCTACGCTGGTGATCGTACCCCTCGGTCTGCGTTCGGCTTCCAGTCGGTCGGTGGACAGCGCAATCACATCTTCTGCCATGCTTGCGCTGGCCGACTGGACGCTTCGGCACCGGCGGGTGTGGCTGCTTGCGTTCCCGACATTGGCGGTCCTGTCGGTGACCGGCATTCTCCGCATAGGATTCGACGACAGTCTGGTTCGCTACTTTGACCGCAGCCACCCGTTCCGACAGGACACCGAGGCGATCGGTGAGAAGCTGGCGGGACCGGATCGGATCAGTTTTTCGTTCCAGGCCCCGGCAGGCCGCAATGTTGCCGATCCTGCGTTTCTGGATGGCATCGAAAGGTTTCACAGATGGCTTCTGGCCCAGCCGGAGATCGTGTCGGTCGCAAGCATTTTCGAAGCGCTCGATATGCTGGACCAGGCAATGCTCGATGGATCCGGTGACGGACAACGGATCGCTGATGACAGAGAAGGTATCGAACAGTTTCTGATGGCCGATGCGACGCCGCTGCCTGACGGGCTCGTCATGGAGTCCTATCTTGACGCGGATCGCACACAGACCCTCGTCACAGCCGCTTTGCGGGTGGAGCATAGCCGGGACATTCGCGGCGTGGCGCTCCGATCGGAAATCTGGATCGAAGACAATCTACCCCAAGCCGCCACACGCGCAACGGGCGGGTCCGTTGCCATCGCCCGAATCACTCAGCGCAATAACAGCCAGATGCTCATTGGATTCGGCGTCGCATTGGTTCTGGTTTCGGCTACGATGGCCTTGGCTCTGCGGAGCATTCCTCACGCTGCGGTGAGTCTGGTTCCAAACCTGCTTCCGGCTGTTCTGGCATTCGGGCTCTGGGGTCACACATTCGGCGACCTGAATCTGGGCTCAACCGTCGTGACAACCATGACCTTCGGCATCGTCGTCGATGATACAGTGCATTTCCTGATGTACTACCTGCACCGCCGACGGGCGGGTGCGGCGCCGGAGGAAGCGGTGAGACAGACGTTTTCGGTTGTGGGCGCCGCAATCATCATCACGACTTTCGCGTTGGCCGCGGGCTTCGGCATGATGACCCTGTCCGAATTCGTTATTAACCAACATATCGGTGCTCTCTCGGTTTTCGTCATTGTTTTTGCATTGCTGGCTGACCTGCTGCTTCTTCCCGCCCTGTTGGTGGCCGCAAGCAGAGGACGCGCATGAACAGCAAGTTAACTAATGAAGATCCAGAATGGCACCGGATCGGACTGGCTTTGTTTCCGGGTGACGCGAAGGGCTGAACCGCAATCAATGAACGACAGACGCATGCAATGCCAGCGTTTCCACCGACAGCTGCTGGCGCATCTGAACCGAGATGACCTGAGATGCCCACCCGGTCTGAATAGGCAGGTCAATTGAACCATGCGCCGGAAGACTTGCGGACCAGCCCCTGCCCGTCATGGGAATTAACCGAAATTCCGTCCTTTCGGCCGCGGACTGAAGATGGGTCGCTTCGCGGCATTGAACATACATTTTGGAATTATATACGAATGCGCCATCAGGTCGCCAAGCAGCTGAACATCGGCAGGGCAACAGCTTACAGGATCGCCAGGTCGATCCCTTGACCTTCGATGTGCCCGTTCCGTTCTCCCTTGGAGCAATCCAGCCTGCAAACCATGCGATGACGCCTGTGCGCCTGTCGCGACAGGCGTCCCCGCAGCGTCGGCCGTCACGGTCCAGCGGCTCGATCCGAACACGTATCTCGCGAGGGGCGTCCGATGGTGATGGGGGAACCGGTTATGCGGGGCCGTTTCGCCGTGCGGGACAGGACGCTGCTGTCAGGGCATGGTGGCCGAAACCAGCTCGGCCAGCCACGGCAGGACGAGCACCGCCAGGACGGCCGCGCCGATCAGCTTCATCCACCTGAGCTCGGCCTTGAACTCGGCTTCCAGCCTTGCGATGTCGGTCCTGAGCGCGGACTCCGCTCTTTCAAGATCCGTCCTGAACGCGGACTCCACTCTTTCAAGATCCGTCTTGGTCGCGACCCCGCCGGTTACGCCATCCTTGATCGCGGTGGTGATCGCCGCGGCCTGACGCTCCTCGATTCCGCTGTCGCGCAGGAGCCGCGCGGTCGCCATGGTGTCGAATGGAATGTCAGTCATCCTTACTGCCGCTCCCGGCCATGTTCGGCCTTCATGCATGATCATATGCTCCCTGCCTTGCGCGAGGTCAAGCCATGACCGCGTGCGGGATGCGGCTGGGGAGCCAGGCGCCCGGCCGCGAATCACGCGAATCATTTGGATAACAATAGGGCGGCGTGTGCCAGAAGCGGACGCGGATGTTCCCGCCGCGGTTCGTGGAGCGCCGACGCCTCCGCATCGGCAGCCCCTGTGA
>JAJEAY010000054.1 GCA_022824145.1 Rhodobacter sp. | reverse complement strand
TGGGGCTGTCTCCCTGTATGTTGTTGTTTAGGTGACTTCTTCATACCGGCGGGACAGTCCCCGGTCCAGGCGATCCCTTGAAAAAAACACCCGTTTTCAGGAGAAAAACAGCTCGAACGCGGAATTTTGCAAGAGGCTCAAGGCAAAGGATCTTCACCATGGTAGAATGCTGTCACTGTTGACAGTTAATTTCATTTGACTATTTATTGTCGCGTAAGACAATCAATGGATGTCCCATGCAACACCTTTTCGCACTTGGAACCGTCGCGCTGATCGCCGCCGAACCAGCATTCGCTCAGTCCGCGGAAACCGCTCCGCTCACCATCGACATTGCTGGGCTTCGCAATGCCGAGGGATCGGTTGTGGTCGCGGCGTTTGATCAGGCTGAAGCTTTTGAGAACATGAACATTGACCGCGCCGTGGCTCTCGCTGTTCTGCCAGCCAGTTCGGAAAGGGTGTCGGTGACGCTGCACAACCTTCCCAGTGGCCCCTATGCAGTTGCCGTTCTGCATGATGAAGACAACGACAGCGAATTGGGTATGGACGGGCAAGTGCCGACCGAAGGCTATTCTTTTGCGGCAATGGGTCCCAGTGGATTGCCGCCAAAATTTAAAGATGCCGCCGTCAGCGCTGCCCCGGACGCCAGGGTCACCCTGCGCCTGAAGTACTGGCAATAAGATGGCGGGCCGTCCATCAAACCGCGATGAACGTTACGCTCAGGTGATGGAGGCTTTTGTGCGCTGTGTCGCTCGGATGGGTCTTGATGGCGCGACATTAAGCACGATTGCGAAAGAGGCGGGTCTGACCCGGCCGCTGATCCGGCATCATCTCGGCAATCGAGACAAGATGATCAGTGCCTTGCAAGACTATGTGCTTGGTGAATTTGATAGTGCAGCAAACGACTTGGTCAGAGCGTTGCCGGATTCGGATGCTGCAACCGCCATGGTTGATATCTTGTTTTCTGAATCGTCGAAATCTTCGCCTGACTTGATCATGGTCTTTGCTGCTCTGACTGCGAAGGCCGGAGAGGATGATGCGTTAAGAGAGGCGTGCCGGACGTCGATATTGAGGTTTGAAACACAAGTGGCTGAGGTTTTGGAACGCAGCTACCCAGAAGCCCCACAAGAAACGCGAAGGATTGCAGCCCACGGCATCGTGGCGCTCTACTTTAACTCAGCGTCTCTTGACGCTTTAGACATGCCAAGTGATTGGCGCCATCTATCGAAAACACTCGCAAATTCACTTTGCGAAAAACTGGGGAAAAAGTCATGAAACGCAGCCAAACCGCGAACTACATCGTTTTCGCCGCCCTGATGATATCAATGTTCTTTGGCTTTCAGTTCCTTTGGGGCCTGCTGTTTCTCTACTGGATAATTCCGAACTTTGTGAATGGACAGGCGTTCTTGCTCACGGACGTTTACCGCGTCTCTGATCCGATTCTGTTCTGGTGCATTCAGATCACCTGGGGCGTGCTTGGCCTGTTCATGCTGTTGGGCGATTTCTTCCCGTCACTCGCATAACCCATCCTGAGGAGGACTAACCCAATGGAAAACATGCTGCATCTTTTGCCCGCCGAGGCCTATACCAGCCAGAAATGGTTTGACCGCGAACAGCGCGATATCTTCTCAAAAACATGGCGTTACGCCGGGTTCATGGAAGATGTCAGCGAGCCTGGCCAATACATCACCGTGCAGGCAGGTCTAAACAACATCTTCATCGTTATGGGCCGTGACCGCCGTTTGAGGGCGTTCCACAACATCTGCCGGCACCGGGGCACGCAGCTTATTCGTGCTGTGGGCAAGACGCAGAAGGCGCTGACCTGTCCTTATCACGACTGGACCTATGACCTTGAAGGCAATCTGATTTCCGTGCCCGAAGAACATGAGGAGTTCGGGCAGGTGGACAAAACCTGCCTTGGTTTGAAGCCCGCGAAGGTGGATATTTGGAAGTCGATGCTGTTTGTCCACCCGGACCCGAATGCGCCCTCCATCGCTGAGTGGTTCGGTCCGGTAGAGCCGCATATCGGGCCCCATGTCCCTGAGAAAATGGTGGAATATGAAGCCCTGAACCAAAGCTATGAGATCAAGGCAAACTGGAAGATCGTCGTCGAGAATTATATCGACGTTTACCACCTCAGCCACCTGCACTCCGGCACGCTTCAGATGTATGATCACAGGGCTGCCAAGTTCCATTGGGAAGGGCCCCACTATATGTTCTGGGAACCGCCCGTAGAGAGCTTTGCCAAGGATCAGGACAGCAAGCTGATTGCGCCGCGCGTAATCCCCGAAGACATGAGCGGTGCTTGGGTGCCCATGCTTTGGCCCGGTATTGGTCTTGCCGGGTCCGAAGATGGATGGAATGTCTTCATCATTGAACCGCTAGGGCCCGAACTATCCCGTGTTCACAACCGGGGCCGGATCTCCAACTCCTCCGGCTGGAAGTTCGCATCGCAGCAGATCCAATCGTCGATGTTCTGGACCAAGTTCGGTCTGTCAGGGAAGTACGCCAACTACGACGCGATGGGTGAGGATGACCCAATGGTCAGCGGCGACTTCACCGCCGAAGACATCTATGCCTGTGAACAGCAACAAGCTTCATTGAAATCGCCCTATTTTGAAACCGGACCAGCAGCGAAAGGCGAAAGCCAGGTGCTGGAGCATCAGAGAATTGTTCTGGAGTGGTTGGGAGACGGCAAATGAGCGATTTCCACCCCCTGACCGTTCTGGACACCCGCGAAGAAATTGGCGGCATGGCAAAGACGGTCATGTTCGATGTGCCCGCAAACCTGCAAGAGGAGTTCTTGTGGCGTCCCGGCCAACATCTTTCGTTCCGCTTCATGGTCAATGGCGACGAACAGCGGCGCAGTTATTCCATCTCGTCGTCGCCCTATACCGGCGCGCCCCTGCGCATCACCGTCAAGCGGGTCAAGGAAGGCATTGTCAGCAACCACATCAACGACCGTGTGAAACAGGGCGATGTGATCGAGGTCATGCCGCCGAACGGAAGTTTCTGCCTCGACCCCAGGGAGAGTGAACGCCGTACACATTACTTCTTTGGTGCAGGCTCGGGCATCACACCGCTTTTTTCGATGCTCAGGTCTGTCATGGAAGCAGAGCCGAACTCCTTCGCCCATCTCGCCTATGGCAACAACAACGAAAAAAGCATCCTCTTGGAGGACGAGATCAATGCGACATGGGAAGCCAACCCTGACCGCATGACCCTCCACCATGTGTTCTCCAAACTCGGCTGGTGGTCCAGTGCAGACTATTGGCGCTCGGGCAAGATCGACAAGGCGGCTATTGAGGCCTTGATCAGCGAAAACCCGCCCTACGCACAGGACGCGCAGTATTACGTCTGCGGCCCCGGCGGAATGAATGGCGCGGTCAAAGCCGCGCTGATGTCGCTCGACGTGCCTGCATCGCGCATCCACATGGAAAGCTACGGCGGGACGGTGGATCTGGATACCAGCGTCGAAGGCGTCGCTGCACAGGCAAAGATCACTCTGGGCGGCGAGACCCATAGCGTGGACATTGCTAAGGGCCAAACGGTTTTGGAAGCCGCGAGGCAGGCCGGGATCAAGCCGCCGTTCTCCTGTGGATCGGGTGTCTGCGGGACCTGCCGCGCCAAGCTGAAGAGCGGCGACGTCCACATGCGCGCTCGCATGGCGCTGGAAGATAAAGACGTCGCAGGGGGCGCAATCCTGACCTGCCAATCACTGCCCACCTCAGAGACGTTAACCCTGACCTATGACTGAGAAGTTTCGACGCGACGAGGCCGGTACATTCTCTTTCGCATGTATCGGCCTCACGCTGGCCACATGGCAAATCAGCTTCAATCTTGGCGCGTATGGAACGGTGTTTTACACCGATTTCTTCTCGGTCTGACTGGTATCTCTGGCCGCACTCTGCGCCAGGTTCATTCTTGGCCGCCGCACGGATAACGGACGATATCTGACATGGTGGGGCATCATTCTGCTGCTCCTGCCAAGGGTTGTGATGACACCGGCGCTGTGGTCAACAAACGTCACGCCGCTGCTTCCCATTTTGCCGTGGCTGCTGCTCCCCTCAATCCCCTATATAGCCTATATCCTGATGCGCGTTGCCTCACGTAAAGCGTTACTTTCGATGGATCCGTTGCCTCATCAAAAATGTTACCCAAACAGATTGTCCTGGGGTCAGGAGAGTGAGGAAACCGAGCATGTCGGCTCGATGCGAACTGCTTGAGATGCTGCGCCAGCGCTACCGTGAGGCGGAGCGTTCGGAAAAGTCGCGGATCCTGGACGAATCCGTGTCGGTGACCGGGTATCGCCGCAAGCATGCGATCCGTTTGCTTCGAGGTTCGGGATCGACGGAGGCGCGTGACGGGATGCCGCGCAACGTGAGGTACGGCGACGGGGTTCAGGATGCGCTGGCCGTCTTTCGGGAGGCATCGGACCGGATGTGCGGCAAGCGGCTGCATGTCCTACTGCCGTCGCTTGTGAAGGCGATGGAGCGGCACGGGCATCCGGCCCTGTCCGAAGGTGTCCAGACCGGCGTGCAGGCGATGGATGCCGCGGCGGATTCCGGTGCGAACCGGGCTGGACTGGCAGGATCCGCGCCCGGGTTCATGGAGGGCGGCCTGGTCGCGCGCAGCGGTCCGGCCGCGCGCGGGAGCTTTCCGCAATCGCCGGCCATCACGGACATCGCCACGGGATGGACCGAATGCGCTCCGGTTCCGTATCGGGAGCAGACCCTCGTGCGGGAGACCCCCGGGGAGTTGTGGAGACGCCTGCCGTTCGACCTGCCCGGCTTCGACGTGGACAGCGACAGCGTCTTCATGAACGGGACGCTGCTGGAGTACTGCGAAGGTCGCGGGACCGGGTTCACGCGCAGCCGGCCCTGGCACAGGAACGACCGGGCGTTCGCGGAACGGAAGAACGGTTCCGTCGTCCGGCGCGTCGTCGGATACCGCCGCCTCGAGGGCGTGCCGGCGGCGGCGGCCCTGTCCCGGCTCTAAGGGACGGCGCGCCTGTCCGTGAACTTCTTCCAGCCTTCGTTCAGGCTCTCGGAGAAGACCCGGGACGGGGCCCGGGCCCGGAAAAGCTGCCACCGGCCGGCAGCACCGTGCCGGCGGCTGCTCGATGACGCCCGCACGTCCCAGGCCGTGCGGGATGCGGTCAGCGAGCTTCAGGATCGGCTGGATCCGGTCCGTCTTATGCGGCAGATGCGACGCGGGCAGCAGGAGATCGCCGATCTTGCGGATGGCGTCGGGTCGCAGGCCGGATCGGAGGAGACCTCGCTGGATGCCTTCCTTGCCGCGCTGCGCACGGCCTGGGAGGACGGGGAGGTTCGGCCAGCGGCCAGGCCGAAGCCCCGGCCGAAACGGGGCCGTCTCCGGCCCGATCCGTTCGGGAAGGTCACGGACCAGCTGCGGGAACGGTTTGATGCCGAACCCTTGCGCACGAGCCGGCAGTTGCTGGAACAGCTGCAGGAGGAACATCCCGGCCTGTACCCGGACAGCCTGCTGCGAACGCTGCAGCGCCGGGTGAGGATCCGGCGGCAGGAAAGGGTCCGGAAAGCGATCTTTGGATCATCGACCGACGAGTGGGTTCCGCAGGGCGTTCAGACGGGCACAGGTGCGCGCGCTGATCCTGAATGCGCGGGAACGTGACGGGTGGCGTCCGCGACGACCGCGATCCTGTGGAATCGTGGACGAGCCCTCCAGGCCGTGTGGACAGCCCGTGGACAACGCGGGGCGTTGACCGCCGCCTGCCCACACTCCCGCGCCTCCCGCCCACGAATCCGACAGGACCCGCAACAGCAGCCGGCTTTTTGTACATTGGAAAAAGAGGAAATCCGGAAGGGTCGGCCTGTCACCGGAATCACCCCAAATGCGACTTCCAGAACCGCCGGGTCTCCGGTAGCATTCCTGACGAGGCAACGGTGCGGCCGACAGTAACATTCCCAATTGAGGCAATACGGACTCTCATCCAGATTGTCGCGCTATAGGGAGCCGTTCCGCCGCCTTCCCCGCATCGGACGGTCTTCATGGCCGTCTCCCTCACGGCTGCGCAGGATGCGGCCGGGGAGCCGCCGGGCTTCCTGCCGCGAATCAGTCGGACAGCCATAGGACGGCATATGCCGGAAGCTGGGCGTGCGCCATGACGAGACGGAAATCGTTCCCGGCGCCACCACCCGCACGCCATCAAGCCCTACGTTCCCGCCGACACGTGCGCCCATCAAGTCGATATCCTTGAACGCGCCGCCGTCACCAAGATACAGGCTATCACCGACCGCAAGACCGTCCGCGTTGAACATGAGAGCGCTTGCCCCGGCATGCGGCATGCTCGGGAAGCGGCTCCTTCCGTTCGGGCGCGTTTCGTGGCATGATGGCTCCGGACATCGACTGCAGCAGGAGACTGCGTCATGACGTTCGACGCCCAAGGGCTTCTGGAGTTCACGAGAAAGACCGAAGGTGCACCGCCGCCGGTCTTCGCCGGGCGCGGGAACGTCCTGGAAGACATCGAGGGCGCGTCCGGCCTGGCCTGGGAGAGCAAGGATCCGGGGCCGGAGGATCCGCCGACGATGCAGGGCGGCGCGCCGAAGAACACCCGCATCGTCCAGGGCGCGCCCGGTGCGGGCAAGAGCTCGATCCTCGCCGAGCTGGTCAAGCGGTCGGCCAAGGGGCACGACGTGCCCGGACAGACCCGCGTCGTGACGTTCGAGAGCAGCGAGATAGTCGAGAACCTGCCGCAGGTGCTTCACACCATCGCCGCCGCCGCCTGCCTGGAGCGGCCGCGCTGGCGCGAGATCCTCCGCAAGGCGGTCGTGAGCCTCAACGCGGGGCTCCCCAGCGTCTCCCTCGACATCGGCCGGCTGACGGACGTTCCCGCGCCGCAGTCCCTGTCCGACCTCGCGGGACACTATCCCCGCGAGAGATGGGAGGTGCCCGTCATCGTCGCGGTCGACGAGGCGCAGGCGCTGCCCGGCAGCACGACACAGCCGCACGCGCTATTCCTCCGCGGGATCCACAACGCCGTCCGGGGACTGCCGCTCAGCCTCGTCCTCGCCGGGCTGGGCAACACCAGGGACGCGGCGCATGAAATGGACCTGACCCGCGGCACCACGATCCACGAGATCGGCGGGCTTGACGCGGAGGACAGCGTGGGGCTGATGCTGGGCTTCTGCCGGCATTTCGGGATGGACCCGACCGGGCACGAGGCGCGGCTCGAGGCCCTGGCCGCGCCCTGCGAGGGCTGGCCGCGCCACCTGCATTTCGCGACCCGGGCTCTCGCGGACGAGGCGGAGCGCTGCGAGGGCGACCTCGCCCGCGTCGGCTGGGCGCGGGTCGAGACCGAGGCGGCGGAGAGCCGCATCCGCTATTACCAGCACCAGCAGAGCGCGGCGATGAAGAAGGCCGACGGCCTGACCGCCGCGGTCCTTGGACGGTTGAAGGACGGCACGAAACTGTCCGGCGCGCTCGCGCTGATCGAGGACAATGTCACGGACATCGCGGGCCATCGGCTGCCGAAGGGGATGGATGCCGAAGACTTCTACATGCACCTGATCCATCGTGGCGCTTTGCAGGAACGTGTGGACGGCACCGTCCACTCCCCGATCCCGTCTTTCCGCACCTACCTGGTCCGCGCCGGCGGGCCGGGCCCCGACGCAGGGCCTGCGGCCTGAGCCGGGGACGGCACCTCCGAAAAGGCGCAACATATGCAGCGCCTATACCGCAGCTTCACCTTCATCGAATTGCACGGCATCTCTCTCGGAAAGAGCCCCCACCTGGACACGTTGCCGGACGCGGACGCTCGGTCCCGGGCCTCCGGAACCCTCAATTTGCTCTTGGCCGCGAACATTCCCGCTCCCGTGCCCTGGAATGCACTGAACGAAGGCATTGCGAAATCGCGTGGGATCGAACGCGACAATTCAGGGGAATCAGAGTCCGCGAGCTACTGAATCTGGCGGATAAGGCTTTGAGCGAGCTTGCACGGCCGACCTGCAGGGCACGAACGATGCCGGGCCCCTTTCACACCGCAGTTTCCGGCGAAGACGGGGGTCTCGTCCGAACCCCGGCCCGAACCCGGGAAGCGCCTCGTGAAATTCCTCACGCAGCGGTGACCCTCGCGCTGCACGAAGCTCGGCGCCAGTGGGCCGCCGGCTGAACAGTCTCGCATGAGACCAACTTGCCTAACACAGCCTGATCGCGTCGCTTCGCTCCAGGTGGCTGCCATGATGATATTGGGAGGCTACGTTGGGTGACATTGAACGGCTACTTTGGCTGAAATTAGGCTGGTACGTTGGTGAAATTCGGCAAATGACATACGCGGGAATTTCCCATGTCAAGTTCCGGCTAGTCGGAAAGTGAGGTTGAACCCGGAAAAAAACTTCGAAAGAACGGGACGCTCGCCGCACCGACCGGACCGCAAAGGTCACCTAGGCCTGTTGAGTACAAGGGTGCGGCCGTCAGCCCGCGCGAGGGCCCTTCGACCCCTTCGCGCGCAATCTCCGCCGCGATGATGTCACTCAAAAAAGATGGGAGCATTCCGCCCATCACTATCGCCGTTGGGTCAAACAGTCCGCTGACCAGCCGGACCGCCATCTTGATCTGCTCCTTGGCCCGGTTCTTCCACGCCTCAAGCTCCGGTGAGAGGACCGCGGCGTTTCTCTCGGCGTCAAAGACGGAGGATGGTTCAAGTCCCAGATCCTTGAGAAACTCTTCCAGATCCTGAAGGGTCGGTCGAGGCTGGCCGTACGGAAAGAGCGCTCCGGGCAGGCAGGCATTCCCGTTATGCCCTCGATAGGGCCGCCCGTTCAGGACCGCACCGCCGCCAAACCCAGCGCCGATGTGCAGCATGAAGAGGGTGTCGGCATCGTGGCCGCCGAACAGATACTCACCGAGAGCCGCGGACGTACCGTCGTTTTCCAGAAAGACCGGCCACTCTCCATAGTTCAGGAGCGCTTTCTGGATGGCGGAACCGTCGAGACCCAGAAACGCCTCATGGGCTTCGACGGACTTCCCGAAGGAGCCGAAGTTGCCTGGGAGACTGAGACCTACTCCCAAGAAGACGCGCCCGGTGCCGCGGACAGCGGGCAGCAACTCCTCCGTGAGGACGTTCATGGCCTCCACGACGTTTTCTGCGGAACCTTTTCCCAATGATCTGCTGTCCTGCGCGATCACCTTGCCGCCAAAGTCGATGAGTGCTGCCTGAATCTTGTCAGTGAAGAGATAGAAACCAAGTGAACAGAACTGCTGCCGCCGGATCTCGAGAAGCTTCTTGGGCTGGCCGCGAGCGCCGTCCTTGAGAGTTGATTCCGAGAACAGACCGAGCGCCATCAGTCCGGCCACCAGCCTCGTGACGCTGGCCGGGGTTATGTCGGCCGCAGCCGCAAGGTCGACCCTGGCGATGCGTTCGTGCCGAAACACCAGCTCGACCAGCCTGCGTTCGTTCAGCGACAGTTCCCTGGGAAGCAGCATCATGAGTCATCTCCTCGGTCCCACGGGGCACACAGTGTCATGAAAATATTACTTTACACAACGTAATTTATTATGCAGTCTGATTCCAGCGTGAAGCCTCACGCAGAAACCCGTGAGAAAACGCGATACAGTAGAGGAGAAATGTCCAATGACAATGAAGTATTGGCTGACCCGCGCGACGGCATTGCTGTGCTTTCTCGGAACTTCGGCGGCAACCGCGGAGCCGCTCGTGATATACTCGCCGCAAGGTGAAGAGCGTGCCGTGTGGATCGCCGAGCAAGCCGGTTCCGCCGGACATGACGTATCGATCCTGACGGCCGGCGGCGGTGAGCTCTTTGACCGCATCCTTGCCGAAAAGGCGAACCCGCAGGCTGACGTCGTGTTTGGCCTGATTGATGCCGCGATGGCCACCTTGAAGGCTGAAGGACTGTTCCTGCCATATGTTCCGGAATGGGCCGACGGTTTGCCCGAGGTCTACCGCGACGATGCGGATCACATGGTCTACAAGTTCTGGCAGACGCCGATCGTGATCGCGTACAACGCGGACGCGCTGCCGGAAACCGAAGCTCCCGCAGGCTGGCTGGATCTCGTTGAAGACCGGCATGCGGGGAAATACGTCATCGGACCCACCACCTGGCAGACGACGAAGACCTACCTGACAGGGATGCTGCTTCGATTCGCCGATGAAAGCGGCGAAATCTCCGACGCGGGCTGGGACTTCATGCAAGAACTCTATGACAATGCCATCGTCGTGGACAGCGCGGATGCCAAGACCGCGGCTTTCGTCAACGGCGAAGCCGTCATAGACCTGAACTGGTTCGGCGGTGTCGGGCGCTTGGCGGAAAACGTTGGCTACAAGGCCGTCATGGTGGATACCGAAGGCGGAACGCCCTTCATCGCCGAGGGAATTGCCATCATGAAGGGGACGGATCAGCTTGATGACGCCAAGGCCTTCGTGGACTGGTTCGGGTCTCCGGAATTCATGGCCGCTTATGCCGAGCAATTCGGTCAGGTTCCGGTTCACCCCGACGCGATTGCGGCGGCCCCGGACGCGGTCAGTAGGAACGCAACCCTTCTCCAGCCGCAATCGATCGACTGGGATGTCGTGGCGCCAAGGATCGACGGCTGGATCCAGCGCATCGAACTCGACATCAAGTGATTTCGCAATCCGTCCAGACGGTCGGGCATCAGTTCTCCCGTGGTGCCCGACCGCAAACCGGTTCAGAGCAACGCCCGCATATGATTGAACTTGACGACGTGAGCATCAGATACGGGCGGCACGAAGTCATTAGCCCGATGAGTCTCCGAATTGAATCGGGAGAGTTCTTTACCCTTCTCGGCCCGTCCGGCTGCGGCAAGACAACCATCCTGCGTGCCATCGCGGGATTCGTGCCGGTCGCGTCGGGAAGGATCACGGTGGACGGAACGGACGTAACCGACTTTCCCGCGGAAAAGCGCAACGTGGGCATGGTGTTTCAGAACTACGCATTGTTCCCGCACATGACGGTCACCGAAAACGTTGCCTTTGGACTGAGGGTGGCGCGCAGATCAGGAAAGGAGATTTCGCGTGCCGTCGATGCCGTGCTCGAAGCAACCGGCATCAAGCAGCACGCCGGAAAGAAACCCGCCGAACTGTCCGGCGGGCAGCAGCAACGCGTGGCCGTCGCACGGTCCCTCGTCATGGGCACACAGGTCTTGCTGTTCGATGAACCGCTTTCGAATCTCGACGCGAAAGTCCGGGAAGACATGCGTCACGAGATCAAGCGGCTTCAGCGGGACATGGGGTTCACGGCCGTGTTTGTCACTCACGACCAGGAAGAGGCGCTGTCGATGTCCAGCAGGTTGCTGGTGATCAACGCAGGGCATGCCGAACAAGTCGGAACGGCACGGGAACTGTACGAGTCTCCAGCAACACCGTTCGTCTGCCAGTTCGTGGGGGCCGCAAACGAGATCGGCCGAAATGTCGCGCGGGTTCTGGGTCTCGGCGCAGGCAAGCGGCATTTCATCCGTCCGGAACACGTGACCTTGGCTGCGGCCGGAGATGCGGACAGCATGCAAGCGACCGTCACGGACGTCGACTATCTCGGGTCGATGACGCGACTGTTCCTGGAGGTGCTCGGCGAGCCGCTGCAATGCCTGGTCCTGAGCGGAGCCGCTGTCAGGAACCTGAACATCGGGCAGGACGTGAACCTGAACCTGGTCTGTGAACGGATCCTCAGCTTCAACGAACCGCCATGACGCTGCCAGGCATCGGTCGAGTTCCCCTGGTTCGTTCGATCCTGCTCACCGTCGTGATCTGGTGCGCAGTCAGCTTCATCTATGCACCGATCTTTTCGGTTCTCCGGTTCGCATTCGCGCCGGACGGAGACATCAGCCTCGCAGCGGTCGACGAACTGGCCGGATCCCGGAGGGTTCGAACAGCCATCGTCAACACGCTCATTGTAACCGGCCTTTCGATCATCACTGTAAATGTCGTCGGAATCTTTCAGGTCGCGGTTCTGGAATACCTCAGGATCGGTGGAAGGGGATTTCTCCGTTTCGCCTATTCGACCCCGCTGATATTCGTTTCCGTGGCTGCGGCGACCGGTTACGGATTCGTTTACGGCCAGACCGGTGCACTCACCAGAATGCTGCAGTCCGTGTGGCCTGCCCTTCCGAACGACTGGTTTACCGGCATCCTGGCGGTTGTCTTTGCGCACACATTCCTTCTGACGAGTTTCCATTTTTTCTTCCTGAGGGCGGCGATCCGCCGGGTCGACTATTCGACCGTCGAGGCTGCAAGAGGTCTCGGCGCCACCAACATGCAAGCCTTCGTCAGGGTAGTGCTACCTGTCCTGTTGCCGACCGTCTTCGCGACGACCCTGCTTGTCACCTACAAGTCTCTCGGCTCATTCGCGATTCCGGCGGTCCTGGGCGGGCGTCGCTTCGACATGGTCACGGAGCTGATCCTGACGTTGAACGCGCTCAGGCGGCCAGACATGGCCGCCATGCTGTCGATAGGTCTCGGAATCGCCGTGATCCTCTGCATTGCCGCCATGCAGTACGTGGAAAGGCGGGGCAGCTACATCGGGGGATCGAAGACGCCTGTCCCCATCGAACGCATCCGCATAGCCAGTCCCGTCGTGAACGTGGCGGTTCACGCCGCCGCCTATGCCATTGCGGTCATCCAGCTAGTCCCGATCGCGCTGGTCGTTCTCTTTTCGCTGGCGCCGGCCAGGTCCATCGGAACGGAGGTGCTGCCCGGAAGCCTGACGTTGCAGAACTACGTCACCGTGTTTTCGCAGAACACGGCGTTTGTCCCGCTCAAGAACAGCCTTCTCATGGGCGCCAGCGCCACCGTTGCCGGGATCCTGATCAGCCTGTTCGTCGTCAATCTCGCGCATAGAAACACGAACATCGGCACGACCTCTCTCGATCTATCGTTCATGGTGCCGTGGATCCTGCCCGCCCCCTTCATCGCGGTCGGGTTGATCCTGACCTATGACGAACCGAACCTGCTCGTCGCAAACAGGGTTCTTCTGGGCGGGTTCTGGATCTTGCCCATCGGCTACGCAATCGTGAGTATCCCCATCATGATGCGCTTCCTGCGGGCCGCGTTCTTTTCCCTCGATCCCGCCCTGAACGAGGCCGCGCAGTCATTGGGCGCGCCCGCGCATTACCGGTTCCTGCGGGTGACCATGCCCCTGGTGCTTCCGGTCGTCATCCTCATCGGAGCAATGACGCTGAACGGAATCCTGAGCGAATACTCCATGTCCGCATTCCTGTTCAACGTGAACAACAGGCCGCTATCCATCGCACTCTTCGAAGGCGCAAGGTCTTCGAACCCGGAGCAGGCAGCGATCAACCTGGTGTACATCACGCTCATCATGGCGTTTTCGCTCGTAATAATCACGCTTGCCGACAAGTATGGACTGGGCGGCGGGAAATGAACGGAGGACAACCGATGCCGCAGCCGACAACCAGCCTGGCCGATCGTTTCCGTAATCCCAACGACCATCCTGGAGAGGTGTTCGTGGTGGCTCACCGTGGCGCATTCCTCGACGGAGACCGTGTCATCCTTCCCGAGAATTCCGTGCCCGCCGTCGAACGCGCCCGTCGGATCGGCTGCGACTTCGTCGAGATCGACGTGCGGTTCACCTCCGACGGTACCGCTGTCGTCATGCACGACGCGACCTTGGACCGGACGACGGCGGCCAGGGGTGAAATCGCGTCCTGCAGGTATTCGGAACTCAAGGAGGTACCGCTGGTTCATCCGGAAACTCGACGGGAATTCCCAGCAAGGATTCCAAGCCTCGAAGAGGTGTTCCACGCATTGGGCGACAGGATGCTCGTGAACGTGGAACTGAAGACGGGCATCGAGGCGATCCCGCAAATCGCGCGAATCGCCGCGGAAGCCGGCGTCTCGAGTCAGCTTACGATAAAGTCGAACCTGGGAGACGCCGCCCGGTTCGAGCGCGTGGCCGAGATCATGTCACTGACCCCGGATCCGGTCGATTTCATTCCCGTCCTGGTCGACAGTCGGGACGGCCTTGAAGGCATGGAATCAGCCTGCGACCTCCTGTCTCCAACCTGCATCGAGTGCATTGTAGACTACGGCTACGGCAGTGATGCGGGTTACAATCTTCTGGCCCGCAGAGGCATGACGATTGACGGCGGCCCTCTGTTCTCCCTGGAAGCCCGCAGGATCGCAGCCGAAAACAATATTCGCCTCTTCGTGAACACGCTCTTCGTAAATCCGCACATTCCCGGGCACCACCAGTGGAACGGCGGGCGAAGTTGCGAACTCGGCAGAATCGCCCCGGACAGCGTCTACGGATTCTGGATCGCGCATGGTGCAACCGTCATCCAGACAGACGATGCGCCATTCGTCCTGGACTGGCTTAAGGCATCAGGGTTCCGTGGATGCTGACCGACCGGCAAGTGCCTTCCGGGCAGGAGGACATCGAGACTGTCATGGCGATCCTGGACGCCTCCGGAAAGCATGCACTCGCCATGTCCGAGCAGATCGACAAACGCCGAGTACGGGAAAAGTCGCCCGGTGATTTCGTCTCCGATGCCGACCAAGCGCTGGAGCGGGCGTTGTGCAAGCAGCTGGCCCTGGCATTTCCCGATGACGGCCTGAGCGGGGAAGAGTTCGGCGGCAATCCGACGGGGACGTACTGGACGATCGACCCCATCGACGGGACGTCGAACTTCCTTTCAGGGCTCCCGCTCTGGTGCATTTCCATTGCCCGGATGAAGGGTGACCTGCCGCGCCTGGGCGGCGTTCATGCGCCGGCTCTTGGATTGACCGCGGTCGGCGGACCCGGAATCGGATTCGCAGTCCGCGGAGCGACGGTCTTGGCGAGCACGCAGGTACGACCTTGTTTTGGCGTCGGACGGAATGCGAACTGGAACGGCACCGACCGTGCTGTGCTGGAGAACGTGATCGAATCACGGGGCTTCAACATCGTGTCACTGGGCTCATGCGCTATTTCCCTCCTCTTTGTCGCGCTTGGTCGGTTGTCGGGATATCTGGAGGTTGGCTGCGAAGGCATCTGGGACTGCGCCGGTGGCATCGCGCTTTGCCGTGCAAACGGGATTTCCGCCGAATTCCGGATCGCCGGGGATTCAACCGTCGACGTGGAAGCCGGATTGTCAACAGGCTTGCTGTCCGCCGCCTGAGCATCTCGAGTTGAACTGCTCTGTCGATCACCTGAATCCAGAGTTCGGTTTGTCGGCACAAAGGTACGGGAGGCGACATAGCCAGCGGCGGATTGTCCAGTTCTGACAAGCGTCTCGCCCTCTCTGCCTCCCCCCGAAACCACGTCGGTTTCAGGCCGCCGGTTTCAGGGGGAGGATTCCGGCTGTCTCGACCAGTCTCAGCATTCGTGAAATTCACAGGAGGGTCGGAGTGAAGGCAAGCCACGGCCGGGTCGGCGGAATCACGAAGCGGGTACGATCCGCTGCCGGACAACAGGTCCTCGGCTCAGCCCCGCGTCGCTGTTCAGGCCGCTGTTCGCTGCGGACCCACGTTGCCGGAGGCGCAGAAACCTATGTCGCTTCATGTATCTTTGTACCGATGGACCCTGTACCGGTTGCCGCGATGCGTGCGGCACGTCCGGACGTCACCCTGCGGGAGATGTGCAACATGCTCGAGGAGATGCGCGAGCCGACGCCCCGTGGACGTGCGACGTGGTATCCGTCCTCTTTCAAGGCGCTCCTCAAACGAGCGGCGCGACTGGGAATTGCGCCCGAGCGGGCGTCGGCGATCTCTCTCGGCAGCAGCGATCAGGATGCCATGCCCGGTGAGGCAGGCAGATGAGTGCAAGGACAGGGGAGGCATCGGAAGCCGTTTCGTGGGCCGCCGCTTGACTCCGGTGAGCGGGTCCAGGGACGCTTCTTGGCACCGAACCTCAACGCATGAGCATCAGAATGCCCCGTACGAGCGCAGGGGAATTCGCCGCAGATTGTCGACCTGTGAGTCCGAAGAGGGTCGTTTTTTGCGACACTTGCGCAGCCATTCCTGAATTTCCCGAGCGACCGCGATGCGCCTTTCCGCGTCGTCACCGCGCTCATCGTCGATCAGTTGGCCGCGTCTCAACGCCGCGAGCATGTTGACCTGGCGCAAGGTCCGCAAGATCAAGGGCGCCATGTCGTCCGTGCTTGGGCACCACCAGGATCCAGGGGGTCAATCCGTTGCGGAGAAGGAGGTCTCGCGATCCACCGTCTGGATCATTGGTGCTTCCCGACGTGAGCCGGGCACCCGTCGGGGCACCCGGCAGGTGTCAGGTCAAACGAGCGCGAGATTGGTGGCGCTCTCACGGCCGTCACGGCCTGTCTCAACGTCGAAGGACACCTTCTGTGCGTCCGAAAGGCCGGTCAGGCCAGAGCGTTCGACGGCGGAGATGTGGACGAAGACATCCTTGCCGCCTGTGTCGGTTTCGATGAAGCCGAAGCCCTTTTGAGTATTGAAAAATTTCACGGTGCCATTGGCCATATCCGTGGTCTCCTGTTCAAGTGCTGCCCACAGTATGCGGCAGCCCGGCAAAGTCAGACTGAGAGATCGACTGATGCCGGATGAACGGAAGCAGAGGGTCGCA
>JAJEAY010000116.1 GCA_022824145.1 Rhodobacter sp. | reverse complement strand
AAGCGCGCCGCCGTCCGACGACATCCGCCCGCCGTCGAAATCCGCCGTGACGCTGCGCCGTCCGAGGGGCTTGAAACCGATCGCTGCGCCGATGCACTGTGTCTGCATGGGGTCTGGCCTCCGTCTGTATGTAAGTGGTTGGTTCATCTACATATATAACGGATTCCGGCCCCATGCAGCATCATATGGTGAGATTTCCGGGCTAGGGTACTTACTTGGCTGTGCAGGTCGGGAAGCCAGTGGCCTGTGAGCTGGACCTTCTCGCCGAACAGGGAGCGCGCCCAGCCATGCAGCAAGCGGTCCTTGCCGTCGAACAGGAGGCAGGGCGCCCGCGACAGTGACTCCGGCGTCACGCCACCTGAAAATTGTTCGGAATGAAACTGCGGTGCGCAGACGGCGAGGAAGTCGAGCCTGCCGAGAGCGATCTTGCGGAACCCGTTGATGCGTGCGCCTTCCGAGGTCACCGCAGCCATTGCCTGTCCGGATCTGAGCAGGTCGACCGTGTGCTCCTGGTCGTCCCGCACGACCTCCAGCCGCAGGCCCAGCTCGCTGCCCGCTTTGCACACCACTTCCGGGAACCAGCTCGCGAGGCTGTCGGAGTTCACGGCCAGTCGCACCGCAACCGGCCGCTCGGACACCACCGCATCCACCTGCGGAAGGGTCGAGAGGAGATCATGCTCCAGGAGCCTCACGTCGTCGAGATGTCGACAAAGCAGCGCACCGATCTGCGTGGCGCTGCAGGGGCGCCCCCGAATGACGAGAGGCGTCCCGGCGCGCTCCTCGAGCAGTTTCACCCGCTGAGACACGGCGGACTGGGACACGCCCAAATTCTCTGCAGCGGCGACGAAAGAACCGTTCCGGACCACGGCAGAAAGTGAGTCGAGAAGCTCGTAGGAAAGGTACTTCATCCGAATTCTTAAAGTCCGTTTGCGGAATTCAATGCCGATTCATGAAAAGGGACCTCTGCAGCAAAGCCAGCACCGTCTCGGCACCACTGCCCCGCCGGCTTCCTTGGTAGCTCCAAGATTCGTCATTTTGATCTTCTTGAACCCGGTTCGAATTCACCGAGCAACCGACGGAAAATGGTCTCCGCGTGACGAAGCAAGGTACGTTGGTGTCCGAACCCTTGTTCGATTCCTCGACTTCGCTGCTGCAATCCTCGAGAACCTTACTGACTTGACTCTGACAGTTCGGACGAAGCCGTTTCATGATCGTGGTCCTCCGTCCGGAATCCCGCCCGACGATGCGCGCGGGGTCGCTTCCGCCAATCCCGCCCTGCCGCCCGCCGATCAAATTTCGGGATCTTGCTGCGTCATCGGTCATGGGCATCACCCCCTCTCTCACCGAAAGCCCAATGTTGGGCGCAGGCAGCAAATGGGGAACTTCCCGCTCATAAGCTCACCAATCCTGTCACCCGTTCTCGTCACTTTTGCCACGCACGACTCCGCTCCAGGAAAATTGCATGACTCAGCTGCAAGGTCCCTGCCGATGCGTAGCTCAGAAACCGGAAACTCGAAGCGACCTAGAGGGCGGGGAGGACAGTCATGCGAATTGAATTCGCTCATTTCGCCAGCATCTCGATCATCTTGCCGCGCATCACGAATTTCTGCGGTTTTCCAGTGACCGTCATCGGCAATTCGTCAACGACCCGGATGTGCGTCGGAATCTTGAAGTGGGCGATTTGCCCGTTCAGGGCTGCCCGCAGTTCCTGTTCGGAAACCTCCGTTCCCGGTTTGGCGACGATCCACGCGCAGACCAGCTCGCCGAGTTTCTCGTCCGGAATGCCGAAGACCTGGGCGTCGCTCACCGTCGGATGGCGGATCAGGCATTCCTCCACCTCGCGCGGGTAGATGTTCTCGCCCCCGCGGATGATCATGTCCTTGACTCGGCCGACGATCGAGCAATACCCCGCCTTGTCGAAGACAGCGAGATCGCCCGAGTGCATCCAGCCGTCCACGATGCTCTCGGCTGTCTTCTCATCCTCCTGCCAATACCCTTTCATGACGGAATAGCCGCGCGTGCAGAGTTCGCCTTGAGCGCCGACCGGGACGATCCGGTCGTCATTGTCTATGATCTTGACTTCGAGATGGGGGTGAACCCGGCCCACGGTCTCACATCGCTTGTCCGTGGGATCGTCAACGAAGCTCTGGAAGGAGACCGGCGACGTTTCCGTCATTCCATAGGCGATCGTGACCTCGTTCATATTCATTTCCGAGTTGACTCGCTGCATGATGTCAACCGGACAGGGGGCGCCTGCCATAATGCCGGTTCGCAGGCTGGACAGGTCGCGCGGCTCTGTTTCAAGATCTTCCAGCATCGCGACAAACATCGTCGGGACGCCGTAGACGGCCGTGCATCGCTCTCTGGCGAGGGCATCAAGGGTCTGACCCGCATCGAATCCTGCGCCAGGAAAGACCGCCGTGGCCCCTTTGCTGATCGCGCCGAGAACCCCCATGACCATGCCGAAGCAGTGATACAGCGGAACAGGGATGGCCAACCTGTCGGTTTCGGTCAGGTTGATCCGGTCGGTTACAAGACGGGCGTTGTTGACGATGTTGTAATGCGAGAGGGTCGCCCCCTTCGGGCTGCCGGTCGTTCCGGACGTGAACTGTATGTTGATCGCATCGTCGGGGTTTAGGGTCTTGTCAATCGCCGGCAGCCTGAGTTGCTGGGCGGGACCGCCAAGCCCGCGGAGCTGTTCGAAGGAATAGGCACCCGCCCACGGCCCGTCGTCCATGATCACGACACTGCGCAGATGCGGAAGCCTGGCCGACTGCAGCCGTCCCGGTTCGCAGCCTTCAAGTTCTGGCACGAGACCGCGAATCATGCCTGAATAGTCGGAAGTCTTGAACGACCTGGCCGCAATAAGCGCCTTGCACCCAACCTTGTTCAACGCGTATTCCAGTTCGGCCGAACGATAGGCCGGGTTAATGTTAACCAGCAGGACACCTACCCGTGCCGTGGCAAACTGGGTCAGCACCCATTCGACCCGGTTCGGCGACCAGATGCCCAGCCGATCACCTTTGTTTAGGCCCAGCGCCAGGAGGCCGGACGCGAGTTCATCCACCGCCCGATCAAGATCATAGTAGCTCATCCTGACGCCCTGCTCGCAGAATACAGCTGCGTCGCGCGGGCCAAAACGTGACACCGCCTCCTCCAGAAGCTGCGGAATCGTGACATAGGCCAGAGGCGGGTGTGATGTACCTCGAACGTAAGACTGGCCATCCGTTGGGGCAACCGTCTCGGCCGGTGAGTCAGTCCTTGCTCCCCAATCGGAAATCCGGCTCGCCAGGGTTTCGTTCAGGATTGACATGATGATCCCCTATCCTACATCGTCCGCCAGTCGCCGGATTGCTCGAAGGCATGTGCAGCCTGGTAGATCTTCATCTCTAGGAAACTCTCGCCGACAAGCATCATGCCAATTGGCAGGCCTTCGCTCAGGCCGCACGGCACGTTCATGGCAGGCAGGCCGCCGTTGAACGGTGCGGTGTTGCCGATCATTTCGAAAGCACGCTGTACGTAGAGGCTGATCGAGCAGTCCGCAGGCGGGATCTGCTGCGGCTTCATCGGCACGGTCGGCATCAACAACAGATCGTGTTGCGCCAGCACGCCGGAATAGGTCTGGTTGACCTTGCGCATCAGATTTTGCGCCTTACCGTAGAAGCGGCCGCGGTACTGCTCCTGGAAGAACTCGCCAAGGAACATGCAGACCTTGAGCGAATGGGTTAGTTCATCGGCCCTGTTCCGCCACTGTGCCATATGATCCATCATCGAGGGCAGGAAAAGACCCCTGTAGTTCGTGCCGCCGGAGTTGCCCTGCATCATGTGATCCTGCAATCCCTCGACCGTGATCGCCGTCCAGCAGTCAACCGCGAGGCTGTGCTCCGGAATCGAGACTTCATCGACGTGTGCGCCAAGCTCACGGAGGCGTTCGGCGGCGGCAAGCACCTTTTGGTCGACGTCCGCCTCGCTCTCGGCCCGGTGGAACCCCTCCTTGAGGATCGCTATCCGGAGCCCCTGCACCCCGCGTCCCAAGGCTTCGGTGTAGCGAAACGTTTGCGGACAGTTCTGGCGCGGGTCGAGACCATCCTCGCCCGCAAGTACTTCGAGCAGCAAGGCGTTGTCTTCAACGGTGTTCGTCACCGGTCCGACATGGTCTATCGTCTGCTCGATCGGCATGACACCGGTATACGGAACGAGCCCGTGCGTGGGCTTCATACCGTAAACGCCGCAATTGGAGGACGGAATGCGGATCGAGCCTCCCTGATCCCCGGCGATTGCCATGTCAACCTCTCTAGCGGCAACCAGTGCCGCCGATCCACCGGACGACCCGCCGGCCATGAATCCGTGCTTCCAGGGATTGTGGATAGGGCCCTTCGCTCCGGTATGCGACCCGCCCGAGAGGCAGAAATTCTCGCAATGTGCCTTGCCCGCAATGATTGCGCCGGCGTCCAGCAGCCGGGTGACGATGGTCGCGTCAATTTCCGGCGTGTAACCCTCCATCACCGACGATCCGTTCATCATTGGTACGCCAGCCAGGCAGATCGTGTCCTTGAGTGCAACCCGCCTGCCTCGCAACGGACCGTGCGGCGCCCCCCTGATCTCGGTCTTGACGTACCAGGCGTTAAGGGGGTTTTCCGAAGGATCCGGGAATTGTCCCGGTGAACGTGGATAGCGCACATGGGGCAGGTTGTCCGGCGTTGCGTCCAGCCGATCATAAGCCTGGATGTAGGGTTCCATGACTTCAGAGTATTCGCGCAGCTCTTCGTCCGTGAGACTCATGCCGAACCGGCTGGCCATGTCGCGCATCTGCGAAAGTGTCGGGCGTTTTACGGTCATGTTGGTCACCAGGTTTTGGACTGCAGGCTGGTTCGAAAATGCGGCAGGGGATTCGGATTGCTCTCGTGGCCCGGGCGACGCTTGGTGCGGATTCCCTTGCCCTCGGGCTGAACGGGGGGTTCCGAACCCCAGGTACTGGTCCACCTTGGCATGGTCCGACAGTTCGGATTTTTGCAGTTCGCCTGTGATCCGGCCCCGTTCAATGACAAGAAGCCGATCCGACAGTTCGGAGACAAAATCAAGATTCTGCTCGACCAGCAGGATGGAAAGACCCCGGCCCTCGCGAAGGCGGAGAAGCGTCTCACCGATCTCGTCGATGATTGAGGGCTGAATGCCTTCCGTCGGTTCGTCCAGAAGAAGAAAGTCCGGATCCCCCATCAGGCATCTCGCCAAAGCCAGCAATTGCTGTTCACCACCAGACAGAGCTGCGCCATGCCGGTCACACAGTGCGCGAAGGCGCGGGAAGTCCGACAGGATGCCTTCCAGCACATCGCTCTCGGAAGCGTCGGAATATTCATGCCAGGCAAAGCGCAGATTGTCGCGCACCGTCAGCTGAGGAAAAATGCCCCTTCCTTGGGGAACATATCCAACGCCGAGCCCGGCGCGTTCGTGGGGCGACATCCGGGTGATTTCTTCGGAGCGAAACCTGATCGTCCCCGACCCGGCGGGAAGAAAGCCCATGACTGTCTTCAGCAGCGTGGACTTGCCCATTCCGTTATGGCCAAGAATGCCGACCACTTCGTTCTCGGCGACCGAGAAGTCTAAGCCGTGCAGTATCGGCACCCTTCCATAGCCACCTGCGAGCCCCATGACTTCCAGCACATATGCAGCGCCTTCATTCATCTCAGGACTTCTTTCCGAGATAGACATTGCGTACCGCGGGATCGGACATGACACGGTCCACGTGGTCCTCGATCAGAACCTTGCCCTGATGAAAGACCGTCACGGTCTCCGCGATCGAACGAATGAACTGCATGTCGTGCTCGACAATAATGAGCGCGGCCTGCCTGTTCAGCTCATGGATGATTCCCGTCATCCGTTCAACTTCTTCGGCGTCCAAGCCGGCGGCAGGCTCATCGAGCAGGATGAGCCAGGGATCGCCAGCGGTAACCAGCCCGAGTTCCACGCGTTGCCTCTCACCATGTGCCAGCCGGCCCAAATTTTCCCTCGCAATGTTCCCCATGGCTAGGAGGTCGATGATGTTCCTCGTCTTGCGATTGGCTTCCCGAGAGTCATGGAACCGCCGCGCGGCAAGCCAGATGTTTTCATGAACGCTGAGAGAGTCCATGACATTGGGTGTCTGGGTTTTCATCCCGACTCCGAGCGAAGCGATCTGATGCGGCATCCAACCGGTGGTCTCAATGCCACGCATGTACACTTCGCCGTCGGTCGGGGACTGCAGTCCTGTGATGCACTTGAAGAAGGTGGACTTTCCGGCACCGTTCGGGCCGATCAGGCATCGAAGCTCGCGGGTCCGAAGCTTGAAGTCCACCCTGTTCGCTGCGACGACGCCGCCAAAGCGCATCGTGAGTCCTTGGGTTTCGAGAGCGAGCTCAGCCATTCAGCCGTTCCCGGTGCCGCAATCGGCGCCGCCGACGGGTGCGTCCGGGCAGCCTTCGTCCGAAACTGACTTTCCAAAGCCCCGACAGGGCGGGAACGACACCATTGGGCAGGAAGAGCACGAAGAGCACCAGGACAAGGCCTGTGACGAGGGCGTTGTCGACGATGGCCTGCTGTCCAAGCAGGAACTTGATGTAGGCAAGGCCTGCCGCGCCAAGAACAGGCCCAAGGCGGGTTCCAAGCCCTCCTACGATGCACCAGATGATGATTTCAGCGGACTGGCTCAGGGAAAACAGGTTTGGCGTGACGATCTCGGCCCAGTTTGCGAACAGTCCGCCGGCCAGCCCGGCAATGGCGGCCCCGATGGCGAACATCACGGTTTTGCGCGCCCGCACGTCGTAGCCCATGAGCGACATGCGGACTTCGTTTTCGCGAATGCCCACGGCGATACGTCCGAAGCTGGACCGGAGCAGGACCGTTACGAACAGGTAGACGAAGCCCAGCATGATGGCGCAAATATAGAAGTAGCTGTCCCCCCAGATATAGGCGTCCGGCTTGCCTGGCACGTTCAGTGTCTGGAAGCCGGGAATTCCGTTGAATCCGCCCAGGCGGGCATTGCCAATCATGTATTGCGGGCCAGCGGTCGAATTGATGACCTTGAACAGGATCAGAGTGACAACCAGAGTGATGACGCCCAGGTAGATGTCGTTGAGGCGCCCGTAGAACATCATCGCACCTAGGAGAACGGCGAAGACCGCCGGAACAAGTACAGCCAGAAGCATCGGAATGGTGCTTTCGCCAATGTTGATCGCGGAAATCGCGTAGGCATATGCGCCAAGTCCGAAGAACGCCGCCTGGCCAAAGCAGAGGATGCCCCCAAAGCCCCAGATCAGGCCGAGACTCAGGCCCAGCATGCCATAGATTGCCAGGACGGTGAGCGTGTAGGTGCCGATGATCAATGGCAGCAACACGATCAGGGCACCCGTGACGACGGCGATCGCAACGGATTCCATTTTGATGTCGCCGGGCATTAGAGCTTGCCCTTGAAGAACGTGCCGGTGACGCCTTGCGGCAGAATCCTGAGCAGAACGACTGCCGCGACAAGCAGCGCGACTTCGCCGATGACCGGCGAGACGGCAAAGGTGAAGATCTGGTTCACCGCACCGAAAAAGCCAGCGCTCGAGAACAGCCCGGCTACAAGAGAGGGACCGCCAGCAATGACTGTAATGAACGCCTTGGCAATGTATGCGCCCCCCGATGTCGGAACCAGCCCGACCAAGGGTGCAAGGACTGCGCCTGCCAGTCCAGACAACGCCGAGCCGCAGAAAAACGTTGCCATGTAGACGCGGTCAGGGCTGTAGCCCAACGCTGCCGCCATGTCCGGTCTTTGCATCGTGCCGCGGGCGACAAGGCCGGCGCGCGTGCCTTTCAGTACCGCAAGCATCGCGACAAGCAGCAATGCCGAGACGACAATGATGAAGAAATTGTAGCCATTGACCTGGTAGTTCCCGATTGCGAAGCCAGGGATCGGTGTTGAAATGCCGGTCGTCGTGTTCCCGAAAATCATCGTGGCGAGACCTATGAAAAAAAGGCTCAGGCCCCAGGTCGCCAGCATCGTGTCAACCAGGCGCCCGTAGAGATGGCGGATCACGAGTCGTTCAACGACAAGACCGATCAGTCCGACGACAGCCGGTGCAATCACCAGCATGGCGACGAAGACATTAATGCCGAGATTGACAGCGGTGATCGTCGCGTATCCGCCCATCATCATGAATTCCCCATGGGCGAGGTTGATCACCTTGATCATGCCGAAAACGATGGCAAGCCCGGCGCTTATGAGGATCAGCGAGGCGACCCCGTAGAGCATTTCGACAAGGACGACGACGTACAGGTCCATGGGCACAGGGATCCGTCGAAAGGGAGCGTCACTTCTCGCGGGGCGGCGACTGCCGCCCCGGCCAGATCCTCGGACGCGATCAGATCTGGATTTCGTACTGCGTGTTGTCGTCCGGATTGGCCTGCAGATCACAGACCGTCTGCGTGTCGATCGGCTGACGCTGCGGCAGGGTCTCGATCACGCGCATACCCTGATCCTCAATCTCCATGATGTGGACGTCGAGAACGGCGTGGTGCGTCTTCGGGTCGACCGTAACCGTGCCCGCGGGACCGCCAATGGACAGGCCGGTTTCAAGCGCAGCGATCACGGCCTCTCGATCCAGTGAACCAGCCTGGCGGACGGCCTCTGCCCAGGTCATTACACCTTGGTAGTTCGATACGGCGATCTCGTGGATCAGGCTGCTGTCGCCGAACGCCGCAGACCAGCGTTCCTTGAACGCGTTGTTTGCAGGCGTGTCGAGTTCCTGGCTGTAATTGTATGCGACCATGATGCCGTTGCCTTCCTCGGGCGTCAGCACCTTGTGCTCGTTGCCGACGCCCATGGTGGTCGAAGCCAGCGGGATGCGGTCCTTCATGCCGGCTGCCGCCCATTGACGGAAGAAGGACAGGTGTGCGCCGCCGACGAGCGGTGCGATGACCAGGTCGGGACCGACTGTCTGGATCTTGGCAATGGTCGACCCGAAGTCGCTCACATCCAGCGGGAAGAAGTCAACGCCCACGGTCTCGCCACCATTGTCGGCAACGAATTTCTGGATCCAGCGCGCCGTGATCTGCCCGTAGTTGTAGTCGGCGGCAAGGATGTAGACCGCTTTGCCCGAATTTTCCATTGCATAGGGCACAAGAGCCTCGACCTGCTGGGCGGGCGTGACTCCGTTGATGAAGATGTTCCTGTCGCAGACGCCGCCTTCATAAAGGACGTTGTAGAAGTAGAGCGTCCGGTTCTTGCGCATGGTCTGACGGATCGCTTCGCGCGAGGCCGAAAGGATGCCGCCATGCACGACATCCACTTGGTCCCGCCGCGTCAGCTGCTGCCCGTACTGCGAATACAGCGCCATATCGGACTGGGTATCGTAGGCGACGACCTCGACCTGCATGCCAAGCAGGCCGCCAGCCGCGTTGATCTCGTTCACGGCAAGGCGCATGGCCATGTCCATCGGCGTGCCGGAGGCATCGAAGATGCCGGAGGTGTCCAGTATCGAGCCAAGCTGGATGCTGTCGGCGGCCATGGCCGAGCGGGGCAGCATGGACGCGCTGGCGACCGCCGCCGCGCTGCTCAGGAACGTTCGACGATTCAGTGACATGTTCGTTTCCTCCGTAATGTCTTCCGAATTGGATTGCTTCACGGCTTGGGCTTTCCCTTGCCGTTCTCTGACTTGTCCTTGATGCGGTTGGCGTAGTCGGCGGTGCGACCGGCCAGGTTGGAATCGAAGTCGAACCCGATTTCCTCGCCCATCTGCTTCATGGCCGGAAGACGCACGGCCATGCCGAGGATCTGGTCCATGGCGGCGCCGAACGCGCCGTCCACGCCGCCGCCGCTGTCCTGTGCGCCAGCGCCGGAAATCTGGTTGATTCTGATGGATTCAATTTTCTCGACCGGTTTCATCATTTGCGTCATGATTTCAGGCAACCGGTCGAGCTTGCGCTCTTCCAGGCGCATCTTGATGACGGCGTCACTAAGGATGTTTTCCGCCTTGTTCAGGGCAACGCGGCCGGCAGCTTCGGCTTCCATGCGCACGCGCTCGGCTTCGCATTCCCTTGTCTTTACCGTTGCGTCGGCCCGGGCTTTTTCTATGAGCGTTTCGACATCTCGCTTCACCCGGGCGCCTTCGAGATCAAGATCCCTTTCCTGATTCAGGTGCGCGATCACGCGCTCTCGTTCAGCGATGGCACGTTCCTTCTGTGCTTGGACGCTTTCCGCGGCCAGAATGACCTTTGCGCGCGCCTCTTCTTCCGTGACGCGCGCCTCGGCTTCTGCGGTGCGACTCTTCGCAATCCGGATCTCGTTTGCGATCTTGTCTTCTTCGAGTGCCAGAATGGCGGCCATCTCCGCCTTCCGCAGTGCCTTGTCGCTCTCGACCTGTGTGGCTTTCGCGCGTCGTTCGTTTTCGATCCGGGTGGTTTCGCGCTCCAGTTTCGCGTCGTCGCGCGCCTGGTCCTCTCGTGACTTCGCATCCGCTTCGAGCTTGGCCAGGTGTTCCTGCTGCGCGATCTCTGCCTCCCGTTCCTCGCGCTGCAGTTCGAGTTGCCTCTGATGTTGAGCCAGCCGGCTTTCGCGAACGGCAACTTCCGCCTCGGTCTCGATTCGGACGCGCTCCTTGCGCTGGTCGGCAACGAGCGCGGCCAGACGCCGCATGCCCTGTGCATTGAATGCGTTGTTCTCGTTCCATTGGCCGAGATCGCTTTGGTCAACTCCGACCAATGACGCCGAAACAAGCGTCAGCCCGAGTTTGGATGCCTGAGACTCGACGGTTTCCGCCACCTCATCCGAAAACGCGGATCGGTCCAGATGGATGCCTTCCAGTGTCCGGGCTGCCGCTGCCCGCTGGATGGCGTCAACCATCGGTCCCGTCAGAACGTCACCGAGTTCCTCTCCGCCCCGGGCGATTCGAGTGCCGAGCGTTTGTGCAGCGGTCGAGATGCCCTGCTGCGTCGGAGCAACGCGAAGTTCGAATTCAAACTCAATGTCAGCGCGAATCTGGTCGCGCGTCAGCACCGCGTTCTGACCGTCACGACTGACTCGGTGCTTCAGCGCACCCATGAACACTTTCTGGATCCGGTGCAGGAACGGGAGAGACAGACACCCGCCCTCGGTCACGACGCGGGAACCGCCAAACCCGGTCCTTACAAGAGCCGTGTCCAGACTGGCTTTCGCATAGTAGCGCTGGAGGAACCAGATCGCGAGAAGCGCAACGGTTGCAAGCAGAAGCAGCAGGATGAACCAGTCCAAGGCAAAACCCCTTCCCGTCCGAAAACCGCCAGGCGCGAGTGCCTGAGATCCTCATGTCGGGTAAGCATAGGAGATTTTATTTTCCAATTCAAGTATTATTTTGAATTGGAAACCAATATGTTTCAACATATTGCTTTAGATACGTTTTATGACCTCGAACTGCAGACCGTCCGCTCTGGCTAGGTAGATCGGTGCGCGTTCAGGTTCGTCCGATACAAAACACCTGCGCCCGCTCCTGTGAATTACCGGGGGGCCATCGGACACGCAGTGCTTTCGCCAGATGCTTGCATGATCGCGCATCAGACCGGCCAGAAAGTGCACGCCTTCATACGTCGACTGGCCGAGTGCGTTCAGCATGGGTGCCTGCTCTCCGTGAATCCGATAGTACAGCTCCTTGAAGGCAGCATTCGCCTCCGTGGAAAGGGATCCGAAATAGGAGGACGCGACGAACATGCGCTGGCTGTTCTGCGCACCGCTCCCAAGAAGGCCGTTCTCCTCAATCGCACAGGACAGGCGCACCATGCGGTCATGCAGCCTCGCTTGGCCGAACGCCCGGTTGAAGGCGACCGCGTCCTGCCCGACGAGCGAGATCAGCACCGCCTCGGCTCCGGATCGTGCAATTTCATCGACGACGCGGGGCATTCCGTTAAGCCCGAAGGGCAAGTACCTTTCATAGGCTAGGCTCACAGCCATCTCGCGCAACTTTGTCTTTGCATAGTCGTGCGACGTCCTCGGCCACACGTAATCGTTGCCGATCAGCGCCCAGCTGCGCGGCCGGTATTCCGATTGAATGTACTCCAATGAAGGTCCTAGCTGCTCGTCCGGTATCTCCCCGATCGCGAACAGTCCGTCTGTCCGTTCGCCGCCTTCATAGAGCGGCGTGTAGATGTAGGGGATCCGCTGGCGGACCACCTTGCTGAGGCGCTGACGTACGGCGCTGATATGCATGCCGACGATCGCATCGATGGAATCCGTCTCGATCAGGTCGTTGACGGTCTCCTCTATCGATATGCTCGCCTCCATGGCCGCATCGATCATGATGAGCTGCACCTTGCGCCCGGCGATGCCGGTGGATCGGTTCAACTCTTCCACGGCAACCTGCGCACTTGAAATGCAGGAAGGCGCCCAAAGCCCTGCTGCGCCGCAGAGAGGAATCGAAAGCGCGATCCGATACGTTCCGGTGCTGCGCAAGACAGGGTCGTCGCGCAGTTCCTCCAGTTCGGTCGGAACGCTCGGCAGCATGATCATTGCACAGGCCATCCTTGCCGACTGCATCAGCAACTGCCACATACCAATTGAATTTATTTTCCAAGACAACTAGATTTGCTCCGAATGCCGTGGTGAGCCTCATGGAATCGAATCCGAATCCAATCCAGAACTACCTTTCATACGCGCTGGCAGCGGCACACCGGAAGGTCACCGTGTCTCTCAACACGCGCCTGAGGAAGCACGGCATGCAGATCGAGGCATGGCGGATCCTGGAGACTATGGAAACCGGTCAACGCCTCACGATGGGACAGCTTGCCGACGTGGTGCTGATGAATCCTCCGGCGTTGACCAAGCTGGTTGACCGGATGGTTTCGGA
>JAJEAY010000042.1 GCA_022824145.1 Rhodobacter sp. | reverse complement strand
AAGCGCAAGCCAGGCTTCGCGTTCTTCGGGCGTCAGCTCCTCGGTCTGGCGCGCGCCTTCGAGCGCCTGCACCCGGGATTCGCATGCCTGAACCCTGGCAAGGCAATCCTCCCATTTCCGGGCGAGGTTGTGGAACACGTTCCGGTTGCCGGGCTCGACCGCATTGAACTGCGCCTCGGCACGCTCCGCCTGGTAGCGGGCTTCCGCCAGCGCCGATTCCGCCAGACGGAGTTCCGCGTCATCCCGCGTGTCCCGCACGGTCATCGCCGCCAGGGCCGCCTCGATGCCGAAAGGCTGCAATCACCGCCTCGCCAACCGCCACGTCGACGGCAACCGCACCGAACATGATGCAGCTCTGCCTGTCGCGGATCGAGCCCAGGCAGCGATAGCGGATCGCGCCGCCGTTGTCGCGGACCTGGATCCGCCGGTCGCAATGGCCGCAGCGCAACAGGCCCGTCAGCAGTTCCGGGCCGTTTCGGACGGCACCTCTGACTGTCGTCAGGTTTTCCGAGATCAGCTCCTGGTTCCGGCAATACCGCTGCCACGTGATGTAGCCTTCATGATGATCCCGAAGCAAGACCTTCCAGTCCCGGGGATCGTGCTGCATGATCCCCTGACGAACGCGCTTGCGACCGTTCTCGATCACGGTTTCCTGCCGTCGCCGGCCGTAGACGTAGGCACCCGCATGGATCGGGTTCTTGAGAATCTGCTTGATGGGCCCTGACGACGCCGGCACCTTCCAGACCGGCGCCTGGCCGGGCATGCGGGCCGGAACCTCCACCTTCCCGTCCCGGAACCACAGGAAGACCTGCCGGATGCTGCCGAGCTCGCGGAACTTCCGGAACACCAGGCGGATCGCGTCCCGCTGGCGCTGGTCGGGAGTCATCTCGAGGCCGACGCCTTCCACCCACTCGTAGCCTGCAGGCAGGTGCATCCGCAGCTCGCCGCGTTCCGCCAGCGCGATCCGGCTTTCCAGCGAGCGCTGGCGGAAGAGCGCGAGCTCCATCTCGTTGAACTGGCCTTTAAGTCCGAGATACATCCGGTCATCTATCAATGCCGGATCGTACAGCCGGTCGCGGTCTCCGACCAGACAGCCGACGATGGCGCAGAAGTCCAGAAGCGTATGCCACTCCCGGCCGTTTCTCGAAAGTCTTGAAGCCTCGATCGACAGCACCAGGCCGACCTTGCCCTTGCACACGGCCTCGAGCAGGGATTCGAATCCCGGACGGTGGACGCCGTCGCCGGAAATGCCGAGATCGTCGTCGATCACCGTGATGTCGCGGAAGCCAAGCTCTCTCGCATGGTCCGCCAATGCGTACTGAAGCCGCTGCCGCTCGACGTTGTTCCGGACCTGGAATTCCGACGACTGCCGCACGTAGACATAGGCGGCCCGCTCCATGTGCGCCGCGGTCAGCACCTTGGCGCTACTCATGACCGCCCCCTTCCCGGGGCGTCCGGTCCGGCTCTTCCCGCATCACCTCCGCGATCAGGTCCGCCAGCGACGAGACGGCCATCTCTTCCACGGCCTCCGGCAGGTTGATCCGAGGCGGTGGCGTGAGCGCCAGCTCTCTCTGCAGGATCTTCCGACTTCGACGTCTCATTGCAATCTCCTGTTTCCGGTGAGACCGGATTACGGAGAATCATCGCAACGAGACCGTGCAGTTCCGACATGGCGGCCCGTGACAGCCGCGGAACGTCCCGGATGTTCCATTCGGCCGCCTCAGGATCGGTCATCCAGCGCGGGATGACGTATCGACGGCCGTCGGAATCGGCGACCATCAGGATCGGTTCGCCACGATGCGACCGATGGCCCAGCTTTACAGCGCGTTTCCCACAAAGCGGATGGAAACGGTAGAATACCGTGACCGTTTCACCCGCAATGTGGGGTTTGTGCGATAGTCGAGACGAGCAGTCGGCCATCCGGACTGAATGCACCGCTACGGATGCCGCCCCGGTGGCCCCGGCCGCCGAACAGCATCCGACCGCCGAGGGTCCAGATAGCGCCCGCGCCGTCGACCTGACCTACAGCGATTCGCTGCCCGTCCGGGCTGAAAACAACCTCGCTGGCATGGTTTCCGGTCTCGAATCCACCTTTCCGTTCGCCCGTCACAGGATCCCAGAAGGCGATTTCGCGGTTGCGCAGCCCGGTGGCCAGTATGCTGCCGTCGGGGCTGAAAGCCACGTCCGTGATAGGGAACCCCGCATCAATGACCAGTGACGGCCTGCCGCCATCCTCGTCCACGACGGGATCTTCGGTTCCACCGCCCTCCGGCGTCACGCATCCGCCCAAAGCCGCTGCGGCGGCCGCCGCCAGTGCTGTTGTTATGCAGTTAATCGGGACTCCTCCAGTCAACGGTCAACGCAGAAGCCGTGCGCACTCGGCCTCCATCTGCCGCCGGATCGCGCCTCCACGAGAAAGCCGGGCCAGGTTCTGCAGGTTCCGGGGATCGGGCAGCGGCAGCGCTTCAAGCTCGTAGGCCGAAACCGCCACGCTGCCGTTGAGGCACCGGAATGCCTGATCGGCCGCGGCGCTGTTCAGGAAGGCTGTCAGGATGGACGGCGCTACCGAAGAACCTGTGCCTGAAGGTCGAAGCATGTTGAGATGGTTCTCGACAACGACGCCGCCATGCGCGGCGATGAACTTTCCCGGCAGCGCTGCGGCGATCAGCCTTCGGCTCTGTTCCTTGGCTGTCGTCCGCTGCAGAAGCACGCATGGCTCCGTCGTTTTCAGCCATCCGTCGCCCTCCCCGACCTCGAAATAGCGCGTGTGGTTTCTCTTTTCCGCCCGCCAGACGAACTGTCCTTCTGAAGTCACCGCCTCCGCCCAGATCAGGGGGTAGCAGTCCCTGCCCGGACGGTCCCTGAGCTGGGGTCTGTGCCGGTTCCAGACCAGCGGGCCGGTGCTCACGGAATAGCCCCAGTCCTTCAAACGGTGGCGCAGCCGCGAGAGCGCGCCAGCGATCGATGCCTGCGCCGCGCAGCGCGGCAGTATCCATGGGGATGACGGACTGTCCGGCAGTGAATGGTCACCCGCGTTCCGGACGGTGATCCGGTCATCGCTGTCAAGTTCAACCTCCTGGACGCTGACCGGCGCCAGCGCCCCCCCTCGGCGGTATGCGGACAGGACCGTCTCCTGGAGCACATCGGCGAACACGCCCTTCCTTGCGGTGACAAAATCGAGCTTGGCAGGTGGAGCTTCCTCGCCGAGAAGGCTACGCAGGTTCTTGAAATACCTCCCGGTCAGGAAGCTCGTCGGCGTTACGTAGGCTATCACGCCGCCGGGTCTCGCGTGACGAACGGCCATGTCGGTGAACAGGCCATACAGGTTGGCGTGGCCGTACAGACTTCGCCTGAAGTGCCTGCGCATCTCCGGCTCCAGACGCACGCGGCCGTAGGGCGGATTTCCGATCACGAGATCGAACTTCCGGAGCGGCAACGGATTCCGGAGGCTGTCGCAGACGGCCACCACTTCAGGTAGATTCTGTTCGGCCCGTTCGGCGAAAGGCGCCAGCACGGCATCGAGCGCCGCCTGTGCAAGCAAGGCGCCGAAAGGATCGATCTCGTAACCCCTCAGCCGGGTTCCGATGTTCTTCAGAAGGATGGCAGGACTGCAGTCGGGCAGGGCGCGGACCATCCGGCGGGCGAGAGGCGCTAGGAACGCGCCTCCGCCGCAGGCCGGATCCAGAACCCGGCACTTCGTCCAGTCCGTTCCGGCGGATGTGGCGAGGTCGATCAAACGTTCCGTCAGCACGGATGGCGTATAGTAGATGCCGTTCTTCGCCCGGTACGCCCGTGGCAGCATCCCCATGTAGATCAGGCCGATCCGATACGCCGCTATCTCCGGCTGAGCGCGGGAAAGTCCGGTGCCTATGCCCTCGGCAAGCGCTGCCGCTCCGTCAGGAAGCGCGGTCAGGCCAAAGGGACAAGGTGTCTCCCGCTGCGCGAGCCAGGAAGCGTGACCCCTGAACCTTGCCCTCCACCATGCCGTGACGGTCCGGTGCCCGAGACTTCGGGCGAGATCCAGCCGGGCGCTGTCATCGTTCGCGGTCTCCGCGAGGGCGTGAGCCTTGGACTGGCCCTCCTCGAATGCCATGATCTGCGGAAGCGGCTTCGCGGCGATGCGCAAGGCTTCCGATCTGGCGGCTTCATTCCGCATTTCTGTCGCCCCTTCATGCTCTTCGTCTCGGCTCCTGCCTAGGCAGCAGAACGGGTCTTCGCGCATCAGACGTCATTTCCGGTCACTCATCGGTAAACTGCCGCATCACGATCGCCCTGGACCCTCACTGACGGCTTATTCACCCCTGAAAACGGCTTGCATCGCCGCGCTAGTCGCAGTCCGTAGTCCGGCACTTTGAATCCTCCAGCGGCACAGCCAAACCGCAGTTTCGGGCGAGATGCGGTCGTCTTCCAGGAGCTTGACCTCATGCAGCTTGCGGAAGCGTACTTGTGTCGCCCAAGCGGCTGAGCCATTCGCCATGGCACATGAAACTGTTCTGTGGGGCGTCATTCCCGACCCACGTAGAGAAGCGGCATGTCATCCTGCAGCAGTCGATTGACGGCTTCGCGGATGACCCACGCGATGGATACACTGTTCTTTTGCGCCAGTTCGCAAAGTCCGCGATGCTGTTCGTCCGTCAAACTGACGGAAACGCGGTGTGACGGGCCTGCCCGGGTGCCGGAAGTCGTGGCCATGCGAAGTTTCCCGAGTCAATTTGCACCACCATGCACCACAGTGATGAGCTGGTCAAACAGATTCTTGAGCGCCGGGATGCCGTGGCTTGTTATCCAGAATAACGAATGAAGTACGGACTGCGCTGGAATTTCGGTATTCCTAAACGCAATCTGACACGGCGACACAGGTCGGGGCGGGATCCCTTGGCCAAGTCTTGTGAACATGCCTGTTTCGGCAATGCCTGCATGGGGACGAAGCTGATACCGAATTCCAGCGCTTTCGCGCGAGTTCGACGATCCGTGGTCAGTTAGATACCCGCAGGCTTGCGGAATACAGCGAGTTCATCCTGTTTTGCAAAACCGGCAAAGAAAATTGCGATTCCGTCTTTCCTGAAAGAGATGAGTGCCGGGAAACCACCAACCGTCCCGCTGTTCTGCCTTGCGATGCGTTGCTTTGACTAGGTCACCTCCAAGATTGGTATCGGTTTCACCATTTTCGGCGCGACGCTCTGTCTCTCATAAGTTCTCCGGGTCTATTTTTCATCTTTGACAAGTCTGTTAATTGCCTTGGTCGATGGGCACGTTTAATGTGCGCTTCTTCACCATCAGGACTCCGCCATTTTCGGACAGCGTCCCGGATTCCGTGATTCCGGCCCTGCATCCGCGTTCTTGACAGTCACTCACCGCCATTGGCAAGGGCTCGCCGAATTGGCCACCACAACTTCCTGTGGCACCTGCGCAAAAGGAATTAACCTCTTCGGGGGAATTGCCTAGGTTTCCACGTTTGCGGGGTTGACACTACGTGTCTCTCGGAAGCGCTCAGCAGTTTGGCACGTTCACCGCCAACCCGCCAAGCGAGGTTTCCTTGTATCTCTCGCTCATGTCGTTTCCGGTCTGTCGCATTGTCTCTATGCAGGCATCGAGTGAAACCAGATGGGTGCCATCGCCGCGCAATGAAAGCGATGCCGCGCTGACCGCCTTGACCGCGCCCAACCCGTTGCGTTCGATGCAGGGCAGCTGGACGAGCCCCATTACAGGATCACAGGTCATGCCAAGATGGTGCTCCAGCGCGATCTCGGCCGCGTTTTCCACCTGTTCGGGCGTGCCGCCCATCACAGCACACAGTCCAGCCGCCGCCATTGCAGACGCGCTTCCGACTTCGGCTTGGCATCCGCATTCGGCGCCGCTGATCGAGGCGTTATGCTTGATCAAACCTCCGATAGCCGCAGCAGTCAGCAGGAACTCGCCAATTCTCGAGGAATCAGCGTCTGGCACATGGTCAAGCCAGTAGCGAATCACGGCAGGCACGACACCGGCCGCACCATTCGTCGGCGCGGTCACAACCTGTCCTCCAGCGGCGTTTTCTTCGTTCACTGCAATCGCATAGACGCTGATCCAGTCATTGACGGTGTGGGGCGCAGTCAGGTTCAGGCCGCGTTCGTTTAGCAGGGACCGATGAATTTGAAAGGCGCGGCGTTTCACCTTTAGCCCGCCTGGCAGCTGCCCTTCGGTTTCAAGGCCGCGGTCCATGCACTCGCGCATGACCTGCCAGATACGGGCAAGACCGCCTTCCAGAGCGACAGGTGTCAGCCGGGTCAGTTCGTTGGCGCGTTTGAGCGCTGCGATGGACTTGCCCTGGGATGCGCATGTCGCCAGCATTTCGTGCGCGGAACTGAATGGATAGGGCACGGGCGGGCCGGTATCCGGGTCTTGTCCCGTCACAAGTTCTTCGGCCGTCAGAACGAATCCCCCGCCAACCGAATAATAAGTCACCTGCAGTATCTCATCTCCTTGGGCGTCACGCGCCGCAAGGATCATTCCATTGGCATGGCCCGGTAATGGGGCATCGAAGTTGAACACCAGATCAACGGCGGGATCAAAGGCAAGCTCTGGCAGGCCGTTGGGTCGCACAGTTCGTGTTCGTTCGACCTGTTGGAGAGTCTCTTCCGCGGCGTTCGCGTCGTAGTCATCTGGCCTGAAACCCGCCAGACCCAGAACTGTCGCCCGGTCGGTTGCGTGGCCCACACCCGTGAAGGCGAGAGAGCCATAGAGTGTTGCTTTCAGACCGCGAAACGTGAATGGGGACGTGCGCAGAAGGTCGAGAAACCGCCCAGCCGCCACCATAGGTCCAACTGTGTGGGACGACGATGGGCCGATGCCGACCTTGAACATGTCGAAGACGGAAACGAACATACCGGCAATCCCTTTTCCCCGCTTGGCCATCCTGACGCGGGAATAGATACGGAGTTCCGTCGAAAACGACCTCTGCGGATGCGAATCCGCTTTTGAACCTTTCTTCCCGCGGGTACGATTGAATCTGACTTCGCCGTCGCGACGTGATTTGGCGATGGAGGAACATCCGGGCGGCTTTGACGACAGGTGTCCTGTAACAGGGATGCAGCGTCATCAATCAACGAACGATTCCATACAGGAGCCAGATATGATCGCGATCATCTTCGAAGTTGAGACTGTCGATGGCCGGCAGGATGACTATCTCGACGTCGCCGCCGCGATGCGCCCGTTGGTGACGGAGGTCGACGGTTTCATTTCCGTGGAACGGTTCGAGAGTCTTTCCAACCCCGGCAAGCTTCTTTCGCTGTCATACTTCCGTGACGAAGAGGCAGTCGAGCGTTGGCGGCAGCTCGCTGCCCATCGTTCGGCGCAGGCCAAAGGCCGCGGTGGCATTTTCAAGGACTACAGGCTGAAGGTCGCGCATGTTATGCGCGACTACGGCATGTTTGACAGACACGAGGCGCCGGATGACAGCCGTGCTGCTCACGGCGACTGATCCGTCCAACAGGCGGGGCGCATTCATGCGCCCCGCGTCAGTTTCCGGGCGTTCGTCCTTTATCCGATGGGAAGGGCGACGAACATTGGCGAGCCGTCACGCCGCACGAGCAGCAGGATTGAAGTTCTGCCTGCCTCCTTTGCCTCTGCAACGCGGTCCTCGAGATCGGCTACGGTCAGAGCTTTCTTCTGCCCGACCTCTGTGATGACGTCGCCGCTGCGGAGACCCTTGTCGTAAGCTGGCGCCGTTTGATCGACTTCGTTCACCACCAGGCCCTCGAGTTCTTTGTCGAGCCCAAGCTGTTCACGTAGTTCGTCCGTCAACGGGGTAACGGTCAGTCCAAGCACGTCCCGTTCGACCGGGCCGGCGTCCGGAGCGCTGGCGGGCATAAGCCGCTCGGCTTCCTCTCTCCGTCCAAGCGTAACCTTCAACTCCATGGTTTCACCGTCGCGGAACAGGACAACCTCAACATCCTTGCCAGCCGGGCTATCGCCAACCTGGCGGACAAGCTGACGGGTGTCTTCTATATCCACTCCATCAAACGAAAGGATCACGTCGCCCCTCTGCAGGCCGCCATCCAGCGCCGGGCCTTCCATGACTCCTGAGATGAGCGCACCGTCGAGTCCGTCGAGTCCAAGCGCGTTCGCGACGTCCTCGTCTATTTCCTGGATCTGGACTCCCAGCCAGCCCCGCCTTGTCTCGCCGAATTCCTTCAGCTGTTCGACCACCGGGTCAACCACTGCGGAAGACATTGCGAAGCCAATTCCGATTGATCCGCCGTCAGGAGAAAAGATCGCCGTGTTCACGCCGATGACCTCGCCGTCCATGTTGAAGAGCGGACCGCCTGAGTTGCCCTGGTTAATGGCGGCGTCGGTCTGGATGTAGTCGTCATAGCTGCCTGCCAGCGTGCGGTTCCTCGCGGAGATGATTCCGACCGAGACCGAGAATCCCTGATTCAGCGGATTTCCCACGGCCATCACCCAATCTCCGACGCGGGAGACATCGCTGTTTCCGAAGCTGACATGGGGCAGGGAGCTCTCGCTCTCCACCTTCAGCAGCGCGATATCGGTGTTGGGGTCACGTCCGATGACCGTCGCTGGCAATATCTCGCCGGAATAGGTTTCGACCTGGATTTCGTCGGCTGATTCAATCACGTGCTGGTTCGTCACGATCAGGCCGTCGGATGAGATAATAAATCCGGCGCCGAGGTTGTTCGAGCGCCTCGGGACGTCCCGACGGTCCAGGTTGCGATCCAGGAATTCGCGGAAAAACCGCTCATAGGGCGCGCCTCTCGGAATAACTGGATCGGTGTCCGTCGAAGTGGCCACCTTCATCGACGTACTGATGTTAACGACTGCGGGGCTGACCTTTTCAGCTAGATCCGCAAAGCTTCTCGGTATGTTCTGTGCGGATGCGAGCTGAGTCTGTGCGAACAGAACTGCCAGAGACATAGCGATCATCCAAACCGCGCGGGCTGGACTGGAGTTGATGATAGCCTGTGTGTTCACGATTCTTCTCCGTTTGGACTTGCTGCAGGCGGCAGGGCCGCCGGGGTGGCTGTGATTTCCAGAATTTAGATAGGTTCTCAGGTGCGCAATACCAGTGCCGGTAGCGTTCGCTCAAAGCCGCGTGAAGCGGCTGTTATGTCGGTACCGCATGAAACACCCGAAGCGGTTGAACGGCGTGGGCGGGCTGGTGCCGGAAGCTGAAGAAACCGCACAGAGGCACAGACTGGCTGGTCCGGCTGCTGCATTGCTCATGCGTTGCAGCGCCGGTCGTTCCTGCAGACCGCTCATGGTCACCTTGTTTGCCCCGGAAACGGGTCTGGCGCCAGGGTATGAATCAGACAGAAATATGCATGGCCCTGAATTGGTCAACTCCAGTGCGTGAGCCAGACCCGACTGCCATGCATCTGGAGCGGCCACCATGACCGAATGACCGGATTGCTCCGGTTACCTTAATGGTGGGACCATCGGTGAGTTCCGAATGGGCGAATGGTCAGCCGCTCAAACCGTCGAGCCCTTTCGCAATCCATACAAACAGCACGCCGACGGCTAAGGCCCCCAGACCGATAAACCGCCTGGTATCGACCGGAATCCGGCAAAGCACCTTCAGAAGGTCTTCAAGACGGGCAGGGGCCAGCGCGAACGCAAGCCCCTCGAAACACAGGACAAGGCCAATCGCGAGGACGACCGTCGCCATCACTGGACTGCTCTGCGGCCCGTCGAGCTGTCAAGATAGTTGAAGAACTCGCTGTCAGGCGTGATGACTAGCGTCGAGTTAGAGCCCTTCAATGAACGGGAATAGGCCGAAAGGGAGCGGTAGAATTCAAAGAACTCCTCATCCTGGCCAAAGGCTTCGGCAAAGATGCGGTTCCGCTCAGCATCGGCCTCGCCGCGTACGATCTCGGCTTCGCGCTGTGCATCGGACGTCAGTTCGACAACGGTTCGGTCAGCCTGCGCCCGCACCCTTTGGGCGGCTTCCTCACCTCGCGCGATCTCGTCAGCCGCTTCCCGTTCCCTCTCCGCGCGCATTCTGGCGAAGGTTGCGTCGAGATTTTGGGAAGGAAGGTTCGTCTGCTTGAGCCGCACGTCTACCACTTCCAGTCCAAGCGGCCTCGCGCGCGAGCGCGACTGCTCGGTGATCCTTGACATCAGGGCGGCGCGGTCCGCCGACAGAATCGTGTTTGAGGTTACGCCTTCGGAACCCAGTACGGCACGGATCTGCGCGTTCAGGATACCCTCGAGCCGGTCCTCGCCGCTGCGTACTCCGCCGACGCCCACGGCTTGCCGGAACTGAACGACGTCGGCGATGCGGTAGCGCGCGAAGGCGTCAACGACCAGACGCCGGTCATCCGACGGAGTCACCTCAGTCGGAGGCGTGTCAAGCGACAGGATGCGGTCGTCGTAGCGGACGACTTCCTGGATCAGCGGAATCTTGAACGCCAGCCCCGGATCTTCCTTGACCGACTTTATCTGGCCAAACTGAAGCACGAGCGCTTTTTCACGCTCCTCCACAATGAAGATCGAACTCAGGAGCGCGATTGCGACCACCACGATGATCGGTAGCAGAATTGTTGACCGACGCATTGCTCAGTTCCCTTCCGTCGTCGTGCTGCGGCGAAGCTCGTTAAGGGGCAGGTAGGGCACCACGCCCTGTCCGGACCCGCCGGAGACGCCTTCGTCGAGAATGATTTTTTCGACATCGCCGAGAACCTGCTCGAGCGTCTCGATATAAAGACGCTTGCGTGTCACGTCCGGAGCATTCCTGTACTCGGCCAGGACTGAAACGAACCGCGCGGCTTCACCCTCAGCTTCGTTAACGACCTGAGCCCGGTATGCTTCAGCCTGTTCCAGGGTCTGCGCAGCCTCGCCGCGGGCGCCTGCGAGAACGCGGTTGGCGTATGCGTCTGCCTGACGCTGAAGCCGGTCGCGTTCCTGTTCGGCCGCCTGAACTTCGCGGAAGGCATCGATCACCTCGCGCGGCGGATCTGCCTTGTCGAGGTTGACGCGGACTATGTTCATGCCAGCGTCATAGCTGTCGAGAGTCCCCTGAATGAGCGTCTGCGCGGCTTCGGCGATGATCCCCCGGTCTCTGTTCAGGATCGGAGCCAGTTCCGAAGCCGCGATGATTTCACGCATGGCCGATTCGGAAACCGCCCGGATCGTTGCCTCCGGATCGCGCAGGTTGAACAGGAATCTCGCTGGATCATTGATGTTCCAGACCACCTGGAAATCCAGGTCAACGATGTTTTCGTCGGTGGTCAGCATCAGCCCGGTGTCATTGCCCCGCGCTCCGGCCACGCCGATGTTCTCGGTCTGCTCTCGGGTCACCGGAATGACTTCCTTGGTCACCACCGGCCATGGAGCGAAATTCAGCCCTGGATTGCCGGTAGCGGAGTAGCTGCCCAGAAACAGTTCGACCGACTGTTCCTCCGGTTTCACTGTGTACAGAGAGGCATAGAGCCAGAGCGCGACCAAGGCGAGCGCTCCGATCACTACGGTGTTCCGGTTGAACCTTGGGCCATCGCCGCGGTCGCTGCCGTTCGATCGGCCGCCGCCTTTTCCGCCGCCCATGAGAACCCGCAGCTGTTCCTGGCCCTTACGGACGATTTCGTCGATTTCGGGTATCTGCGGGTTTTCGCCGTCGGGCCGGCGACCGCCGCCGCGGTCGCTGCCGCCACTGCCGCCCCAGGGTCCGCTTTCCTTATCCGCCATCTGGCCGCCTTTCCCTTTCGATTCGTCCGCGTGCTCCAAGCCAAAATGCGTTCTCTGGCCGGAGAATTCAAGCCGTCCGCACAGGACTCTTCATCAATACCAATTCCTCGGCCATGGTGGGATGCACTGCCACCGTGGCATCGAAGGCTTCCTTTGTCGCGCCCGCCTTGAGAGCAACTCCGGCAAGCTGTATCAGTTCGCCCGCACCTTCCGCAATGATATGCACGCCAAGGATCCTGCGGGTGGCTTTCGAAACGACCAGCTTGAAGAACGCCTGCTCGTTCCTGTCAATGAAGCTGTTCTGCATTGGTCGGAACGCCGTCGAATATACCTCGATCCCTTCCCGCCCGGCGGCTTCGGCTTCGGTCAGCCCGACCGTGCCGAATTCCGGCTGCGTGAACACCGCGCTCGGAATGTTCGCGTGGTCCACGACGGTGGGATTGGCGCTGAAGACAGTATCGACGAACGCCGCGCCCTCGCGGATCGCCACTGGCGTCAGATTTACTCGGTTGGTAACGTCTCCGACTGCGTAGATGGATGGCACCCGGGTCTGGCTGTAACGGTCCACTTCTATGCCGCCGTCCTTGCCAAGCGTCACGCCGGCCCGCTCGAGCCCGAGCCCGGCGGTGTTCGGTATGCGTCCTGTCGCGTAGATCACCCGGTCGAACGCGGACTCCCTTCCGTCGACGGTCCGGACCAGGATTCCTTCGCCTTGGCGATCCATGCCGGCTACGTCGGTGCCGACATTGAGGTCGATGCCACGCTCGCTCATCTGGGCGGCGATATGATCGCGCGCATCGTCGTCAAAGCCGCGAAGTATCTGGGTGCCGCGGTAGTACTGCGTGGTGTTCACGCCGAACCCGTTGAGGATGCAGGCAAACTCGCAGGCGATGTAGCCGCCGCCCACAATCAGCACTGATTTCGGCAGTTCCGGCATCAGAAAGACATCGTCTGAAGTGTCGGCGAGATCGATTCCCGGCGTCTTTGGCGGCAGGAACGGCCTGCCGCCGGTTGAGACAAGGATGTGTTTGCAGACAAACCTTCGGCCTTCCGCCATCTCCACGGTATGGGGGTCCGAGATCAAGGTTCGCTGTTCAAAGACCGTCACCCCCGCCCGCGAAAGGTTTGCTCGGTAAACGCTTTCCAGCCGGTCAAGTTCGGTGCGCAGGCGCGGCCAGAACCTCTGCCAGTCGAATCCGTCCGCGCTCACACCCCAGCCGAATGCGGCGGCATCCTCCATTCTGGCGGCATGGCTGGATGCGAAGACCATGAGTTTCTTCGGAACGCATCCCCGAATGACGCAGGTGCCGCCAACCCTGTATTCCTCGGCCAGAGCCACCTTTGCGCCTGTCTCGGCGGCCATCCGCGCGGCGCGCACGCCGCCGGATCCTCCGCCGATGACAAACAGATCATAGTCAAATTCCATGTTTCACTCCTGTCCGGCTGCGCTTAGCCCATCTTTGGCGAACGGCGCTTTGTCCCTGCCTTGATGCCACTTTCCGGTCCAGCGCGAATGAAACCCTCCGAACCGCTTGGGTTTCTGGATCGCTGCGACGCGGATTCACGAATCCGGATCAGGCTTGCGTTCAACGCCGGTCCTATGGATCCGCAGACGGCTCATGCCTGCTTCATGCCCGGTGATTTCCCGTTGTCAGCGGCCGTTTCGGTATCCAGCACATCCACCTTTCCGTCGCTTCGGCCAATGACCACCATGTCGCACATATCGACAAAGAGACCGTTTTCGACGACACCGGGAAGCGCGTTGATCTCCCTGTTCAGTCTGTAGGGATCGTCGATGCGTTTCAGATGCAGATCCAGAACGTGGTTGCCGCCATCCGTTATGAATGGCAGACCGCCGGACAGCCGCTGCCTTACCTCACAGTCGGCCATTCCGAGATCCTCGAGCGTTCTTCTGACAAGGCTCTGGGTTGTCAGGCCGCCGAATGGAACGATCTCGACGGGAAGGGGGAATTCTCCGAGCCGCTCGACCTGTTTGGATGCATCCGTGATGACGACCATGCGGTTCGATGCCGCGGCAACGATTTTTTCGCGCAGCAAAGCACCGCCGCCTCCTTTTGTCAGGTTCAGATCCGGATCGAACTCGTCAGCGCCGTCGATGGTGAGATCCAGCCTTCCGGCCTCGTCGAGCGCGATGGTCGGCACACCGGCTTCCCGCGCAAGTCTGGCTGTCGCCTCCGATGTGGGCACTCCGCAGACGGACAGGCCTTCATCGCGTATCCTTTCACCGAGCCGACGCACCAGCCATGCAGCAGTCGATCCGGTGCCGAGGCCGATTTTCATTCCGTCCTTCACAGCCTCCGCCGCATACCTGGCGGCGGCGCGTTTTGCAGCGTCGATGGGCGGCAGTTCACCCTTCATTGGATTCCTCCGGGATTTCCAGCGGGCTTATACCAGCCCGGACGGCGCGTGCGAGGGGAAATCGACTGCCGTTCCTCGGTATCGGTTGATGGAAGGGAGTGTTCTGACCATATCGTCGCGGGAAAAGGCTGTTGAGTGGGACGACAGCCGTGCGGTGAGCCGATGATTGTGAACGAATGGTTGAAATACTTGCCGGATCCGTTCCTGATGCGGCAGCGGAACGGGCGGTCTGAATGATTCGTTTGGCATGTCTCCTGCTTGGCTGGGTGGCTCTGGGTGTCGGTCTGCTCGGTGTGGTGCTTCCAGTGCTGCCGACGACACCTTTCGTCATTCTTGCCGCATTCCTGTTTGCGCGAGGCTCGCCCCGTGCCCGTGCATGGCTGGATGGGCATGCCCGCTTCGGACCCCATATCAGGAACTGGGAAACCCAAGGCGCGATCTCCACCGGCGCCAAGCGGGCGGCGGTTCTGATGATGGTCGCTGTGTTTGCGCTTTCGGTGTTTCTTGATCTCGTCTGGTGGATTCTGCTGATCCAGGCTGTCTGCATGGCGGTGGCTGCCACGTTTGTGCTGACGCGGCCGGCGCCGGAGCCATGAAAGCGCAGAACCTTGGGTTTTGGGGCCCGCCTTCAGCTTTCCCCAGGCTGCAGCAGGCTGTCGAGCAGCGGCGAGATGTCCTCGATCCTCTCGGCGATCACATGGCAGACGTCGCCTTCACGCTGTATCCGTCCGGTCACGCGCAGAAGCCTCCCGGCGATCACCGCACGGCGAAAGCGCTCATAGATCTTGCGCCAGACGATGATGTTGGAAACCCCGGTTTCATCTTCCAGAGTGATGAAGATCACGCCTTTCGCCGTACCCGGCCGCTGCCGCACCAGCACGAGTCCCGCCACGGTGACCCTCGCGTTATTGGGCGGCAGGTGAAGCATGCTGTGCGGCAGCGCCGCAGGCGGGCGTGGCCAGTCCGGGCCGTGGTAGTGGCGGGGTGCGGGAAACATGGAACATAAATAGAACATATACGCGGCGCGTCAAGTCGGAAACCTGCAGGAAAATGACTGGCACATTCCGCCTGAAGCGCATATTCCGCATCTTCGGGAATCGAGACGCCAAAGGGACTATGCATGGCCAGAATCATCTATATTGAGTACAATGGCACCCGCCATGAGGTTGATGTCGCGAACGGACTTACAGTCATGGAGGGCGCCCGCGACAACGGAATCCCCGGAATCGAGGCGGACTGCGGCGGCGCATGCGCCTGTTCCACCTGCCATGTCTATGTCGATCCCGCTTGGGTCGGAAGACTTCCGCCCAAGGAGGCAATGGAAGAGGACATGCTAGATTTCGCG
>JAJEAY010000046.1 GCA_022824145.1 Rhodobacter sp. | reverse complement strand
CATGTCGATGCTCTCGACGGTCATGAGACCCTGCGTACCCGGGTCCGGCAGGTCGAACAGGCCCCAATCGGTTGGCACGCCTCCCTGGCCGAAACCGCAGTTTATCCGTCCGCGTGAGAGGTGATCCAGATAGGCCAGACGCACCGCCACGTTGACCGGGTGATGCTGCGGCAGGATCGAAACGCCGCTGCCCAGCCGGATGTTCTGCGTTCTGGGGAGCACGTTGGCAATGAAAACATCGTTGGACGGAATCGGTTCCCATGCCAGCGTGTGATGCTGCCCAATCCAGGCCTCGCTGAACCCCAATTCGTCCGCCCGCACCACAAATTCGATATCCTCTTCGAAGCCGAGCGTGCGATCCTTTTCCGGCGGATGTAACGGCATCATGAATGTGCCAAGTTTCATTTCAATGCCTCCCTCTTTCCTCTGTGAGAGTTACCTGCGCGGCGGCGTGCCTCTGCTGTAGGTCGGCTTCAGATCGAGTGCCGACTCCCTGAAATTCCCGATGCGGTGCAAGGTGACCAAATTCGTGCCGTGCTGATTGAATCCCCCTTGAGAAGTACGCGAAATGACCAGCAGATCGTCGCCCCGGATCAGTTGCGAGGCATAACTGAAGGCCTCGAAAATGCTGCTGCTCATCGCCACACAGCCGGCCTGGAACCAGTTGAGGGCATCCAGGCTGTACATCAGCATCAGGATACGGCGTTCGTTGCCAGGCGGGCTGGCAAAGCCGAATGCGCGCAGCGGTTCCCGCTCCTGCCATGTGTCGGTTGGCAGGCACACGGTCGTCCAGAACAGGTCGCTCCGCTCATCGTATACGATATGAAATTTGCACTGCGCGCCCGGCATCGGATAGAACTGGATAAAGCGGTAATCCAGTGTCTCACCGTCGTCTTCCAGGCCGCAAACTGAAGCAATGCCACCCGTAGTATGCCCGTCAATGATGGTGCGCAGCAGAACTCGCATCTCCCCCCGCACGTCAATAATGTTGCCCTCAATAAAGCAGTCCTCCACCACCTTGTCCGCCGCGCTTGCCCGGTAACGGCGCTGGCTCAACGCGTCTGGCACGCCGGGAAAGTGAACCTTGTTGGACATGCGCCAGGCCGACGGGTCGAGCAGGTCCCGTTCGAGGTCGCCGGCGATGACGAGCGACTCCCACTGGCTCCTGCCAACCGCGTCGTCGCCGACCGGGCAAGTCTCGAAAGCGCGATATACGCAGCCGTTGCGAAAGAGGATGCTGGTCGGCGCGTTGTGATGGCGTCCGCCAAAAAGCTGGGAAGGTTGGCTCCAGCTTTCCCCTCCGTCCTCCGATTGGGCGATGATGATTTCACGGCTCAGGCGGCGGTTGCCAATGCAGTACAACGTGTCTTTCACTGAGAACAATGAAGGCCAGATGATGTCCAGCGCCGCGGTCCTGCGCCACCGCTTGCCGTCGTCGTCGCTCACAAGGATTTCGAGCTGGTTGGGGATTTTCTCAACGAGCGGCTGCGGGCGAAACCATTCAAAACTCGCGATCAAGCGGCCCGAAGGCAGCTGCGCCAGACATGGCGAGCCGGTATACACACTCTCTCTGTCGGGAGACTCCGCCAATACCAGAAAGTCACCCGCGAGAATCCTGTTCATCAGCTGCCTTGTGAACTCTGTTGGAAAGAGCGCGGAAGGAATGAAATGTTGTCTTCAACTGCATCGCATGCCCGCGCCATCAGCCTTGAAGGTTAGGTAGGGGGAGCGGCCACGCTCTACCGGCGGCCTTGGTGTCACACCGCGTGACAGGCGACCCAATGGCCGGGCTCAGCCTCGCGCCACTCCGGCACCACATGATCGCACGGTTCAAAGGCGAGCGGACAACGGGGATGGAAGCGGCAACCGCTGGGTGGACTGATCGCGCTCGGCACGTTGCCTTGAATGACCATATGCTCCCTTCGCCGCTCCGCGCGAGGATTGGGTACCGGCACCGACAGCAGGAGCGCGTTGGTATAGGGATGCAAGGGGTTGTCAAATAAGCTCTCTATCGGCGCCATCTCCACCACCCGGCCCAGATACATCACCGCCACCCTGTCGCTGATATGGCGCACCACGGCCAGATCATGAGCGATGAAGAGATAGGTGAGGTCATACTCTTCCTGCAGGTCCTGCAGCAGGTTGATTATCTGGGCCTGAATCGAGACGTCCAGGGCCGAAATTGGCTCATCGCAGACAATGAACTCCGGTTCGCAGGCCAAGGCGCGTGCGATACACACCCGCTGGCGCTGGCCGCCGGAAAATTCGTGCGGGTAGCGGAATGCAAAAGCAGGGTTAAGCCCGACATCGTTTAGCAGCTTGGAAATCCGCTCCTGGGCCTCCTTCCCGCTTGCCAGCCCATGCAGCCAGAGGGGTTCGCCAATCGCGTTGCCAACTGTCATACGCGGGCTGAGCGTAGAATAGGGATCCTGGAAAATGATCTGCATTCGCCTGCGCAGCGGCCGCATCTCCTTTTCCGGAAGCCCGGTGACCTCGTTCCCTTCAAAGTAGACTTTTCCAGAAGTCGGTCGATGCAACTGAAGCAGTGTCAGGCCCGCCGTAGACTTGCCGCAGCCGGATTCGCCCACCAGCCCCAGCGTTTCGCCCCGCTGCACGTCAAAGGAGACTTCGTCCAGCGCATGGACCGTCGCCTTTTTCTCGCCATAGGCTCCAATGCGCACGGAGAAGTGCTTGGTCAGATTCTCAACCCGTACAAGGGGCGCCCTGTTGCTGCTGTCAGTCTGGCTCATAACCGATCCTGGGATTTCGGCACTTGGATCGGTACAGGTTGGCTCTGGCTAAACGCTGCCGGCCGCGGCGCCGGCTTCCAATTCCACCTCGCGGATGTCGACCCAGCAGGCGGCGCGATGGCCGCCTTCACTGGCGTCGATAACCGGCTCCAGCATGGGGTTTTCTTTCCGGCAACGATCAATAGCGTACGGGCAGCGGGGATGAAAGGGGCAGAACTCGGGAATGTCAACCAGGTCCGGCGGCGAACCGCCAATCGTCGTCAGGCGCGTTCCCGTCTCGCCTGCCAGGCTGGGCAGCGCCCCCATCAGCCCAACCGTATAGGGATGACGCGGATCTTCAAACAGCGCATCGACCGGCGCCTCCTCGACAATGTAGCCCGCATACATGACGATGACCCGGTCGGCAATGCCCGCGACGACGCTCAAATCATGCGTAATCCAGATTACCGCAACGCCCGACCGGTCGCGCAACTCCTTGACCAGCTCGACGATCTGCGCCTGAATCGTAACATCCAGCGCGGTCGTAGGCTCATCCGCGATCAAGACAGCCGGTTCACACGACATCGACATGGCGATCATCACCCGCTGGCGCATGCCGCCGGAGAACTGGTGCGGATAATCCCGCAGCCGCGCCTCACCGTCAGGGATACCCACCATTTCCAGCAGCTCTGCGCTCCGGGCGAGCGCCTCGCTCTTGCTCATCCCGCGATGATAGATGAGCGGCTCGGCCATCTGCGTGCCGATGTTGATGAACGGGTTGAGCGAAGTCATCGGATCCTGGAAAATCATGCCGATCTCGCCGCCGCGCACGTCTCGCAGTTGCC
>JAJEAY010000124.1 GCA_022824145.1 Rhodobacter sp. | reverse complement strand
GATTCGCGACGGTTCTCCTGCGTATGCGCTTGCCCTCGCGCCATGCCTCGCGGAGGAGGATTGCGGGCGGCGAGGACCGGTTCGGAATGATGTCGACGCTGAGAGCCACGGGTCCGGTCCTTACATGGCAACACGAATTATGGTCACAATATGCGCATTCTGGCGTGTGTCAACACCAAACCTGTCCAAATGCATGGCAACATGAATCCATCGACATCCCCCGCGCTCGCGCGAAAAAGCCGCGCCCTTTCAGGGGCCTGCGCGATGCCGGGGGGAGATTTTCAGTTGAAAGTTCCGGTTAACCTTTCCTTCCTGCGGGACTTCCACCCGCTGCACATTCACCAGTTTGCCTGGCGCACCCCTCTACCGGAATCGACCCGCACTGCGCCGACACCGCTTGCGGTGTACTTGAGCAACATCTCCAACGCCGGGACCTTCAAGTTAACGTCAACCATCACCGAGTTCCTTCCCCCAGCGCCATGCCTTTCGAGAGTTGCTGATTACATTCGAGGCTCAGCCGGATCTCGATGTCTTGTCGCGGCACCGAAACCACAGCACCGACAAACACGTATCCCAAGCCACCCAGCACGACAACGGCCGGTTCACGCTGCGCGACTTCATTTGCCCAAGCCTCCGAAAAATGGCCGATGTCACTGATCCTACGCTCGGACGCCTTTGCCAGTCCCCATAGGAGAGTGATGGCAAGGAACTGCCCTATCCTGCAGGCAACGATCCCGTCGGCAGCTCTTCATCGTTCCGGCCAAACTGGCAGTCCGCGAACAAATTTGGATCGTTCGACGGGCGCGATGCCAGCGACGAACTTCGCAGCAGATGACAATGGCACGTCAGGATCAACTGCCCGATGCGCACGACATGCCGCTTGACGGTTGCGGACTGGAACTCTCCCAACGTGTCTCTGACCTTTGCGGCGCAATAAATTACTCTTCTGCGATCATCGTGCTTCTCGCGTCTGGACGCCAGAAATCGTCCCGAACTGCGTTCAATGCAACGGTATTGCGTTACGAGTGCCCAGGCACCTTCCTGAACATGACGGCCGCCCTTCCGGAGAGTTCGATGTCGGATACAAGCACTCCTGTCGCGTCCCAGATCGCGCTCACCGAAAGGGCTGTGGACTTGATCAGGCTGCACTACGCCCAATCTGCTTCCGGGAAGGGGTAAGCAGACGCCTTTGGGCACGTCCTGCCCGCGACCGGGCCTTTCTCAGGATGCCGTAGAGCAGCCGCACGGTCCGCCCCCTTTTCTTGCCGTTCAAGAACCATTCCTCCCGCAAGGTGCCATTGGCAAGTTGCACGGTCCATACACCGTGCCTCTTGCCATTGACGTACTGGCCTTTCCCGGCGCTCCCGTCAGCAAAGCGCTGGATCCAATGCCCTTGCCGCTTGCCAGCCACATACCAGCCTTCCGCCATGATGCCGCCGGCATGTTGCGTGACCCAATTTCCGTGCCGCTTGCCGTTCACATACGGGCCCTTCACCGAGGTTCCGTTGGCAAGCTGCATGTTCCAGTCACCCTGCCGCTCGCTGTCAACGTACCGACCTTCTTCTTTGGTGCCGTCCTTCCAGCACAGGATCCAATGATCTTGCCGTTTGCCGTCGACGTATAGACCTTCACCCTTGCTGCCGTCCTTCCAGCGCAGGATCCAATGCCCTTGCCGCATGCCGCCAACGTACCAGCCTTCCGCCATGATGCCGCCGATATTTTGCGTGACCCAATGACCGTGTTTCTTTTCCTGCACCTGCGGACCTTCCCGCACCGTGCCATCTTTGAGCTGCACAACCCAATGACCAACGCCGTGATTCTTGCCACTTTCGTAGGCACCTTGAAATGTGCTGGTCTTGCTCCGTTGTTCTTTGTCCATTGTCGTTCTCCAGTGACGTGACATAGGTAGAGAGTTTGGGGCTGGACACTTTTCTAGCCCCTCGAATGGTAGGCGTTAGAACAGCAACTCCCAGACAACGCCCAGACCGCAAAACCCGTCAAAAATACCACTTGCATTCAATCCGACAGTTCGGACCGACATGATCATCGCCATTGTCGCAAACGATCCGACATTCAGGCCAGGCGGCCGCATCGGACGGCGTCAGATTCTCCTGACAGTATCCGGTTTCCAAGCACGCCTTCATGATGAGAATGGCGTCAGGCAATTGTTCAGACGGCCATTCTCCTGTCGGAATGTGGGGCACAGAAAGACCGTGTTCCTCCAAGGCGTCACCCACAGCCAATGGAATATGAAAGGGCTTGATCGGGCACGTTGTCAGACCAATGCAATCCGCATTCACTGGGCAACAGTTCTCGAACGGCACGAACTCTGTTGGGCCGCAAGGATCGATGATGGGCACGCCCACACATGCGCCGGTAGGCGACCAGCTCCCATCCGGGCAAAGAGTCCCGGACGCCAAAGCCGAAGATGAGATAGCTGCCAGCGCGGCGGCAGAAAGTGCTTCTCGTAGCTTGTTCATGACGTTCCTCTTTTTATCGTGTGTTTGCCTGCATAAGTGGCCACCCGGACTTCAAGTGACGCGCCTTACGCACTCGGATTTTGCGGGAACGCCAAGCCACAGTTCAATTGCAACGATGTGCTGCAATTGTTGGGGATTGTTTGAAATTGTACGGCGAATGTGATGAAGGAAGCGTTGCTTGATTCCGGCAACAATTTCCTCAAGGCGCACAGTAGCTACACCGAGCTGGCCGCCGACGAGGTCAAAGGCAATTTCAAGCTGTTGTCAACCGAGCGTAATCCAAAATGGACCGTTGCACCTTTGTCAACCAGCTCGACAAACTTCGGCGGCCGCTGGCCTGGGCGCAAAATTCCTCGGGTGATAGCGGTGCCCTTCGCGATCTGCCCGAATGTTCTTGTAGATCCTGTCCAGCAGTCCGCCGTTGTCATTAGCTCCGATGTGCACGCCGAGTCCCTCTTTGCCAGCGCCGTACCATCGTGGGACGTCACCGTGCCCATATGAACCCCAGCGATGAACAGATTGTCAAAGCTCTCGTAGGACTGGAAATTCGGCTCGCCCACCGACTGGATGTCACGTCTGTCGACCTGTGGCGGCGCTCCACTGCTACCGTGCGTCGAGTCGTATTTGTGGCCGAATTCGCCCAAGGTCGCGATATGCGGTCACATGCAGCAGCGGCATGTAGCACTGTGAGACGCTCCGGCATCTCTCCAACACGGACCAACGGCAGCGTCGCATTCCTACGTCACCATGAAAGGCGAACGGCAGCAGCAGGTGCTCGCCGTTTCCAGCCCAAAAGTCGATGTCAGTGGCAATTCCCAGAATCGGCCCGTCACCTCCGTGATCTGTTCTCTGGTTTAGATCAATGTGACGTCGATTTCGTGCTGATCGATGGTCGTGGTACGCGGACGGTCCGGCAATGCCTTACCAAGACAACCTGCATCGATCTCGACGAGTGTACCGTCCCGCGTCCCAACGTGCCACCTTGCGCCATTGTACTTCTTCCGCCGCTCGCCGTCCCAATAGGCGCAGTTAGCAACCATTGGAAACGTCGTCGGGTCCACACCGCTGCCGGTGCAGTTGAAGCATCGGCGCGAACCCAAAGTGCGTGCGACTTTCTTCGTGAACGGAAGTGCTTCGTCGGTCCAAGGGGCCGCCAGTCAGTCATCCCAATCAATGAGTCCGCTGCTCTCCGGGTTCAGTGAAGCCGACGTCACTTCAGGTTCAGTCGCAAAGTACAAGGCCGGGAACAGGATGCCTGCCAGCGCCAAGATCATTGCGAATTTGTGCAATTTCATGACGATTCTCCTATTCGGCATGTACTCTGCGATCTCTCACCGAAGATAGCAGCTGACAACACCTGTATAGGCACCCGCTTGATCGGCGATCTCGGTCCACGGTCGGGGCAAGTCCGCGCCTGAGGCAAGGCTGTACGTCACGCCATTGCCCTCAAGGAACAGGCGAAGCACAAACGCGCGCGTCGCGTAACCGACGTTGACCGGCGTGCTCGAAGAATCCGTGGACGAGAGACGGCCCGTGACAACGCCGACCACATGCCCGCGCGAATCGACGATCGCGGAACCGCTTGAACCTGACCGGGTCTCCGCGCTGTGGGTGAACTCGATCCAGCCTTCGAAGCCGCGATTCGAAGCCACCACTCCGGTCGAAAACGAGGGCACCTCCTCCGTTCCCGGGAACCCGAGTGTGCCGATCGCCTGCCCCAGGTCTGTCAACCGGCCGCTGATCGGAGCGAACGGCCTCCCCCGTGACCCGTCCTTGAGCAATGCAAGATCGACAGATTCATCGGCCTGGACGAGCGCCGCTTCCTCTTCAGGGTGACCGAGTCGCCGAAAGGTCAAGCGATCGCATCCTGCGACCACGTGCTCGTTGGTCACCACGTGGCCCTGGTCCGAGACCGCGAAGCCCGTGCCGTAGCCAAGGAACTCCGGCTCCGCCAATGACGTGTCCGGTTCCTGCGCGGGACCCGTTTCCAGGACGAGCCGGACCGACGAAACGACATCTTCCAGATCGTAGACGCCCGCCCATGCCGCATAGACACCCTCGTCCGGATCCTGCACCTCGACAGCGGCGTTGCGGTCACCGTGGTTCGAGTCGTCGTTGCAGAGCCACCTGCCCGACGGCAGGCGGACAACGAGCGTGCTGTCAACGTGGCTTTCGACGCCAATGCGGAGCGACGGCTGGCCGGCTTCGTAGCGGAACGTGAAGCTTGGTTCCTCACCGACGAAACCGGTGCAGTCCGCCCCGTGCAGGCGCCTCGGGCTGCGATACCCGCCCGCCTCGACCTCGATCGTTTCCCGGGCGAAGCCTTCGCCGAACACGACATCGAGAACCCGGGAGCTCTCGAGCGTGTCCGGCAGCCCGATGACAAAGAGCGACGCGCTCGACTTCGACGGCTCGTAGGTGCCCACCCAGACGTCAAGTGCCGCGCCCTGCGCACCTTTAACCGGGACCGTCAGGCTCGGACTCCAGCCTTCGCCGGAGTCGTCATCGCAGTATGTTCCGCCGTCCGCATCCGCGACGATCAGGACGGTGTCGTCAGGGCTCTCGACGCGAAACAGCAGATCGCCCGGAACGTCGACCGTGAAGCTGTGCGACGCCTCTTCCGTGATCCAAGCATCACAGTCCGCCCCAAGCGATGCGGAAGCGGAAATTGGGCCTCCGGCAACAAGATGAATGACACCTGGCGGGAAATCCGCCGCGAACGCCGACGTGCCAACGCCGAACAGCGTCATGTAAATCAAGACTTTCCTAGACATGGCGATTTCTCCTCGAATCGAATCCAAGTTGCGCACTTGGAGATTGCCTGATTGCCAAGCGACGATTCGATGACGCAGGTGTGTTGAAATTGTTTTGCTTTGTTTGGTGGCGGAAAGGCCCATCTAACCGGGCTGAGGTCGGTAGGCATGGTCGAAAGTGCTGCGCCCGACGTCAAGGAACCGTGAACGCAGGGGCCAGCCATCCCGCACAGCGCAACGAAGATCGTGTACCGTGCACATACTCGGTGTGGCGAACAGATTGGCCTCGCCGGTTGGACGAACGCGCGCGGTGCCAATCAGCGCCCGTTGTCTATGTTCAGAGGTCCAGAACGCGCTGCATGGAGATTCCACCTAACGTGATGCCCTGATTGAGAAGAATCGTGGCGGTCCCGATTTCGGATCCCTAGCCTTTGCTAGGCGGGAGGTGTTCGCCAGATCCGGCGATCGAAATGTGGCTCATGAATTTTTTGTGCACTCTCCATGCGCCCGACTCCCAGGTGCATTTCTAGACGGTCCTTGTTTGGCGGGCTAGACTCGACATAGGAAATTCAGGATCAGATGCCGACGTCAGGCTTCCTGAAATATGATACATACAGGCGACCGGCCGGGGGCATCTATTGGCACCGTCGGCACCGCATCTTTCTCACATCACCCGACGCAGAAATTTTGGGAATTTCTCCAATGCCGCGTCAAATCTGGCCTTCGGGCTTCCCCTCTTCCACAGCCGCGTCGGCAGTGTGACTTTCACCTCCGCTCCCTGTCCGTCGAGATTCCGCAGCCGGACCCTTCCACGATGCTGGCCCACGACCCGTCGAACAACCGTGAGGCCTAATCCTCCGGAACCCGTAGGGATCCGAAGACCCAACAATGTCTTCCCGAAATTTTGCAGGACCTCGTCGTCAAAGCTGTCCCCATTGTTTGCAAACGTAACCGAGACCTTCCCGAAACGTTCCCTCGCCCGAATGCGAACCCATCCCTCCGGCTCCGACGCACTCGCTGCCTCGGCGGCATTGATTAACAGGTTCATGAATACGCGTTCCATCTCCCTAGGCCAACACTCGATTGTGAGATCGTCAGGCTGGCATTCAAGTGTCACAGGAATCGAGAATTGTCGCTCATTTTTTGCAAACGAAAATTCCTTCCTCTCAGGGATGTCGGGCTCATCGTCCGCAAAAACCGGCAAAAGCAGTGATTCCAACATGGTCCGAAGGACCACAGGTCTAGGTTCACCAATGAAGTCCCGACGCGATGCCACAGCAAGCCTGAAGTTTTCGATTATTTTTTTGAGAGCGTCTGCAATTTTCTGGAGGTCAGTAGCGCTCATTTTCTGCGAAGCGGCATAGACGTTCGCGTCGAGCTTGCCCAGCATGTTACCCAGATCGTGGCGCAAGCCGGACTCTCTCTGCATTTGCCTGAACTTGGCAAAGAAGAACACGCTTCCCGCCGAGAAAAGAAAAGCGAGAATGCCGAGAAAGAACCGCTGTTCAGCATCGAAATCGGGACGATAGGAGATGACGCCAACTAGCGTAGGGGATCTTTGGTTCTTAAACTTCTCAGATTCCGAACTGGTTACAACACCTGAATCACTCAAGGAACCTCCGCACACCCGAACTTCTGTCGAAGCCTTAAAGAGTCTTGGTCTCCATGACTGCCCAACAGGCCAATCCCAGTTCCGATGCACCTGCCAATGCTTTGAAGCGTTGCCGACATTCAAATCCGTAGCGTCGTCGACATTCAAATCCACCGACTTTAAGCTGCCAGCCGTCAGTTCCTTAATATTAGCTGGTGCCTTTTCTGTGCTGAAACCCTCTAGTTGGGATGTGTCGTTAAGGTAGCACGCGAATGTATTCTCGCTTTTCCTGCTTACGGTGCAGACCTGGCCCCCCTTTTTTGGGGGAGTGTAATTTGCATTATCATTGCATAGCTTTTCTATTCTGTTGACTATCTTTATCTTGCCCGCGTCCTGCGCCTCTTCCCAAGATATCAACATAAGGCCAGATACTGACAATACGACAGCCAACGCGCATAAAGCAAAAATGGCCGGAAGGGCAGTCCTGGACCAAATGCGAACAGTGCCCACCTTCATTCCGACTTCACTCTTATCGGTTCCGCCACAACGTCCCAATCTTCATAATTGAAAATATAGCCTTGGTCGCGAACGGTAATGATGAAATCCCGCGCGGTCGCAGACCTAATGTTATGAATCGCTGTTCTTATATTTGCGTTCAAGTCGTCTTCATCATTGCAGACAAATGGGCTTGGCCTACGAAGTCCGGGCACGTTTTCCTCTATGGGACTTACTTTTTTTTTGATCATCACTTGTGGATGGCGCAGAAAGTGCTCAAGAAGCCACTTACTTGATTCTATGAGCTGTCTTTCTGCCATCCTCCCTTCTGCGTCACGCAGTAACCGCGTGACGCTGTTGAAGGTGAATGATGGCCTGTTGCCATCATCATCATGCTGCTTCCGCGCGAATTTGAATAGGCGCCCATCCAAATCCTCTTTTGCAAGTAGTCTCTTAATCATCTCGAAGATAAGGTCTGGATTAATTCCATCATGAAGTTTATCGATCCAGTTGTCAAAATGGGCATGATCATAGCCGTGTATCTTATTGTCAACCCCGCGATATTCTGCAGTAATCGCTATGAGACGGATTTTATTATCTACTTCCTTAAGTTCAATTGGCAAACACCACGGATTGGTGTATTTTGCCTCGCTGCTTTCCAGCTTGAGATCAGTCACGGCAAGGGAAAAGGCATCATCTGTACCTATTCGCTTTTTCATCTCTCTGACAGCATCTTCAGCCTTTTCGAAACCCAAAACGGATCGAAACCCTCTTTTTCTCAATTCGGCAGTCAGGAAGTTGCGGATTTCATCCTCGTTTTCAACTACCATAATGTTCACATTGCCGAATTCAGTGGAATGCGCATCTCGGGCTTTGTCCGCCATGTCTGATCCTTTCCCACTCAATCAGTGCTATTGATCTAAGGGCCGTATTATCTCGGCACTGCCGAAGAGCAGCGCCCTGCCGCAATCGGTCGCATCTTTCAGGGCGTTCCCGGCCGCAACGGTGTCCGCCACGCCCTCGCCCTTGAAGCGCGGGTCATCGCATTCGCCGTCAAACGCCCACTCACCACTATCGTCGCCTAGGTCCATTCCTTCGGGCAACCCTTCGCCCAAGCGATCCTGAAGGAATTCACTCGACTCCAGGCGGGCTGATCCTTTCCTGACTGCGTCCCGGCAGTCGGTCGCATCGTTCAGGACGTTTCCGGCCTCGGCGGTTTCCGCCACACCCTCGCCTGCGAAACGCGGATCGTCGCAGTCACCGTCAAATGCCCCGTCGCCGCTGTCATCCCCGAACGCGATGTCGCGGGTCGGTCCAGGGTTCTGGTCTGTCGGCCAGACAAGTCGCGCCAGATAGTCGTTGAAGCAGTCCCCAGCATCATGCCCATTGGCGTTGGCTATGGCTTCATCCGTCAACGGGCGGCGCGGATCCGTCACGAAGCGCGGATCGTTGCACACTCCGTTCCCAGCCCACTCGCCGGCATCGTCACCAATTTCGAGAATCGTGATCGTGCGAACCCTTGCCCTGCCGTCGAGCAGCGCCCTGCCACAGTCGGTCGCATCCTTCAGGATGTCCCCGACCAAAACGGTGTCCGCCACGCCGACGCCGTCGAAACGTGGGTCATCGCATTCGCCGTCAAACGCCCACTCACTGCTGTCATCACCGAGCTTCTGGTCTTTGGGCAGTACATCGCGCAAGCGTTCCTCCAAGAACTTGGTCGAAACCAGATGGGCTGATCCCTTCCTGACTGCGTCCCTGCAGTCATTTGCATCCTTCAGGACGTTCCCGGCCTCGGCAGTGTCCGCCACGCCTCCGCCCCAGAAGCGCGGGTCGTCGCATTCACCGTCGAATGCCCACTTGCCGCTGTCATCCCCAAACGCGATGCCTTGGGTCGGTCCAGGGTCCTGGTCCGTCGGCCAGACAAGTCGCGCCAGATAGTCATTGATGCAGTCCCCAGCATCATGCCCCTTGGCTTTGGCTTTGGCTATGGCTATGGCTTCATCCGTCACCGGGCGGCGCGGATCCGTCACGAAACGCGGATCGTTGCATACGTCGTTCCCAGCCCAAGCGCCGGCATCGTCACCAACTTCGAAAATCTCGATGGTGCGGATCTCGGCCATTCCGTCGAGCAGCGCCCTGCCGCAGTCGGTCGCATCACTCTCCAAGGCGTTCCCGGCCGCAACGGTGGCCGCCACGCCGACGCCCTTGAAACGCGGGTCGTCGCATTCACCATCGAATGCCCACTCACCGCTGTCGTCGCCAAGCTCCTGATCGTCAGTCAGGAGATTCTTCTTCCGCAAGAACTCTGTCGAGACCAGATGGGCTGTTCCCTTCCTGACGGCGTTCCTGCAGTCGGTCGCATCCTTTAGGACGTTCCCGTCCTCGTAGGTGTCCGCCACATCCACGCCCCAGAAACGCGGGTCATCGCACTCGCTGTCTTCGTCCCATTGCCCGCTGTCGTCCCCGAATGCGATACCCTTGGTCGGTCCAGAATCCTGGTCCCTTGGCCAAACGAGCCGAGCCAGATGGTCATCGAAACAGTCACTTTTGTCATGCTCCCTAGCTTCGGGCTTGGGAACAACCGCTTTCGGGTGGCGCGGGTCCGCCACGAAACGCGGGTCGTTGCACACTTCGTTCCCAGCCAAGTCGCTGTCGTCGTCACCAATTTCGAAGCGGGCTCCCAAAATGTCTTCAGGACGGCGCAATTCAACGCTCTCGCTCTTGAACGCCTCTTTGCAATCAGCTGCATCCTGGAACATTGCCAGCACCTCTGTTGCAATATTTCCACCATCTTCGGGCGATTTGTAAACGAAACGCGGATCGCTGCACTTGCCGTCAAAGGCAAGGTGGCTGGAATTGGCTCCAAACTCAATCATTGAGTCTTGCGCCCACGCTGCGCACGTCCAAATGACACACGCAGTGAGTGGCAAAAGGCAGGAAAGGTAGTTCTTGTTCACGCGGACATACTCGGTCAAATTTCTTGATATCGGTCGGCGGACCGCGGCAAAGGAGCCTGTGCCACCCATGCCTGACGTATTCTTAATATGCCGGATAGCATATCGGCACCACGGCGATTCCTACAGCGATTGGTAACATTGTCTTTCCCTTCTTGATTGCAGCTACGCTTGACGCGGCGCCGTCTGCCGACGCCCGTCCGCATGGGCGATTCTCTCAGCGGGCGCGGTCGCAAATCCAGCCGATCGGGAGGAGCCAATTTCGGCCTCAGAACAGAGGTTTTGCCGGCAGCGGACAGTCCGCACGCTCGGCTGCCAGAACTTGACGCGCTGAACCTGAATTGGCAGAGGCCAAGGAGGTCAACGTCCATCACGTGCAGCACCATTCGCATCCGTTGCCGGTGACACAGATCCAAAGCGGCGGACCTGAGAGGGCTCAATGCGCAAGGTCTTCCGGGATGCGCAGGACGTTCCATGCGAGGTCCGGCTCGACGATGAAGGGCCAGATCGGATTGTGGGGCCAAGGCTTTCGGGGGTTCGGCGGCTCGAGCGGCTCCTCTTGCATGATCTCGAAGTGCGACTCCGTCACGGCCAGGATAGGCGGCAGCGGGCCGATCGGTGGCGGGCAGCAGGCAAGCGACAGGCTTGCTAGGAATTCGGTCCTTGTCACTGGCCATTCTCCCTTCTGAGATTGAGCTTCGTAGCACGATGGATTCCTTTGCTGATGCAGCGTCCGCCGAGGAGCGCCGGGAGAGCTTGAGCAATTTTCGACTCCTTGGCAGTGACCCATTGCGAGGTATCGGAATCGGGTTAGCGCAGACTCTGAGACCGGTCGTTTGTGGAAATGTACCGAATTGTCGTGAAAATGTTTTGAGGCCATCTGCCCTGGAGAGTGAATTGACCGACAGAACGGTGGCTTGCCGTAGCCGCGACCTGAAGACACTGCGTTTTCTGCGTGGCGCTGTGGCCTTGTACTCAGCGACGTCGACGGCCAGCTGTCAGGTAGAAGCGATCGCCACTGTGCACCAAAAACCTCGCTAAACACTTGGTCCACCACCCAGCCCGGTTTCCAATCAAAGCGGCTTGATGCGCATGCTGTGTTCCTGCGCCGGCAGGGCGCCGACGGTTTGCACCAGTTGTTCGTGCTTTCCGCGCCATGGCGCTGGATCGGTCATTGGTGTTCGCGGTCGTCTCCAGCGACTGCATGACCGGGGACCGCGGCTTCTCGACAGCCTCCGGCATCGAGGATGTGGCTGAACTCGGCGACCATGTCATGGCACAGGTCAACACAAGTTCCCTCCATTTTCTCCGTCTGGACGTTGAGGCCCTGGTCAACAAGCGCACGGGCCGTAACCAGCTTGGCAATAGAGGAGCCGCGTGCCGCCCGAAGATCATCGATCTGGAGTGATAGATCCTGCCCCCGCTGTAGAGAGACGTTCACATCCAATCGTGACCATGTCAGCCTCCAATCCGTTTTGCCGTCCGGTATTCAAGACATCCAAGAACCCGGCGTCTACGTTGTTTGCAAACATCAAACCGCCGCCGCGGCGCGCCACCGATTTGTCGGCCTATTCTCTTGTCTCAGCCAGTCCTCCTTTCAGAGGACATGGCCTGTAAAACATTTTCACGACAATTCGGTACATTTCCACAAACGACCGGTCTCAAAGTCTGCGCTAGCCTGATTCCAATGCCCCGTAGTGGGTCACTGCCAAGGAGTCAAAAAATGCACAAGCACATGCAGACATCTTCAATGAATCACACCTTCGGACCCCGCCACGGAAGGGCGCTGAAGGCGGCAATTTCGGCACTTTGCGTCGCTCTGCCTGTCCTCGCCGCCCCGAGCACCGTGATATCGCAGGACACAGCAGCTCTCGACCCGAAATGCACCGGAATGAGCGAGGGGGCCATGTGCTGGCTGGAACTTGCCAACAAGCCCGGCTGCTATGTACTGGAACCATATTACAGTCCGCCGGAGACGGTGACCTGGTCTGGCGCCTGCGAGGGTGGGTTCGCCGTCGGACACGGAGTCTGGGAGTGGGATTCATCCGACAGTTCCGGCGAAGCGACAGGCACGTTGGTTCGCGGCAAGTCGCATGGCCATTGGATCGAGCGCTTTGCCAACGGAGATGTATTCGAAGGCCATTACGTGGATGGAAAGGAGCACGGCCTGTGGATCGAGCGCCTTGCCGTCGGAAACGTGTACGAAGGCCCGTTCGTGAATGGAAAGAGGCACGGCCCGTGGATCGAGCGCTTTGCCAACGGTGACGTGTACGAAGGCCAATACGTGGATGGAAAGGAGCACGGCCTGTGGGTCCTGCGCTTTGCCAACGGCGGTGTGCAGGAAGGCCCGTTCGTGGATGGAAAGAGGCACGGCCCGTGGATCGAGCGCCTTTCCAACGGCGACGTGTACGAAGGCCAATACGTAGATGGAAAGGAGTTCGGCAATTGGATCGAGCGCCTTGCCAACGGCAACGTGTACGAGGGTCCATACGAGAGTGGCAAAAGGCACGGCCAGTGGGTTCTGCGTCTCGCCGACGGCGGTGTCACGGAAGGCTCGTTCGTGGATGGGAAGAGGCACGGCCAGTGGATCGAACGCCTGGCCAATGGCGACGTGTACGAAGGCCCGTTCGTGGATGGCATGAAGCACGGCCTTTGGGTCGAGCGCCTTGCCAACGGCGACGTGTACGAAGGCCAATACGTGAGTGGCAAGAAGCACGGCCAGTGGATCGAGCACTCTGCCGGCGCCGTGTACGAAGGACCATACGTGGATGGAGAGGCGCACGGCCAGTGGGTCGTGCGTTTTTCCGACGGCAACGTTTACGAAAGCCAATTCGAACAGGGCGAAAGGCACGGCAATTGGATCCAGCGTCTGGACGAATAGGGTGTGGAGTAAGGCCCGTTCCTAGATCGAAAGAAGCAGGGGCAGTGGGACGAGCGCTTTGCCGGCGGCACCGTTGTCGAAGTCTTGGTGGGTGCAGATCGGCAAGGCGCTGGGGTCGATCACGATACAAACGGCGGATTGGCATGGGAAAGAAAGCAATTCGGCATGCCTAATCAGCAACGCCGTTGAACAGCGAAAAAAAGATGTGGCTGATCAATCGACGAAAGAGTGCAGAACCCGCGGAATTCTCTGGGGAACGCTTGATGAAGTGTCACTGTAGTACTTTGGACGACTGCTAGTGAGACGCAGACTTACTGCCAAAGGAGAGGGAAATCATGAAACAGAACAAAATTGCGGCCGTGTTGGCATTCCTGTTGTCGGCAAGCTCCGTAAGTGCCCAATCGGGGCTTGGGCTCGATTTGAGAGCGATTCCCAATGCGGTTTGGGAACAGGAGGCCCAAGCATACGGAATGCTTGATGAATACGAGTTCTTGGAAGAACTGGTGATCGACCGAGTGGTTACCGGCCAAGTGGATCCGCAGGTACTGAAGGGCCTCGAACGGTGGGTTCCGGAAACCCGCAGTTGGTCATCGACGCCTTGGCCTACGCCTTGGCCATGTTGTCCGCCCGATGCGTATTGTCCGGAGGAAATTCCGCCATGCCCGTGGCCCATGGAGGTACACCAAAGGATAATGGATCTTCTGGAAGCGGCTGGCGTTGATGTCAGGCAATGACAATGGCGAAGTTGGCAGAGGCTGAGATCCAGGACCGTTTGATTGCTTGTCCGTTGTGATTTGGTTCTGCCTGCTGACCTTGGCGATGCGCATCATCACTGGAGGCGCAGCTGCCTACAACAAAGCTCCTTCCGAGGGCAGCGGCAACTGGTGACTGCAAGCGCATCGCCATCAGGTCCTCGCAAGAACGGCAGTGCCAGGAAATTGGGATGATGGGCCCATTGTTCGGGCGCGGTGGTCTTTGCCGCACCCATGCAGAAGGAAACCAGAATCGAGCATTCCAAAGGAGAAAAACCGATGAGACAAACGAAAATTTGCGCGTTCGCACTGGCATTTGTCGCGGCCTTCACAGTCACCGCCGCAACAGCGCAGGAAACCGTAATGTTGCGCTACGAGGACATGCGCGAGCTGACAGACCGCCTCGACAGCATTCAACGCGACCTGGAGAACTTGGAATCGTCCCTACGCATCCTTCGCGAAAAACAAGCAGAATTTCGCAGGGATTCACATTGGAACGACGTGGGATTCACTCCTTTGACTCCGCCCGGCGACGACAGCTATGCGCTTCCCCACTACAGGGGTTTCTTTTGCTGGAATGAACGAGATTACAGGCTGGACGGCGTCGATAGGCCAGACATGGTATGTGCGTGGAAAATCTTCCATCCGGAAAATCCACGATGACGAATGCCACCTGACGTCGACCTTGGGACCCGCACGCCACGTTGCTGCCGCTGCACCGAAGCGCGCCTTTTGCGAATGCTCCAGCGTCGTTCACCGTGTCAGGATGCCTTGGACTGGCACGAGCATGACGAGAGTGGCCAATGCAGGCAATGACTTCGTCCTCTACGGACGACGTCACGAACATGGCGGCGGGTTGATTTTGTCGGCAGTTGGGGCGCGATTTCTGGCGACCACCAGTCAGCCGCTGTCGCTCCCCTCATCCCCTCTGCACAGTCAGAAATCTCTGTGCCAAACGCTTATGCTGGTGTTGGGTCCATCCCAACAAAGCTTGAGTTCAGACCTATTCGCTTGCAAGCGTCTGAAATCATTGAGTCCGCTTTCGAGAAAGGGCACTACATTTCGGCGCTCCCGGCGCCGCCGTCCGGGCCGGTCGGCCCGTCAGGTCCGCTTTTTCCGCTCCCGTCGCTCGTAGGCGAACGGCGCCGGGTTCCACTTCAGCCCCAGCGTGCGGTAGATTCGTCGCGCGTCGGACGACGCCGCGCTTGGCAGGCCGAACGTCCTCGACCGCCTGGCATCGTGCAGGATGCCGATCTGCAGGTCGTTCAGCGCCCGCCGGATCCGGTCCGGGCTCATCCGGTCCCCCTGGACCGCCAGCCGGTGGCGCACGTGCTGGAGGCAGCAGAAGGCCATGTAGCAGATGGCGATGTGCGCCCGCACCCGGCGCTCCTTGCGGTGGAAGACCGGCCTGATCCTCAGGTCGTGCTTGTTGGCGCGGAAGCAAGCCTCGATCTCGGACAACCTGCGGTACTGGACGACCAGGTCGCGCGGGTCGGCCTCGTCGCAGCCCCAGGCCACGATCCCCCGGAGCCCGTCCCAGCGGGCCGCCTCGGCCACCTTCGCCTCGTTGAGGCGCACCTTCCCGTCGGGGAAGTCGAGGAACCGGGCGGCGCCGCGGTTGCTCACGGAGGCCGGGGTGTCGCCGGTCTCCAGCCTGGCGCGCAGCTTCTCGATCCGGCGCTCGCGTTCGCGGGCGTCCTTGCGGGCGCGCTTCGGCGAATGGGTGACGACCAGCCTGCGCTCGCCGTCCTCGATGCACTGGAAGCTGCCGATCGACCGCGCGCATTCGTCCCGGCCCCACGGGCCGTAGCCGTCCGGATCGAGGATCCGGCGCTTCTGCGCCGCCGGGCGAGACTTCAGGCGCGCGCCGAGAATGTAGGGCGTGCCCCGCGCCTGAAGCGCCGTCTCGTTGTCCCTGCTGATCATCCCCGCGTCGGCCACCACCGTGAACCGCACCCCGGCATGGTCGCGCTCCAGCGCCTCGAGCGCCGTCACGAGGGTGTGGCCCTCGTAGGTGCTGCCCGGAAACAGCTCGTAGCCGACCGGCAGCCCCTCCGCCGTCACCAGAAGCGCGAACACGACCTGCACCCGGTGCGGCTTGCCGTCCTTGCTGTAGCCCTTGAGCCGCAGGCCGTCCTCCCTGTCGCTCTCGAAATACAGGCTTGTCGTGTCGTAGAAGATCGCCGTCAGAGGCTCCGGCAGCAGGGTCTTCGCGACCTCCAGCGACCGGCGGCGGATCGCCTTGATCCGCCCGTCGTCGAGCATGTCCATGCTGCGGTAGACGTAGTCCAGGTCCAGCGCCAGCTCGCCATGGGCGTCGAGTTCGCGAACCGTGGCGCGCTTGGACAGCGGTCGTGCGATCCGTGCGAGCACCAGCTCCTTGACGATGCGGTTGGCGCTCGCCCGGCGCGCCCCGAACAGGCGGTCCCAGCCGAGAAGGTCGTAGATGGCGCCGAAGGCCTCCCGGACCCCGACGACGACCCGGCTCTCCTCGCGGCAGTCGGCCAGGTCGGTTCCGAACGGCGCGGGATCGCGGACCGCGCGCCGGGACTGCTCGAGAAGATCGACGAATTCCTTCGGCGAGAACAGGGCGGTCCGGGAGCCGTCGGCGTCGCGCATCTCCTCGATGACGAGGCGGGCGAGGCCTTCGAGCTGCTCGAGCTGGGCCGCGCTGGTCGCCGTGCCGACATGGCGCAGGACGCGCTGGCGGACCTTGCCGCCGCTGCGCACGGACTTGACGACCTGGACCTTGACGCGGTCTCCGGGGAGCTTCTTCCTTCGCACGAACATGGGGGGATGATGGCAGCGGGCGGGCGGATGTCAAGGGAAAACACGACCGAGGGCACTACAACGCCAATCTCGCCTGCCGGCGCCAAAAGAATCAACTATACAAGGCTCGCCGAAGTCGAGAGTCGGACAAAAGGTCTGAACTCAAGAGTGGGTTCCCGGCAGGACGTGGGACCTGATCTGGACGATGGACGACGCGACGAGCGAGGCGTATTCGGGGTTCTTCGTCGCGGAGGAAGGCACGATGAGCAGCTTCCGCGGCCTCTCGGAGACGATCAGGCACAAGGGC
>JAJEAY010000115.1 GCA_022824145.1 Rhodobacter sp. | reverse complement strand
TCCATTTCGTGCTCTTCGACCATCCAGTCCAGGAGTTCGTCCCATTGCTTGCGTTTCAGCCCCTGCTGCGCCACGATCCGCTCCGAATGACAAGCCGTACACGCGTCGAAGGTTTCGGACGCGCCTGGGGCGACCAACATGACACCGAAGTCCTCAGGCTCCGGCGGCAGGACGTCCGTCAATGCCCCCTCGGCCTTGCCGAAATCGACCGGGCTGTCGCCCATTCCGTTCAGGAAGGCAATGACGTCGGCACGGTCCTGCTCGCGCTTCAGTCCGACGAAGCTCATGGACCCGCCTTTCACGAACCCGCGCGGCTTGGCCAGATAGGCATCGAGGCGCTCAGGGGTCCAGGTGCCGCCGAACGCCGACATCGCCTTCGAATAGCGAAAGCCCTCCCGGGTGCCCACCGGCGCGCCGACAATGCCCCACAGATTGGGCCCGGTCTTTTTTCGTCCTTCCCTTCCGACCGTATGGCAGGCGACGCACTTGCGGAAGACCTTCTCGCCGCGGACGGAATCGGCTGCGGCGAGGCGCGCTTCCAGTTCGCCTGCCCCGGCAGATGCTGCTGCCGCACAGACGCAGAGCAGCACCGCCGCAACTACGTGCATCGGATCGGACACGTCTGTTTGCTTCCAGTCAGGCGACGCGCAACGCCACCCGGTGCATGGTGTTGTTGAGATACCCCTTCGGGTTCCAGTCGATGGCGAAGGGCTGCATCTCGCCTGCGCTATCGGTCGCCCGTGCCCAGACCTCGTAATAGCCGGCCTCAGGGAACGACACGACACGCCGCCAGTTCTGCCACGCGCCTGGATTGACTGGCTCGTCCAGTTCGGCCACCATCCAGGTCTTGCCGAAATCAATGGAGAGATCGACGGCCGAAACCGTGCGGTCGCCCGACCAGGCATGGCCGCGCACCTCGACCTCTCGGGCTGCGGTGCTGTTACTCTTCGGCGCCGTCACGAGCGCCTTCACCGGCATGCGCTCAATGATCTCGAAGTCTTCCTTCGGCACCTCGTCGCCAGGAGCAACCGGGTAACCCGGCACACGGTAAGAGGTGCCAGTCATTTTTGGCCCGTCATGTACGATGTCACGGAGCTGGATGCGGTTCAGCCATTTCTGCGAGCAGGAACCTGGCCAGCCTGGCACCACCAGACGAAGCGGTGCGCCGTTCTGCCTGTGCAGCGCCCCGCCGTTCATCGCGAAGGCGATGAGCACATTGTCGGTCATGGCCTTCGCGATCGTCACGCCGCGCGAGATCGGCAGCTTGCCCTCCTTGCCGGAGAGATGGGTATCCGCTCCGTAATGCGCGGTATAGACGACGCCCGGCTTGACGCCTGCCTTCTTCAGCACGTCGGCGAGCCTCACGCCGGTCCACTCCGAGCAGCCAACGGCACCAACGGTCCACTGGTTGCCAGATGCTGGCGGGTCGAAAAACGCCCGGCCGTTGCCTCCACATTCGATCGTGAGCGCCATGGTCACAACCTCGAACTGCGCCTGAAGGTCCGCGATGGACAGTTCCATCGGGCTTTCCACCAGCCCATCGACGATGAGGGACCAGCCCGCGGCGTCAACATCCACGGGTGGCAATCCGTTATTGCGGATGAAGTGCCGGGCGGTGGGCGTGATCGCATCGTCGAGCAGATGCGCTGGCGTCTCTGCATTGACCGGCCGGTCGTTCAGCAGCGTCAGCCCGTCCTTGCCGACCAGCACATCTTCGGAAGCAAATGCCGCGGGCACCAGACCATGAGGCATGTTGGCGTAGAATGGGACCGTCATGCCGAGCAATCCACCCGAGGCCACCAGTCCGGCGCCGGCGAAGAAACCTCGCCGACTCACGCCCTTTGCAGGATCGAAAAACTGGCGGCGCGCCTCATGCGGATGTTCCGCAAAGAAGGCATAAAGTCCTTTGGCCTCGCGCGAATCTCCAGGCATGTTTTATTCCCCCTCAGTCCATTGATACCTGTCTGCTGCTTTCTCTTATCAGATTAGAATGCGTGCATGGATTTGGTCAACACAAAAATTTGGGCTGTCCACAAAGGGTTATGGCATGCAATCACCTTAGAGCTTGACTTAAAATATAAAGGTTAGTGACACTTGCAGAGCGGCGCTAGTCTGACTGAGCGAGGTTATAGCCGGGACTTCCGGCTCTATGAAGAAAATGGCGCGGCGTGAGGCCATGCAGAGGTCACTGCATCCAAAATCCGTGCCCGCGATGAAGCCGTGTCCTCGCTTCAGCAGTACGGTCGGCGGGCTGGACGGGGGATTTCGGGAAAGAAGTTCCGCGAAGGCCGGCCTTGAGCGGAACCCGCATTGCAGATGGCTCCGAGATGCGAAACGTCGGGAATTCCGTGAACGGCTCGGCCAGCGGTCGAAACTGCTGCGATAGCAGTTTGGTTCAATCTGTGCATGCCAACTTAGCCAAACACAGGAATCAAACCGAAGAACTCATTGATGGATTTACTTTATGCGTGGAAGCCGATTGGCATTGCGATGGATTCCTGCTCCGGCTCACGGTCTCTGAATTCAGCAGGCCCACCTTATCCAAACTGGTTTTCTCATCGCATGGGTGACGCCGGACTGTCGGTGTTACGCCGGTTCAGGCCATCGCGGCTGGTGCTGATTGAAAAGCGGTAGACCAGCGTCTGCTCAGGCGGCTTCGCCACTACACGAGGACATGTCTGTTGACAGTCACTTTTCTTCTGGAAATCCCTGCCCTCAGCGCGTGCGTTGGTCCCGTATCGCAAGCAACCGAAGTCTAAGCGCGTTCAGCTTGATGAAACCCGCCGCGTCCTTTTGATCGTAAGCGCCAGCGTCGTCCTCGAATGTCACGTGCTCCTCGGAATAGAGCGAGTGCTCGGACCAGCGCCCGACCGTGCGGGCGAGACCCTTGAACAGTTTCAGCCGTACTGTTCCCGTGACATGCTCCTGGCTTCGGTCTATGAGCGCCTGCAGCATTTCGCGCTCGGGCGAGAACCAGAGACCGTTGTAGATCAGTTCGGCATATTGCGGCATTATCTGGTCTTTGAGGTGCATCGCGCCACGGTCAAGGGTTATCGATTCGATTCCGCGGTGTGCCTCAAGCAGGATAGTACCTCCGGGTGTCTCATAGATTCCGCGTGACTTCATCCCGACAAACCGGCCTTCGACAAGGTCGATGCGCCCGATACCGTGGCGTCCGCCGAAGTCATTGAGTTTCGTCAGGATCTGTGCAGGTGACATGAATTCACCATTGACGCCGATGGCATCGCCCTTTTCGAATTCAATCTCAATATACTCCGGCGAGTCAGGCGCGTTCTCGGGATTTGCCGTGCGCTGGTAAACGTAGTCGGGCGCTTCTTCCGCCGGGTCCTCGAGAATCTTTCCTTCCGAAGAAGTGTGCAGGAGATTGGCATCGACGGAGAACGGAGCCTCGCCCCGCTTGTCCCGCGCAATCGGAATCTGGTGCTTCTCGGCGAAATCAATGAGACGGGAGCGGCTTGTCAGATTCCATTCCCGCCACGGAGCAATGACCCTTATCTCAGGGTTCAGAGCATAGGCTGAGAGCTCAAAGCGGACCTGGTCGTTGCCTTTACCGGTGGCGCCATGCGCCACGGCGTCCGCTCCGGTTTCTTTCGCAATCTCGACGAGACGCTTGGAAATCAAAGGTCGGGCTATGGAGGTGCCCAATAGATACAGGCCCTCGTAGACGGCATTCGCCCTGAACATGGGAAACACGAAGTCCCGGGTGAATTCCTCCCGCAGGTCTTCGATATGGATTTCTTTCACGCCGAGCATCTCCGCTTTCCTGCGGGCTGGCTCAAGTTCCTCGCCCTGGCCCAGGTCAGCGGTGAAGGTGACCACTTCGCATGCGTATTCAGTCTGAAGCCATTTCAGGATGATCGAGGTGTCCAGACCACCGGAATAGGCCAGCACGACTTTTTTTGGCGCGGGCATGATCGTTCTCCGAACTGATTGGGGCTATGGCCGCGCGATTTAGTGGACTCTTCGATGTCCCGCAAGGCGGTTGCGAACCGGGCGATGACTTTCCGAGGCCACTCCTGATGCTGGAAAGCGTGATTTGCCGCGGTCCAAATGCCCGGCCTGCGCAGTCCCGGACTCAAGAGCCGGATGAAGAATCCAATAGTTGCGTTTCCGGAGCCGCTGGTCGCAGATCCCGCTGCTGATTTGGGTGAAATGGCGTCCTGGATTGGCGCGGCCGCACGGCGGGAAGCGTTTGCACTGGCAGCTTCGACGGCCCGTGAAATCAATCGGAAGGCTGAAGCGCAGGCGTTTCAGTCAACGATACAGTTCCCCAGATTTTCGCGACCACCTCTCTCTACGCTGGACCGCCGCAGGCATGCTCGAGGCCAAGAAGGGTTTCCGTCGCATCAAGGCCTACAAGCAACTTCCAATTCTCAAGCAGGTCCTCATCGACCACCGCCAAAAGGACAAACTTGACCAAGTGAAGGACTCCGCATAACCCCGCATCAAGCTGCGCCGCTCAGGCTAGTTTCAAAAAACAGCGGGACATTCCCGGGCAGGGGAATGTCCCGGCGGTCAACAGGGTCACCCCGGTACCAGTGGGATATGCTACGGCGCCAAACTGAGAATTGCGTCGGCGGGACTTCCACCCGCAAGTCCAACAGCTAGATTCGCTGCACGTTACCCTTTCCTTCCTGCGGGACTTTCACCCGCTGCACATTCACCAGTTCGCCTGGCGCACCCCCGAGCCGGAATCGACCCGGTTCTGTTCTTCAAGATGTCCATATATGCAGCTTCGGTCCGTTTGGGCCGGTACTGATCCGCGCATGTGAATGCCTTGACGTAGTGGTCCCCGCCATATCGCGAGACACAGCGGCGGAACGTGTCCCATGGCAGGTGCGGCATGATCAAGGTATAGGGGGGTCATGCTTCTGCTCGCCGCATGAATTCGTCGAACAGCGGAACCGTAAAGGCGGCATACCCGTACTTCGGGCTATAGATCATTCCGTTCGTGATGAGAGCGTCCCGAGTCGGACCGAGTTGCGACGAGGTCTTGCCCATGACATCGGCGACATCC
>JAJEAY010000063.1 GCA_022824145.1 Rhodobacter sp. | reverse complement strand
GTCCTGTTCATGGATCCAGGACACAATCTCGTGAAACAAACTGATCGTGTGGCCTTCCATGAATGACTGGTGGAGAGATGCTGGCGTGTCGGAGTGTTCGTCTCCAAAGACGATGGCGAACTGGGCAGGCCGTTCTTCAGGCAAATACTCTGGATCGCCTTTTTCGAGAACACGTCGGAAGTCGGCTGGAACCGAGACCCTGCCTTTTCCATCGACTTTCTGGAGGAACTGATCTACGAACCACAGAGCCAATTTCCCGTCGATCCCTTCGCCGTGTCCCCTTTCTACACCGCAACGCCTCTAACGGATGCGGCGGACTGGATTCTGCCATCATCCAGCCCGCCGACCTGCCCAGATTTAGGGCCGTCCAGCCGTGCATGCCGCTTGGGGGGGGATTGCCTGCATGCGTTCCGGCCTTCTCTCTTGGCGCGATGAAGGCGGAGCCTGTATGATTCCTAGGTTGCCCGTATGAAACCTGCTTCGCGGAGGGAGGTGAATCTTCTGCTCGTTAGTCCGTCCCACCTTCATCGTCGTGCAAATTTCTACAAAATCACACAATGGGATGTCAAGGGATTTCATCCCATTCCATGGGCAATGGCTACGGTTGAGAGTTGCCGCCTGATCGCCAGAGGGTGACAATGGGTGATTTCTTGTGACTGCTGATGACCAACAGACACACGAAATTATAAGTCACTCAAAGCAACCTACTATATGTTGATCACAAAATCGTGAAGGAAAGTTCCAGGCACACGAAGTATTTACCAGAAATAAAGCATATATTTTCTGAAATGTCAATAATTAATATTTGAGTGATTTCCTAAAACCCCGCTCCTGGATGGAGCTAGAGCGGAAACAACGCGAATCACCCGCTCCTGCCCATTAAATCCCATGCCAAGTCTGCGAAAATCGATTTACCCAACTTCCGGCCGCCCCGAAGAGGCGCATAACCACCCGGTCAGGCCATCCCGCCCGCAATAAGACGGGCAGCAAGCGCAAGGTATGCGTCCGGAACACGACCTTCCCTACCGGCGATCGGAACACCGCTGTCTCCGGCAACCCGCACCTCGGACGCGAGCGGAATCTCACCGAGAAACGGAACTCCAAGCGTCGCGGCTTCGGATCGCACTCCGCCGTGTCCGAAGATGTGCTCTTCGTTCCCGCAATTGGGACAGATATATGTGGACATGTTCTCAATGAGTCCGAGTACGGGCGCGGATAGCTGTCTGAACATACTGATTGCCTTTCGCGCGTCGAGCAAAGCTACATCCTGCGGCGTTGACACCACCAACACCCCGGTCAGCGACGTGCGCTGGCACAGCGTAAGCTGCACGTCACCTGTTCCAGGCGGCAGGTCAATGACGAGAATGTCGAGCCGTCCCCACCTTACCTGTCCGAGCATCTGCTGGAGCGCGCCCATCAGCATTGGTCCGCGCCAGATCACGGCCTGGCCCGGATCCACCATCAAGCCAATCGACATCATCGTCACACCGTGCGCCTTGATAGGAATGATCGTCTTTCCGTCCGGCGATCCCGGACGCTGGCTGACACCCATCATTTTCGGAAGCGAAGGTCCGTGGATGTCGGCATCCAGGAGTCCTACCCGCCTCCCCTGTCGGGCGAGCGCGACAGCGAGGTTGGATGCGATCGTCGACTTCCCGACCCCGCCCTTGCCCGACGCAACCGCAACGATCCGGTCGACACCGCTGATCTTCTTTGATCCCTCCTGCGGCGTGGGGTGGCGACCGACCTTGAGACTTGGCGGCGCCGGCCCCTTTCCGGCGGCGACGGAACCATGCGCGGTCAGAACCACCGAAACCTTTTCGACACCCGGCAGGCCAGACACCTTGTTCTCCGCCTCAGCCCGTGCGGCCTCCAACCCCTTAGCAGCCGCCGGACTCTCCGCCTCGATTACGAACCGTACCTGGCCACCTTCGAAGCTCAGTGCCCTCACGAGATCGGAACTGACGAGATCTCCGCCGTCCGGCAGCTTTACCGTCGACAGCACCCGTCGAATCCTATGAAGAATTTCTGTCATCTGAGCACTCCGTCGCTGGCCGCACGGCATTTGGCGCCGTTGCCTCTGAAAAGGCAAGCAGCGGTCCCCACCGACTTGTGGCGTGGGCGCCAGCCGGGCATGCCGGATACATATGCAATTTCTGCATGGCGGCAATTCCAAGCTGATCATTGTGCAGTTGCAGCATTTTGCTATCTATAACCCAAGAGCGGCGAAGCAAACGGTGCAGCCGCGGCACAGAAATCTTTCAGGTGACCGACATGGCCTTTATCGACGATATCCGCGGATTTGAAGCCAGCTTGCTTCAGCAGTTGCGCACGTCGCTGGAACAGACACGTCTGCGGGCAAGAAAGCGGCGCAAGTTCAACCGCACATGCGATGAACTCGACAAGCTTACCGACCGCCAACTGAGTGATCTTGGCATCGCCCGCTGCGACATCGCCAGGGTCGCGCGCGCCGCTTCGGACGGCGACTGACAGTTTCGGCCCAGCCGCCCGCCTTCTCCTCCCTGGGGCATTCGGTGGTTGAGTCAATCGCGGCGGCGCCATTCCTCCTCCCGGGCGCCGCCGCATTTTCTTTGCCATAAATTTGCACAAACGCTTATGGTGTGGATTCGGCTCCAAGTCTGATCAACAAGGTTAGGCGGCATCCCGCACTTCCCACTGATTCATTCCCGTCCTCCAAACAGTGAGCGTTCGCCACCGTCGGATCGTCCGGCATCGCATGGACGTTACGGGCCACCGCCTTCCGGAAAATGCGGATCAGGAATCCCTAGGCGATGGCCGCGGTCAACAAGCCGGTTTGCGAGCGGGTGTTTTCCTCGTTTCGCTTGAACATGACCTCCCGCAACCCGGCCATATCCGCCCGGAAGCGTTCAAGGGTGGCCGAAAGATCCGCCTTCATCGCGTTCATGCGCTCGCCATGGACGCCGAACCGCCTGCGCAGTTCCAATCAGGAGTTTCATCCTGTGAAGATCGACCGTCCAAGCGCCAGAATAACCGCAAGCGCCAAGCCGATTACCGCCCAAAGAAGCCGGTTGTCCCGCTTGGCTGTCTCAATGTCTCGCCTGGCCATTTCATTGGCCATCTCAATGTCACGCTTGGCCATCTCATTGGCCATCTCAATGTCACGCTTGGCCATGACCTCCCGCAACCCAGCCATATCCGCCCGGAAGCGTTCAAGGGTGGCCGAAAGATCCGCCTTCATCGTGTTCATGCGCTCCTCTAGGACGGCGAACTGCCGGGCGAGTTGGTGATTGTCCGGCGCGTCGCTCATGACCCCATATAGTCAGGCTCCGCCTAATCCGTCAACCGGCCCGAGAGAACAGTTTTCCGAAAGCCGCCGCTGGCGGCCGCAGTTTTCCGATCCCGTGGGAATTTGCTCTTTTCGCGGCGCGGCGTTCCGTTCGTCGGATCAGGACACTCTGAACTGCCACGAAGGGTGCGAGACGGGCTATTGACGGCTTTGCCCGACACAATCGCCGCCGCCTTAGTATCGCATTTCCGTCAACAGTGGAAATGCACCGCACCGCGGACTAAGGGAACTCAGGAGATGGACCGTGGTGACTCGGCAATCCAGATGCATGAACCGCGATTCCACTGCGGGATTCCGTTCCCCGATTTCCCTGCTGCCTGCCATTCAATCTGTGCCTCCAAGCCATTGTGACTGTTGACTGCCCGACGGAACGGCCCGGTCCATAATTCCGACACGCGCTGATCTTGAGAGCAAGCCGCAAATCATCCGGGTGTCGGATCGGGGAAATACGCTACTGAACCAAGCCGCACCGCACCATTGCAGGTTCCCCGAAGGGCCGGAATGACTGAAGGCCATGCAGAGAAGGCGTACGACAGGTAGACCTCATCCCGACGGCCAGGCGCAAGCAGACGTGTCCCTGAATTATGGACAGAAACAAACATCTCTGCGGAGACCGCCGAATGGAAGTCGTGGCTGCCGGAAATCATGACGGGAACCCAGGTTTCCTTGGCCGAAAAGTCACGCTTGACGTACTTTCCCAGGGATTTGGAAACCTGACACGAGGACAACACTGTCCTCGATGACATAAACGTAACCCGTCGCGCTTGCCGCCTCAAAAACCCCGATCACGAAACGCACCTGCCGCACGGCCCGGAGTCTCTGGACGACCTCGACCGCTGGTCTCAACTTGAATGAAACATCACATGCAGACATGGCTGCCGCCAATTTGATCCCCGAACCTTGGATTCCGACGATGACGGTTCTCTGCCTCGCACCGGGAAACAAAAACAGTTCAAATCAAATCAGAGTTTGCCGGACGTCCCTGGATCTCAGGAAGAGATGACGCCCGCGCGCTCCGCCGGCACAACGAACCTGGCGACAACTTTTTTGCTGCCAGCCTTCTCGAATTCGATATCGAGCTTCTCGCCCATTATTTCCATCACGTATCCGTAGCCAAACTTGTCGTGAAACACCCGGTCTCCACAGGTGAACTCCGAAATCGCCTCCAGGTCGACGGCAATTTTCCCGGTCTCCCGGCCGCTGTTCATCGGACGGCTCCCTTTACGGGCCTGCAAGCGTTTCCAGCCAGGTGAGTTGTAAACGTCGGCCCTGGCCGCCCGCTCCTCAATGACTCCATTCACGGCAGGGTCTGACCACCCGCTTCCATCATTGTTCCGCCCCGGCGCCGCCAGCACGTCGACATGCGCCGGTGGCAGCTCGTCAATGAACCTGGATGGCAGATTCGCCTGCCATTGACCGTAGACCAGCCGGTTCTGGGTAAAGCTAACAGTACAGAGCTTCTCGGCACGGGTAATGCCGACATATGCGAGCCGCCGCTCTTCCTCCAATCCCTTTATGCCATTTTCGTCCATAGAAAGCTGATGCGGAAACAGGCCGTCTTCCCAACCGGGAAGAAACACTGCCGGAAACTCGAGCCCTTTGGCCGAGTGAAGGGTCATGATCGACACCTTGGACTCAGATCCCTCAGATTCGTTGTCCATCACAAGCGCGACATGCTCCAGAAAGCCCTGAAGATTCTCGAACTGCTCCAGTGCCTTGACAAGTTCCTTCAGGTTCTCGACGCGTCCGGGCGCCTCGGGCGTTTTCGCGGCGTTCCACATTTCAGTATATCCGGAACCGTCAAGAATTTCCTGCGCTAGATCGATGTGGCTGCAGGACGGATCGAGTGCCATCCGATGCCAGCGGTCGAACTGTTCGACCAAGGTGGAGACCGACTGCCCGGCACTTCGGGTCAGCTGGCCTGCCAAGGCCGCGCTCCGTGCGCCTTCCAGCAGAGATGCCCCGCCTTCCCTTGCCGCAAGCTGGATGGTCTGCTGGGCTTTTTCGCCCACGCCGCGTTTGGGAGTATTGACTATGCGTTCGAACGCTAGATCGTCTGCAGGCGAACAGGCAACGCGAAAAAATGCCAATGCGTCGCGTATCTCCATCCGTTCATAGAACCGTGGGCCGCCAATGACACGGTATGGCAGCCCAATGGTCAGGAACCGGTCCTCAAAGGCGCGCATCTGGCGCGTTGCGCGCACCAGTATCGCGATTTCGTCCAGTTCGAAGGCCCGCATTCCCCGTGTGCCGACCTGCATCGCTTCTATTTCCTCGCCGATCCAGCGTGCCTCGCCTTCGCCCTCCCACAGGCTCACCAGACGCACTTTCTCTCCTGCGTCGAGCTCGGTAAACAGCGTCTTGCCCAACCGACCTTTGTTGGCGGCGATCAGACCCGACGCGGCAGCAAGGATATGCGGGGTCGACCGGTAATTCTGCTCCAGCCGCACCACCTTTGCGCCCGGAAAATCCTTTTCGAAGCGGAGGATGTTGCCCACTTCCGCTCCCCGCCATCCATAGATCGACTGGTCGTCGTCACCGACACAGCAGATGTTTTTGTGATCGCCGGACAGAAGCCGCAGCCAAAGATACTGCGCAATGTTGGTATCCTGGTATTCATCGACGAGGATGTAGCGGAACCGCCGCTGCCAGTCTTGCAATACATCACGGTGATCCTGAAGAATCGTCAGCATGTGCAGCAGCAGATCACCAAAATCCACCGCATTCAGCGTTTTCAGCCGTTCCTGGTAAAGTCGGTAGAGATCCACTGCACGATGGTTAAACGCATTGCTCTCGGCCAAAGGAACCTTCGTGGGCGTCAACGCACGGTTCTTCCACCCATCGATGATATGTGCCAGCAGCCGAGCGGGCCAGTGTTTCTCGTCAATGTCCTCTGCGGCAATGAGCTGTTTCAGGAGTCTTTTCTGGTCGTCGGTGTCGAGAATGCTGAAATTCGGTTTCAGCCCAACAATCTCGGCATGCCGCCGCAGCAGTTTCGCACAGATCGCATGGAAGGTGCCGAGCCATGGCATGCCCTCAACCGTTTGGCCGAGCTGCTGCTGTATCCGCTCCTTCATCTCGCGGGCCGCTTTGTTGGTAAAGGTAACGGCCAGTATTTCGTTCGGCCGTGCCGTCCCGGTGTACAGGAGATGCGCAATTCTTGAGGTCAGTGCCTTGGTCTTTCCAGTCCCTGCGCCAGCCAGCATAAGCACAGGCCCTTCAAGCGTTTCAACCGCCTCGCGCTGGGCCGGGTTGAGGCCATCCAGATAAGGCACGGGGCGCAGAGCCATTGCGCGGGCGGAAAGCGACCGGGCCGGGGCGCTGTCAACGGTTTCGATTTCATCCAATTTGCTCATTAGCCCATTCTAACGGAAGGATTGGTGGAATCAAGCTATTGTTCCCTTAATGTTCCCGCACTGCAAACTGAAACCTGTGCATCGGTTCAGCCGTGTCTGGCCCGACGGCCGATCTCGGCGCTGACGTCCCAAGTCAGCGGCCAGTCCAGCGAAATTCCGAAGTCGCGGAACGGGCGCAACCAAACAACAGATCCGAGCCCAACGAATCTTCTGGCGCCTGGCATTGCGTTTTCGGTTTGCACGCTTAGGACAGGCCGAATGGACCTGGACCGCTCCTATCCGGCGATTTCTGATCTGGCAGCCCGCGCGCGTCGCCGAGTTCCGAGGTTTGTCTGGGACTTTCTCGACAGCGGCACCGGAACGGAAGCCGCGATGCGCCGGAACCGCGAACGACTGGACCGGATCCTGTTCAGCCCCGCGATTCTTGCGGGAGAGAAGGAAGTGAACCTTTCCCGGCGATTCCTTGGGAGGGACTATCCCCTGCCATTTGGAATCGCTCCCGTGGGAATGTCGGGACTCATGTGGCCGGATGCGGAGCGCATTCTCGCGCGCCTTGGGCGTGACGAGGGCATTCCCTACGCGCTTTCCACAGTTGCCGCGCAGACGCCCGAAACCGTCGGGGCTCATGTCGGGCCGGACGCCTGGTGCCAGCTTTACCCTCCCCTCGACCCCGAAATCCGCTTGGACATTCTTAAGCGGTTCAAGGAAGCCGGGTTCGATGCACTTGTGCTGACGGCTGACGTTCCAGTCACCAGCCGAAGGGAACGCCAGCAGCGCGGCGGCATGAGCACCCCGCCACAGCTGACCCCACGCATCCTCGGCCAGATCGCGCTGCGCCCCGCCTGGGCGCTTGCCACTTTGCGAAACGGAATCCCCCGACTCCGAACCATTGAGAAGTACACCGGCAACCAAGGGGCCATGTCATCGACCAAACATATCGGAAACCTGATCCGGACGTCGCCAGACTGGGAATACGTTGAGTGGCTCCGCGAGCGTTGGGACGGACCGCTGATGGTTAAAGGGGTTCTTGTCGCGGAGGACGCCGCTCGGCTGAAAGCCTCGGGCGTTGATGCTGTGTGGGTCTCGAATCATGCAGGGCGGCAGTTCGATGCCGCGCCCGCGCCGATCGACATGCTTCCGGATATTCGGGCAGCGGTAGGACCGAACTATCCGCTTCTCTTTGACGGTGGGGTGGCAGGCGGACTTGACATCCTCCGGGCGTTGGCATTGGGGGCAGACTTCGTGATGCTGGGACGGGCGTTTCACTACGGTCTGGCTGCATTCGGCGCACGCGGCGCTGCGCATGTAGTTCATATCCTGCGCGAGGATCTTATTTCCAATCTAGGTCAGCTGGGACTTGGCGGATTCGACGGCTTGGCCGCGCGGGTTCGCATGTGATCGTACCTCCAGCCCGACCTCCCAAAAAATATTGGAACACCGCCCGGGCGAGTACGCTATCCGCTTTACCCCGAATCGGTAATTCCATAGGGTTCTGTCTCACCCGTCGTTTTCTGGGATTTCTCCGATGCACGAATTCCGCAAGATCCTGGTCGCGAACCGTGGCGAGATTGCCATTCGTGTTATGCGCGCCGCCAATGAACTGGGAAAGCGCACAGTGGCGGTCTACGCCACTGAGGACAAGCTAAGCCTCCATAGATTCAAGGCGGACGAAGCCTACCTGATCGGCGATGGCATGGGACCGGTCGCGGCCTATCTGTCGATCAGCGAGATTATCCGTGTCGCCAATGCATGCGGCGCGGACGCGGTCCACCCCGGATACGGACTTCTGTCAGAAAATCCCGCTTTCGCCGAGGCCTGCGCAGCGAACGGCATCGCGTTCATCGGGCCGAGGCCAGAGACCATGAGAGCGTTGGGAGACAAGGCATCGGCCCGGGAAGTCGCCATACGGGCCGGCGTGCCGGTAATCCCCGCTACCGAAGTCCTCGGCGATGACATGGACAAGATCGGTCGTCAGGCCGAAGCGATCGGATATCCGATGATGCTGAAAGCGTCCTGGGGCGGTGGCGGGCGTGGAATGCGCCCGATTTACGGACCCGATGAACTGGAGGACAGAGTACTCGAAGGGCGGCGCGAGGCGGAAGCCGCGTTCGGAAGTTCCGAAGGATATCTGGAAAAGATGATCCAGCGCGCACGCCATGTTGAAGTGCAGATAATTGGCGATCAGCACGGAAACATCTATCACCTTTGGGAACGTGACTGTTCGGTACAGCGGCGCAGCCAGAAGGTGGTTGAACGCGCCCCGGCCCCGTATCTGACAGATGCGCAGCGTGAACGGCTCTGCGGTCTCGGCAGGAGGATCGCAGAGGCAGTGAACTATCAATGTGCCGGAACTATCGAGTTCCTGATGGATATGGAGACCGGTGAGTTTCACTTCATTGAGGTCAACCCCCGTATTCAGGTGGAACATACCGTTACCGAGGAAGTCACCGGAATCGATATCGTTCAGGCACAGATACGTGTCATTGAGGGCGAAAGCCTGGCAGCGGCCACGGGAATCTCCGCGCAGGACGGTGTCAAGCTTGACGGGCATGCCATCCAGTGCCGGATCACAACCGAGGATCCGCACAACAGCTTCATTCCAGATTATGGACGGATAACCGCCTACCGCGGGGCAACCGGCATGGGCATCCGGCTCGACGGCGGCACTGCCTATTCCGGCGCGGTGATCACGCGATTCTATGATTCGCTTCTGGAAAAAGTCACCGCATGGGCCCCGACGCCAAAAGCCGCCATCGCCCGAATGGACCGCGCTCTGCGCGAGTTCAGGATCCGCGGCGTCAGCACCAACATTGACTTTGTCGACAACCTGCTGCGGCATCCCACATTTCTGTCAAACCAATACCACACCAGATTCATTGACGAGACGCCTGAACTGTTTGAGTTCTCCCCACGGCGAGATCGGGCGACGAAAATCCTCAAATACATCGCCGACGTCACCGTTAATGGACATCCAGATGTCCTGGGACGTCCGTCTCCGCCCGCCAGCCTGAAACTTCCGAGTCCTCCGCAGCCGGCACACGATCTGCCCGATTCAGGCGCAAAGCGGATTCTGGACGAGTCCGGACCTGAAGCCATTGTGGACTGGCTAGCGAACCGCAAGGAGCTGCTGGTCACAGACACAACCATGCGGGACGGGCACCAATCGCTGCTTGCCACGCGCATGCGGTCGCTGGACATGATACGGATCGCACCGAATTATGCTGCTGACCTGGCACAGCTGTTCTCTGTCGAGTGCTGGGGAGGCGCGACATTCGACGTGGCATACCGTTTTCTTCAGGAATGTCCTTGGCAGAGACTTCGCGACCTGCGCGCCGCAATGCCAAATCTGATGACTCAAATGCTGCTTCGCGGTTCCAACTGCGTCGGTTACACCAACTATCCTGACAACGTGGTCCGAGCGTTTGTCGCACAGGCGGCGGAAACAGGGATCGATGTCTTCCGCGTGTTTGATCCCCTGAACTGGGTGGAGAACATGCGGGTCGCGATGGATGCGGTCCTGGACTCAGGCAAGCTGCTTGAGGGTTCGATCTGCTACACCGGAGACGTCCTGGATCCTGAGCGGTCCAAATACGACCTTCAATACTATGTCGGAATGGCGACGGAACTGAAGAATGCTGGCTCCCACATTCTGGGACTGAAGGATATGGCGGGACTTCTCAAGCCGACTGCGGCCAGCGTTCTGGTCAAGACTCTCAAGCAGGAGGTCGGGCTTCCCGTGCACCTGCATACCCATGACACTGCCGGCATTGCCTGCGCAACGATCCTCGCGGCGAGTGAAGCTGGCGCCGATATCGTCGACTGCGCCATGGACAGCTTCTCCGGCAACACAAGCCAGGCCACGCTGGGGACTGTGGTTGAGGCGCTGCGCCGCTCAGAACGAGACACCGGCCTCGACATAGACGCCATTCGGAGAATATCGAATTACTGGGAAGCGGTACGTGCCCATCTCGTGGCGTTCGAATCGGGCCTTCAGGCACCCGCCTCCGAAGTCTATCTGCATGAGATGCCGGGAGGCCAGTTCACGAATCTCAAGGCGCAGGCGCGCTCCATGGGACTCGAGGAGCGCTGGCATGAGATCGCCCAGACCTACGCTGATGTAAACCGCATGTTCGGCGACATCATCAAAGTTACGCCCACCTCAAAGGTTGTTGGTGACATGGCCCTGATGATGGTCAGCCAAGGTCTGACCCGAGCAGATGTAGAGGACTCCGAAACCGAGGTGAGCTTTCCGGACAGCGTGATCGAAATGATGCAGGGACAGGTCGGCAAACCGATGGGAGGCTTTCCGCCAAGCATCGTAAAAAAGGTTCTGAAAGACCGTGAACCGCTGGCCGTGCGTCCCGGTGCCCTGCTCGAGCCGGAAAACATGGAGGCCCGGCGTTCGGAAGTCTCAGCGAAGCTCGGTGTTGAAATCGACGACGAAGATCTCTTCGGGTATCTCATGTATCCCAAGGTCTTCACTGAATACATGGAACGTCATTCGGCCTACGGTCCAGTGCGGACGCTTCCAACACGCGCGTTCTTCTACGGAATGGAGCCAGGTGAGGAGATCACCGCCGAAATCGATCCCGGAAAGACGCTTGAGATTCGGCTGCAGGCAGTTGGCGAAATCCACGAGGACGGCGATGTGCGGGTCTTCTTCGAACTTAATGGCCAGCCCCGCGTCGCACGGGTTGCTGACCGCAGGGTTGCTTCAGAAAGAGTGGCGCATCCAAAAGCCGATGCCAGCAATCCATCGCATGTCGGCGCACCTATGCCGGGCGTCATCGCGTCCGTCGCGGTAAAGGACGGCGCCGAGGTTACAAAGGGGGAACTGCTGCTGACCATCGAGGCGATGAAGATGGAAACAGGGCTGCACGCGGAGCGCGACGGCATCGTCAGCACCGTTCATGTCACCCCTGGAACCCAGATAGATGCGAAAGACCTTCTGGTTGAGATTGAATGACGAGTCCTGATTAGCCACTTGATTTATCCCGCAACGAGCGCAACTTCCGCGCCCGCCGCCTGGAAACGGCCCAAGCTGCCGTAAAGCGCGCGCAGCATGATGCCACGCGCGCCGTTGATGTCCCGGTCAACGACAATGCTGCCGTCCGTAACCGTTTTCGCGCGGCCAAGCTTCGGGTTAACGAAGCCGTCCCAGGAGCGGGTCCTGCTCGTGTACGCTTCGTTCGCGATGACAGGCCTCTTGCCGTACTTGCGGCACATCCACTCAAGCTTCTGCCTGAACCGGCAGTGCGCAAGGCCGAGCATGGACCGCACGGTCTTCGTCCTGATCCTGCGCTCCGCCCTGGCGCTCA
>JAJEAY010000267.1 GCA_022824145.1 Rhodobacter sp. | reverse complement strand
ATGTCTTTCACGTTGTTCATGTCGGTTCTCTTCATCGTGCCCATGCATCCTTTCTTCGATCCGAAGAGAGAGGACGCAGTTCCGAGAGAGAGCCCGCAAGGCCGAAATCCGTTTCGAGGCCGTCGTCGCCCGCCGCGCGCGGACGATCCGGCCCCCGGCCGTCAAGTACCGCAGGATTTTCCGTCAAGTGTTGTAGGATTTTGCATCAATCCAGTCCGAGCACATCCATCATGTCATACTCACCTGGCTTCCTGTCCTGTCCCCATAAGGCGGCCTTCAGCGCACCTTTGGCAAACAGGCTGCGGTCCGACGCCACATGCCGCAGCACAATCCGTTCTCCCTGTCCGGCAAAGAGAACATCATGCTCACCGACAATGTCACCGCCCCTGACAGCGCTGAACCCAATATCGCCACGCTTTCGCGCACCGGTAATGCCGTCACGTCCACGGTCAGCCACTTCGTCCATGGAAACGCGACGCCCTTCCGCCGCTGCCTGTCCCAGCATCAGCGCAGTACCCGACGGCGCGTCTACCTTGGCCCTGTGATGGGCCTCGATCACCTCGATGTCGAAATCCTCATCCAGAACCATGGCGGCCATTCTGGTCAGCCTTACGAGCAGATTCACACCCAGACTCATGTTGCCGGCGCGAACGATGACCGCATGGCGCGCCGCAGCGCCGATCGCCCTGAGATCATCCGCTGACAGTCCTGTCGTACCGATGACATGCACCGCCCGGGCCTGCGCCGCGATTCGGCTGAACTCCACCGTCGCCGCCGGCGAGGTGAAATCAAGAACCGCCTGCGCCTTCGCAAAGGGATCAAGCGGATCATCCGTCACGCTCACACCCATCGAGCCGCCGCCAAGGACTTCTCCGAGATCCTGTCCGACCCAGTCATGTCCTTGCCGTTCGACCGCTCCCACCAGCCGCGCTCTGTCCGATTCGAGCACTGCCTTCACCAGCATTCGGCCCATTCGGCCCGCGACTCCGGTGACCACGATTCCGGGAAGTGCGCCCATTCTTCCATCTCCCTGCGTTTCGCATCCGCACTAGCCGTAAGCGCATGCAAAGGCAAAGCCCATTGCGCGGGCCTGTCGCCCGGAATAAAGACTCGTGCATGCAGAAAGGCATTCGCAGTATTGGCCAAGGACCATCGCAGCGGCAGCTCCGGGTCGGCGAACTGATTCGCCGGACCCTTGCCGACGTGCTGAGCCGCGGCGAAATCCATGATCCTGACCTCAACCGTCTGTCGATCACGGTGGGCGAAGTGCGGGCCTCGCCCGATCTGCGTGTCGCCACCGCGTTCGTACTGCCCCTCGGTGGAGGAGACCGCGATGCCGCGCTGGATGCGCTGAACCGAAACAGGTCCAGCCTTCGACGTGCGGTCAACCGAAAGCTTGCGCTCAAACGCTCGCCGGAACTGCGGTTTGAAATCGACGGTACATTCGACCGAATGAACGAGACCGACCGCCTGTTTGACCTGCAGAGCGTTCGCCGCGACCTGGAAGGAAGCTGACGTGGCGCGTCGCCGAAAAGGCCGCGATGTTTCCGGCTGGATTGTGGTCGACAAACCGGTCGGAGTTTCCTCGACGGCCGTTGTCAGCAAAGTCCGTTGGGCATTCGATGCCAGAAAAGCAGGGCATTCAGGAACTCTTGATCCGATTGCGACGGGCGTACTGGCTGTAGCCCTCGGTGAAGCAACCAAGACTGTCCCCTATGTGACCGACGCCATGAAGGCGTACCGTTTCGTGATTCGTCTCGGTCAGGCCACCAGCACCGATGACACGGAGGGCGAGGTGACGGCGGTCTCGGATCTGCGGCCAGCCGACGGGAGAATCCAGGCTGCGCTGCCCCGTTTCGTAGGGGAGATCATGCAGATTCCGCCACAGTATTCCGCCGTCAAGGTCGATGGAAAGCGCGCTTACGCACGGGCGCGGGCAGGCGAGCCAATGGATCTGGCTCCCCGGCAGCTCTACGTTGAGAAACTGACACTCACCGATCGCCTTGACCCGGACAGATGCGAACTGGAACTGGTTTGCGGCAAGGGTGGCTATGTCCGATCCATTGCCAGAGATCTTGGTGAAGCGCTCGGCTGCCATGCCCATGTCTGCGCGCTGCGCCGGATCTGGTCCGGCCCGTTCGATGCGGAGGACTGCATCTCGGTAGACACGCTTGACGAGTTGGCCAAGTCCCCAGAGCTTGACGGCTTTCTGCATCCGCTTGAGTGCGGGCTCGCAGATCTGCCTGAACTACGCACAACGCAGGTTGGCGCCGCCCGAATGAAGAATGGCAATCCCGGACTGGTGTTAAACGCCGATGCTGAATACGGCGACACGGCATGGGCCAGCTTGGACGGTCGGGCTGTCGCTGTCGGGATCTACCGGGCAGGCGAACTTCAGCCGACCCGGGTATTCCGTCACTGACATGACAGAAGGGGTATTCCGCTTCCGACCTGAAGTGGACAATGCGGATGCTTCGGGCCCGCCCAAGATGTCTGACCCAAGCGGACAGGGGTCCAGTCCATGATCACCAAGTGCCACCAGAAAGGCGACGCACCCTCAGCAGCGGTTTATTCGAATTGCGAACGCTATCGATACAGCCTGACCCGCATCTGGAATCCACATGGGCAGCGCGTGCATTTTGTCATGCTGAATCCCTCGACCGCGACTGAAGTGCGGAACGACCCGACCGTTGAGCGATGCGAGCGTCGGGCACGCGCGCTTGGATTCGGCGCCTTCCGCGTAACCAACATATTTGCCTGGCGCGATACGGATCCTCGCGCCATGCGCAAAGCGATGGATCCGGTAGGGCCGGAGAACGACGACGCGATTCGCGACGCCTGCCGCTGGGCCGACAGCACCATCTGCGCGTGGGGCCTTCATGGCGCGCATCTCGACCGCGGCCCCACAGTCGAAAGGATGCTGCGAACTCTCGGGACACCGCTTTACCACCTTGGTCTGTCAAAGACAGGCCATCCAAAACATCCCCTGTACATCGCCTATTCCGAACAGCCCCGTCTTTGGATCCAATCAGACGGGGAAACCGAGTCCCGGCCAGTATCCCAATGTTGACAGAATCGGGTGGCGCAAAGCGTCCGTTCTTGGATTCGATCTGAACTGCAGCCGGATTACGGTTTGGAAAGGCGCTTCCCACTCACTGCCACTGCAGAATCAGGGCTTTTCATCGCCTGGTGTTCACACTATACGTCCGGTTCCGCCTCGCCAAAATCTGGCGGCGACACCTCCACGGGCCTTGCTGGACGACATCCCGGCCTGCGCCATGAATCGGAAAAGGAGTCCCCGATGTCGATAACAGTTGAAGAAAAGCAGCGCCTGATGAAGGAGTTCGCGACCAAGGAAGGCGACACCGGTTCGCCGGAAGTTCAGGTCGCGGTTCTGACAAGCCGGATCTCGACGCTTACCGAGCATTTCAAAACCCACAAGAAAGACAATCATTCCCGCCGCGGCCTGCTCAAGCTTGTTGCAAAGCGCCGCAGGCTTCTGGACTATACCAAGAGCAAGGACGAAGCCCGATACCGGGATCTCATCAAGCGACTGGGTATCCGCCGCTAGAATCATCCCGCAGTTCGGAGCGGTTAAGCCGGCTTTCATTGGATGCTGACCGGTTTGTTGCGCTAGGTCACTGCCCGATTCCTGTCCCGCCTTGAACCTGGGTGGCCACGTCATGCTGCAGGCACTCCTTCGATGTGCGTGTCTGGCATTCCACCATGTATTCGGCGACGCTGATTGGACCGGTTGCCGAAATTCGACGGGCAAGCAGTCTTGCCAGCGGCGTCATGCAGGTCGCCGTCGTGCCAGGACTGCCAGGGCGATTCCGGCCGCCAGCATCGGAAGCGACAGAACCTGACCCATCGAGAGGCCGGATTCACCCAGCCTGATGGCATGGCCAATCGTATTGTCAGGCGAGATGAGCTGCGGGTCCGCCTGCCGGAAGAACTCGATCAGGAAGCGCGACGCGCCGTATCCGGCGAGGAACGTCCTGATGACAGCCCAGGATGAACTGAGCCACCCTCGGCGAAAGGCGAGATGCAGCAGAAGCAGTCCGAGCAGGATCCCATCCAGCGCCGCTTCTTACAGCTGGGACGGATGGCGCGCACAGAGACCGGTCACTTCAGGACAGTCCTGCGCTGCATGGCCGGGGACAACAAACCGCAAGGAAGATCGTTCATTCTGTCACCTGCCCGTGTCGCCCGAAGCTGCCTGCGCCGCCGTTCCGGCGGCTATCGGGGTTCCCAGTGGCATGGGTCCGCGCGAACCGACGCCCGATTGTCAACAGGCCCTAATCCTCACCCCAGAACGATTTGGGATGCTTGAGACAAACGGAGTATTTTTCCTCCGAACTATTGATCCCAGTTCCGCCATCCATGAACAGGATTGATTCTCCATCAGAAGTCAGCACAATGTGATGTAGAGAATTGATGGAATTCCGTCAGGTTTGAGCAAAAACATGGCAAAACGGCCAACCATTCAGGACATTGCGGACGAAGCCGCCGTGAGTGTGGCTACTGTGGACCGGGTGCTCAACGGCCGCCTCAGGGTCCGCGAAGAAACAGCGCGAAAGGTGTGCGAGGCGGCGCATCGTATCGGGTACCACGCAACCAACCTGATCGAACAACGGCTGCGCGCCGATCTGCCGGAACTGCGAATCGGCTATATCCTGCAGAAGGAACGACAGGCGTTCTACAGGACACTGACGGAGGAGGCCGAGCGAGCCGTACGCACCGAACCGGGAATCCGCGGACACGCGATGTTCGAATTCGCGACGTCGCAGTCTCCGTCCGAAGTGGCGGGCCTGCTGCTGAGAATGAAGGGACGGGTAGACGCCGTTGCGGCTACCGCTGTCAACCACCACTTGGTAACCGAGGCCGTTCTTGAGCTGAAAGAGTGCGGAATACCGGTCTATGCCCTGTTAAACGACTTCGCGCAGGGAGAGCGGCTGAGTTACATTGGCCTCAACAATCTGAAAGTTGGACGAATTGCGGCCTGGATGCTGGCAACAGCAGCCCGGCGGCCTGGGCGGATCGCGATCTTTGTGGGCGGTCACCGATGGCATGGACATGAACTGCGCGAAACAGGGTTCCGCAGTTACTTCCGGGAGTCCAGGCCCCAGTTCCGGATTCTTGACACCCTCGTGAATCTCGAGACCCGCCAGCTGACATATGAGGCAACGCTTGATCTGCTTGCGCGCCATCCGGACGTAGCTGGCCTCTATCTGGCAGGTGGTGGAATGGAAGGAGCGATCCAGGCGCTGCGTGAGGTCAGGCAGCCAGGCGATGTGGCGCTTGTTGTCAACGAACTTACGCCGGAGTCCCGCAGTGCGCTCCGTGACGGGTACCTGACTATGGTCATCGCCACGCCGTTGCGCCGGATCTGCGCGGATCTCACCGGAATGATAAAGTCGACCACACTCGGAAAGGATGGAAACGTCCCAAGCCAGCTCTTCCTTGAACCCATCATCCATGTGCCGGAATCTGTGTGAGATGATGGAAACACATCATCTGCGTGGCTGCGATTCTCGCAGGCATGAAACCTTATCGCTGATTGTCATTGACGCATTGGGGCTTAATCCGTCAGTCTTAATTCAATAAGACGCTGCTTGGGCGGTGCAGGGAGGGATGATGGTGAACGGAACATGCTGCCTCGGGCGCTGAACCATATGTCAGTGCCGGGATGGCGCTGGGACGCATTTGTCGGGCTTGCCCGATCGCTTGGCTGCGAAGGTGTTGAGTTTCGCAATGATCTGCCCGGACCGCTCTTCGGAGAGGATGAACCCGTCCGGGTGCGTACCAAGACACGGCAAACGGGCGTCCGTGTTCTGGCCATGGCTGAGATCACGGCATTCAACAACTGGTCCGACCGGAAGCGTGCTGAGGCTATGGAACTGATCCAAACCGCAGCGGATTGCGGGGCCGAGGCGGTGACCCTGATACCCCGCTGCGACGGATTGGGCTGCGGTAACGGCGAGCGTCAGGCAAATCTTAGGGTTGCGCTGCGTGAACTCGCGCCGATGCTTGCCGCGCGTGAATTGATTGGCCTTGTTGAGCCGCTCGGCTTTGAGATCTGCTCGCTGCGGCACAAATCCGAGGCAGTCGACGCCATCGAGGCGCTCGGGTTGGCGGAACGGTTCCGGCTGGTACACGACACTTTTCACCATACACTGGCTGGAGGCGGGCCGATGTTCGCCGGACATACGGGAATCGTGCATTTTTCGGGCGTGACAAATCCCGAACTGGCCCTGCATGAACTGCGTGACCAGCATCGCGTGCTGGCTGATGCGCGCGACCGGCTTGGCAGCGCCGCGCAGATAAAGGAACTCAGGAATGCGGGATATTCCGGCCCGGTCTCGATCGAGGCCTTCGCCCCGTCTGTCCACGCATTGCGCGACCCGGACAGGGAACTGACCCGGTCGTTTGAATTCATCTTCTCGAATCTGGCCGACAGGGCAGCATGATATGCGAGCTAGATGGACAGCCGCCCGGAAACGGGCTTCCGGCAATTCAGGAAAACGGTGTGCCGGACACCGGCAATCGAGGGAGTAATGAAATGAAGAGAATCCTTATCGGCGCGGGCTTGGTCGCCCTTATGGGCACTGGCGCCATGGCCCAGACCATAGGAGCCACAATCGCGCGCTTCGACGACAACTGGCTGACGGTTATGCGCAACGGCATGGTCGAACACGCCGCATCGCTCGACGGCGTCGATCTGCAGGTCGAGGACGCGACCGACGACGTCGCCAAGCAGCTTGACCAGGTTACCAACTTCGTCGCGGCCGGCGTGGATGCGATCATCGTGAACATCGTCGACACCTCGGCTGGCGAGGCCATGTCAGCAGCTGCCGGCAATGTGCCGCTTGTCTTCGTGAACCGGGAGCCGGACAACGTCGACAGCCTTCCGTCGACCCAGGCATTCGTGGCTTCGAACGAAATCGAGTCGGGCACACTGGCCGCCTTCGAAGGCTGCAAGCTGCTCCGCGCAGCAGGACTCGCTGGCGGCGCCCGTGGATACCTGCTTATGGGCCAGCTTTCGAATCAGGCCGCAGTGCAGCGCACGAAAGACGTCGACGACATCATCGGGATCGACATGTGCAGCTTCATAACGCTCATCGACCGGCAGACCGCCAACTGGGATCGTGAAGAGGCGCAGAACCTGATGACAAACTGGCTCTCCGCCGGTGAGGACTTCGACATCGTCTTCGCAAACAACGATGAAATGGCCATCGGTGCGATCCAGGCGATGAAAGCCGCAGGTATCGACATGGCTGACGTTGTCGTGACCGGAGTCGACGCATCCCAGGACGCTCTGCTCGCGATGCAGGCGGGTGATCTGGACGTGACCGTGTTCCAGGATGCCATCGGACAGGGCGCGGGCTCGGTCGATACCGCGATCAAGCTCGCCAACGGCGAAGATGTCGACCAGAAGGTCTACATTCCCTTCCAGCTGGTCGTGCCATCCAACATTGACCAGTTCCTCGCGAAGAACTGAACGATACCGGGCGGCGCCAGGCGCGCCGCCCGTCACACTATCGGAGCCTTTTCCCCGCTATACGGGGGCGAACCATTGGAGGTGCCGGACCCATGGCTGAAACGAAGCATGGCACGGGAGGGCTAGCCTTTGACAAGAGCAAGCGGGCCTGGCCAAACGAAGTCAACATTTTCATCGCGCTGATCCTGATCATTGTCATCTTCGAGGCGCTGGGACAGATCCTTCCATATATGAAGGGCCAAAGCCTTCTGTTCGACACCAAAGATCGGTTCGACTCCATTTTCAACGAAGCGCGGCTGAAGATCATCATCCTGCAGGTCTCGATCATCGGAATCATCGCGATCGGGGTAACACAGGTGATCATTTCGGGCGGAATCGATCTGAGTTCCGGATCGATCGTCGGTGCAACGGCGATGATCGCCATGAGTTTCGGACAGACCGAACTTGTGAACGGAAACCCCAATCCGAAAGCGATCTTCGGTCTGTGGGCAATGGATCTTCCCGTGATCGTACCGGTGCTGGTGGGCCTCGGCTGCGGGCTTGTGGCAGGGGGAATAAATGGATTTCTGATCGCATATACCCGGATTCCGCCTTTCATTGCCACGCTCGGAATGATGGTGTCCGCGCGCGGTGTGGCAAAGTGGTGGTCACACGGGAACCCCATCAGTTTCCCGACCGAGCAGTATGCATGGATAGGCAGTGGCATGATGCCGGTGGTTTGGTTTGTCTTTCTGGCGATTCTGTTCCACCTGATCCTGCGGTATACTGTCTACGGAAAGCACACATACGCAATCGGCTCCAACGAGGACGCGGCCCGGATGAGCGGAATCGCCGTGGCCAGGCACAAAGTGCTGGTTTACACCATTGCCGGTATGCTTGCGTCATTTGCGGCAATCGTGCTGAGTTCGAAGAACCTGACCGCTCAGTCAGGAATGGGACTGGTATATGAACTTGATGCGATCGCCATGGCTGTCATCGGCGGCGTTTCCCTGTCAGGTGGCCGCGGATCGGTCGTCGGGACCGTGCTTGGCGCCCTGATTTTTGGCGTGATCATTTCCGGCTTCACCTATCTGCGCCTCGATGCCTTCTACCAGGAAATGGTCAAAGGCGGAATAATTGTCGCAGCTGTTGTGCTCGACCAGTGGCGCCAGCGCCGCGCCGCCATGAAATCGTGATCCGGGAGGACTCGAAATGAGCGAAGACATCGTCCTCAAGACAGAGGATCTGACCAAACACTACGGAGGCGTTCATGCCTTGGAGGGCGCGGACTTCGTGCTCCGGAAAGGCGAGCATGTTGCCATCATGGGCGACAACGGCGCCGGCAAGTCCACATTCGTCCGCCAGATCACCGGAGTGGAGCAGCGCACCCGAGGCAGGATATGGCTCTATGGCGACGAAGTGAGTTTCTCAGGACCGTTGGATGCGCGCGAGGCAGGAATCGAGACAGTGTTCCAGACACTGGCGCTCGCTGACGATCTGGACGTTCCCGATAACCTGTTCCTTGGCCGGGAACTGACACGCTGGAGCTTCCTTGGCCCGTTCAGGGTGCTGAACTACCGGGCAATGCGCGATGCGACATTGGCCGGACTTGAAAAGACTGCTGTGAAAATTCCCAACATCCGCAACACCATCCGGAATATGTCGGGCGGACAGCGGCAGTGCGTCGCGATCGCGCGAACGGCCACGTTCCACTCGCGTCTTACGATCATGGACGAGCCGACCGCCGCCCTTGGGGTGCAGGAAACGGAACAGGTGGAGAATATCATAAAGACCCTGAAAGAGCAGGGCGAGCCGCTGATCCTGATCAGCCACAACATGCGGCAGGTGTTCGATCTGGTGGACCGTATCGTTGTGTTCCGCCGCGGCCGCATCTGCGCCAACCTCCTGAAGGCGGAAACCGACGGCCAGGATGTCGTCGCCTACATCACAGGCGCCAAGACGCAGCCTGAATACGAGGAAGCGGCGTAATTGGGCGTACATGAACAGACCGGCGCCCTGGTGACGGGAGGCTCCCAGGGACTCGGCCTGGCCATCGCGCGGGAACTCGTTGCACAGGGTTGCCGCCGCCTTGTTGTCACGTCGCGCAACCCGGACAAAGGCGCAGCGGCCGTTGCGCGGCTCTCAGCGCTTGGAGTCGACGCCCACACGCTGCCGGTTGAGATGGGCGATATCGATCAGGTCAGGGAAATGGTTCCGCAGGCGGTGGAGCGCATCGGACCCGTTACCGCGCTTGTGAACTGCGCTGCCAACACAGACCGCGGCTCGATTCTCGACACGACTCCCGTCCAGTGGGACGCGATCATGGATCCGAATGCCAAGGGACCGTTCTTTGCGCTGCAGGACTTTGCCAGGCACTGCATTGACTCCGGCCATAGCGGATCCTGTGTCAATATCCTGAGCATCGTGGTTTACGGTGGGCTTCCTTTCCTGGCGCCCTACGTGGCGTCCAAGGCAGCTCTTGCCGGAATCACAAAGAACGCGGCTGCGGCTCTGGCAAAGCACAGGATACGGGTGAACGGCATCAATGTCGGCTGGATGGATACGCCTGGAGAGGACGCCACCCAGCGGAAATGGCATGGCCGCGACCCCGGCTGGCTGGAAAGCGCGGAAGCCAACATGCCGTTCGGAATGCTGGTGAAACCTGAACATGTGGCGAAGCAGACCGCGTTTCTGCTGGGATCCGGGTCCGGCGTTGTGACCGGATCATTGATGGATTTCGATCAGCAGGTCGTTGGCGCCTACCCAGATACGAACGAAAGCTGAGGGAGGGCGCGATGCGGTTTGCCGTTCTCGGGGCTGGCCGAATCGGACAGGTGCATGCGCGCGCGATCGCATCGGTCGATGGCGCCGAACTCGCAGCGGTTTCCGATCCGGTGGCGCGGGCCGCGGAAGCGGTGCGGGACCGTTTTGGCTGCGAGGTGCGCACGGTGGACGACGTGGAAGACTCTTCGGACATCGATGCCGTGGTCATTTGTTCACCCACGGACACACATGCGGACCTGATCGAACGCTTTTCCCGAGCGGGAAAGGCCGTGTTCTGCGAAAAGCCGGTAGATCTGGATGTCCAGCGAGTCAGAACATGTCTTGATGTGGTCGACCGCTGCGGAACCGCTCTTATGGTGGGATTCCAACGGAGATTCGATCCTGATTTCCGGACGCTGAAAGAGGCAGTTGACCAAGGGCAGGTCGGCGATGTCGAAATGGTGACGCTGACAAGCCGGGATCCCGGCCCACCACCCTACGAGTACATAAAGCGCTCAGGCGGACTCTTCCGTGACATGACAATCCATGACCTTGACATGGCGCGCTGGCTGCTGGGCGAGGAAGTCGAAAGCGTCTTTGCCGCGGCTTCGGTTCTGGTTGACCCGAAAATCGGCGAACTGGGAGACTACGACAGCGCAAACCTCATTCTGACCACGGCTTCCGGAAAACACTGCGCAATTACCAATTCGCGCCGCGCTTCCTACGGTTATGACCAGAGGATCGAGGTGCATGGCTCACATGGGACGGCCAGTGCCGGGAACCACCACGGGGCGAGAATCGAGATCGCAGGCAAGAGTGGCTTTACCCGGCCTCCGCTGCTCGATTTCTTCATGTCCCGGTATGCCGCCGCCTATGCTGCCGAAATCGAAGCCTTCGCTGTTTCCGTTCAGTCCGGCACGCCGCCGCCCGTGACCGGGCATGACGGACTGCAGGCACTTCTGCTCGCTGAAGCGGCGGTACAGTCTGTTAAGGAAGGTCGGGAAGTGAACGTAGCGGAGCTGCACTTCTGATGGAGAAGGATCTCGACCTGATCACGATCGGGCGCTCGTCAGTAGACCTTTACGGCGCACAGGTCGGCGGGCGGCTTGAGGATATGGGCTCGTTCCAGAAGTACATTGGCGGGTCTCCAACCAACATGGCTGCGGGCACAGCGCGCCTGGGTCTCAGGTCTGCGCTCATTACACGGGTCGGCGACGAGCATATGGGGCGTTTCATCCGCGAAGAGCTTGAGCGCGAAGGGGTGGACACCACCAGCGTGATCACGGACCCCGAGCGGCTGACCGCTCTGGTGCTGCTGGGCATCCGCGATTCCGAAAGGTTCCCGTTGATTTTCTATCGCGCGGACTGCGCTGACATGGCGCTCTGCGATGAGGATATCGACCCGAGCTTCATCGCCCGGGCGCGCTGCGTTACGGTGACGGGTACGCATCTTTCCCATCCGCGCACCGAAAGCGCCGTGATCAAGGCACTTAAGCTTGCGCGCGCGGCTGGCGCCCGCACAGCGCTTGACATCGATTACCGGCCGAATCTCTGGGGGTTGTCAGGGCATGGAGATGGAGAGAACAGGTACATCGAAAGTGCGCAGGTAACGGCAAAGCTCAAGTCCACGCTGCACCTGTTTGACCTGATCGTCGGCACTGAGGAGGAATTCCACATCGCCGGCGGCTCGAAGGACACGGTCGAGGCGTTGCGCGCGGTACGCAGCGCATGTGCGGCTACGCTGGTCTGCAAGCGCGGTCCGATGGGGGCAGCGGCCTTCACTGGCGCGATTCCTGATTCCCTGGACGACGGTGAGTCCGGCCCAGGATTCCCGATCGAGGTGTTCAATGTCCTTGGTGCGGGCGACGGCTTCATGTCCGGACTGCTTAAGGGGTGGCTGACAGGTCAGGACTGGCGAACGGCGCTCACCTACGCAAACGCCTGCGGTGCACTGGCGGTCAGCCGGCATGGCTGCACGCCCGCATATCCAAGCTGGGAGGAGCTGCGGTTCTTTCTGCGCAGGGGCGTAAAGGCAAGAGCCCTGCGCAAGGATGCCGAACTGGAGCATGTTCACTGGGCGACGAACCGCAGGCGGGCCTGGCCGGAACTTCGTGTCTTCGCCTTTGATCACTGCAAACGGTTTGAGGATATGGACGGGACCAGTCCGGAACGGATTGGCAGGTTCAAGAAACTATGCCTTGACGCAGCGCTTGGAGTCGCAGCCGGCAAGAACGGGTACGGGGTCATTTGTGACGGGCTGTTCGGGCGCGAAGCGCTTTACGGCGCGACGGGACGCGGTCTTTGGATTGGCAGATCGCTGAGGGAGCTGCAGGCGGGTGCCTCCGGAGTCACAGAAGGCGGTTCCGAACCTGACTGCGGGGCCTTGGATGAATGGCCTCTGGAGAGCGCCGTCAGGTTTCGCTGGCGCTTCAGCTGCGGGGATGGCGAGGTGGTCTGGGGGAGTCAGGAACGGCTGCTCGAACGGGTCTTCGCGGCAGCCCGGCGCAATCGCCTGGAGCTTGTGCTCGAACTGGACGGGTCCGGGGCCGAAGCGGAAAGCGACAGGAGCGCGGCGGGTGCGATCCAGCGATGCTATGATGCTGGCGTCCACCCGGATTGGTGGCTGCTGGCACCGACTGCGACGGGATGCACTTGGTCGCGCGTCTGCGATTCAATCGCGGTGAACGATCCGTATGTGCGGGGAATTTTGGTTTCTTTAAGGGGCGTGCCGCAAGTCGATCCTGTCGCTGAAGTCAACGGGTTCGCCGGGCACAGCTTGGTAAAAGGATTCGCTGCAGGCGAACGGATCTTCGGCCGCGCCGCCCGTGCATGGATGAAAGGCGATCTTGATGACAAGGCCGCAGTCGCCGAGATGGCTTCAGCATTTGGAAATCTCTGCCGCGACTGGGACAGGATCCGCACGATGTCACAGGAGCAAGCTGCATGATACATAATCTAAGCCGCAGATCGATGTCGGCAGGAGGATAACCGGAATGAGTGCGATCCGACTGACCGCAGCCCAGGCGATGGTGCGGTATATCGTGAACCAGCTGAACGAGGATGGCGACACGTTCATCGCTGGCTGCTGGGCAATCTTTGGCCATGGAAACGTGGCTGCGCTTGGCGAGGCGCTGTATGGCGTGCGCGAGCAGCTGCCGACATACCGTGGCCATAACGAGCAGGCGATGGCGCATGCCGCTATCGCCTTTTCCAAGCAGCTCAGGCGGGGGCGGGCGATGATGGTCACGTCATCGATTGGACCCGGAGCCACGAATATGGTCACTGCCGCGGCGACTGCGCATGTGAACCGGATTCCGTTGCTGCTGGTGCCCGGCGACGTCTTTGCCACGCGCGGGCCGGATCCGGTGCTGCAGCAGATCGAGGAATTCGGCGACGGTACGGTCAGCGCGAACGACTGTTTCAGACCGGTCAGCCGGTATTTCGACCGGATCACCCGACCCGAACAGCTCCTTACCGCTCTTCCGCGCGCCATGGCGACGATGGTGGATCCGGCCACGGCGGGGCCGGTTACCTTGGCGTTCTGTCAGGACATACAGGCCCACGCCTACGACTTTCCGGAGAGGTTCTTTGAGCCGCGTGTCTGGCGGATGCGCCGTCCGCGTCCGGACGGGACGGAACTCGCGGCCGCGGTGGAAGCGGTCCGGCAGGCGCGCGCTCCCGTGATCGTGGCGGGAGGCGGCGTGCATTATTCCCGTGCAGAAGCGGAACTGCAGGCGTTTGCCGAGGCGCATGGAATTCCGGTGGTGGAGACGCAGGCGGGAAAGTCGTCGCTGCCTTGGGACCATCCTCTGAATCTTGGTCCGGTAGGGGTGACCGGGGCGTCATCAGCCAATTCAGCCTGTATGGATGCTGACACAGTGATCGGAGTCGGAACGAGGTTCCAGGATTTCACGACAGGCTCCTGGAACCTGTTCCAGCACCCAGACCGAAAGCTCATTTCACTCAATGTTCAGCCATATGACACGAACAAGCACGGCGCGATTCCTGTTGTCTGCGACGCCAGGCACGGATTGGAGGATCTGGGCGCTGAGCTGGGTGGCTTCAGGGCGGAGCCGCCCGATGCTGATGTGAAGGCTAGCTGGTTCGCTTCTGTCGACCGGCTGACGGACGCGCCGGACAAGGACAGCAACGAACTTGCCACGGACATGCAGGTGATCGGAGCGGTGCAGCGGCAGGCCGGACCCGAAACGGTCGTGATGTGCGCCGCTGGCACCATGCCAGGGGAGCTGCACAAGCTCTGGAAGGCGGGCAAGCCGATGTCCTATCACATGGAATACGGTTATTCCTGTATGGGATATGAGATTGCCGGCGCATTGGGTATCAAAATGGCGGAGCCCGAGCGCGACGTGATCTGTTTCACCGGCGACGGCACGTATCTCATGATGAACAGCGAACTGGCCACGGCGGCGATGATGGGCATGGATTTCACCGTAGTTGTCACGGACAACCGCGGCTTTGGCTGCATCAACCGGCTCCAGATGGGTACCGGCGGCGAGCAGTTCAACAACCTTCTTGACCACACTGTTCATGCAAACCCGAGCCGAATTGACTTCGCTGCCCACGCCGAGGCGCTTGGCGCAACCTCGGTGAAGGTAGCCGATGTGGCTGGGCTTGAAGCCGCTCTCGCGCGCCGGGGCGAAGTCAAGGGGCCGTTTGTGGTTGTTATTGACACAGACCCCTATCCTTCAACCGCCGAAGGCGGACATTGGTGGGAAGTGGCGATTCCCGAAGTCAGCGACCGTCCAGCCGTTCGTGAGGCACGCGGAGCCTATGAAACAGCGATAGCCGACAGGAATGCGCGATGAGCAGGAAGCGGAATTGGCTGGACGTTCAAAGCCCCGTCCTGCGGCCAATGTGGCTGAGGGTCACGATTGTCGGAATCTGCGCCATCTGGGCGATCTTTGAGATCATAAGCGGCAGTCTGTTCTGGGCAATCCTTTTCGGGGCGGCGGCAATCTACCTGGGCTATCAGCTACTTGTCGTCTTCGACCCGGATGGCGGAGAGGACGGATGACCCTGCTTCGCAAACCTTTCGGTGAGTCCGGAAAGGTGCATGACATTTGCCCTGCCGACGCCAACTGGAAGTATGTCGGATTCAGCCTGCATCGGCTGGGCGTTGGCGACATGGTTGAGGAAGACACCGGAAACCGAGAAGCGATTCTGGTGCTGGTCGAAGGCAAGGCACAGATTGGAATCGCTGGGGAGGACTTTGGGGTTCTTGGCGACCGGATAGACGTGTTCGAAAAGACGCCACCGCATTGCGTATATGTGCCGGGCGGATCCGAATGGTCGGCGGTGGCGACGTCAGCCTGCACGTTGGCGGTCTGTACCGCGCCAGCCATGGGCGGACATGGGTCGCAGGTGATCGGGCCAGCCGGAATTACGCTGGAGAAGCGTGGCAAAGGAACCAATGCGCGCTTCATCAACAATATAGCAATGGAAAACCGCGACGTTGCTGACTCGCTGCTTGTAACCGAGGTCTTCACGCCTGCCGGGCACTGGTCGTCCTACCCTCCACACAGGCATGATGAAAGCGACTATCCGAACATGACCTATCTCGAAGAGACCTATTACCACAGGCTGAATCCGGCTCAGGGTTTCGGCGTTCAGCGGGTCTGGACCGAGGACGGGTCGCTAGACGAGACAATGGCCGTATCGAACCATGATGTGGTGCTGGTTCCAAGAGGACACCATCCGTGCGGCGCGCCGTATGGTTACGAGATGTACTACCTCAACGTCATGGCTGGACCGGTCAGGAAGTGGCGCTTCAGGAACCATCCTGACCATGATTGGATATTCCAGCGCGACGTGGAATGAACCGTACCGGAAATGCCTGAGATCCAACGGACGTAACAATTGAGCTCTTTCATCTCATCGACAGTTATGAAGCTTGCGCAAACCCTGAGCGGAACCTAGCTGTACTCCCGTAAATGGACAGGAACAGAGTACGGTCGGTTCGCTCGCTAGCACTGAAAGAAATGCCGGTCTTGTGAGATATCCGGGTTAGCCTCGGGATGGACGTCGTGTGCGCCCGGTAGCAGCTGCCAGATCGCCAGCGGCCGGGTTGGCCGGAATCGCCAGCATCCGACGCTTGGCACTTGCGGCGGGGCAGCGACTTCCTGTAAATGCCCGTGCATCGGAATCGTGACGTCAACTGCCCTCGGGACGCATGCAAAAGGAATGAGGGCGGCGGCAATGGGGCCGCCACGAAACGGGAGACCCGGAAACCGGGCGATCTCCCAAAAGGATACACCATACATGTTTGAACAAACTACGAAATCCATGCGTTGGGGAGAGGAAACCCTTACGCTTGAAACCGGCAAGGTCGCGCGGCAGGCAGACGGCTCCGTCATCGCCACGCTCGGGGAAACAACGGTGATGGCAAATGTCACCTTCGCCAAGGAGGCCAAGCCCAACCAAGGCTTTTTTCCGCTCACCGTACACTACCAGGAAAAATACTACGCAGCAGGCAAGGTGCCCGGCGGCTTTTTCAAACGCGAGGCCCGGCCGACCGAGAAGGAAACCCTGACATCACGCCTGATCGACAGGCCAATCCGCCCGCTGTTCGTTCCTGGATTCAAGAACGAAGTGCTCGTGATGTGCACGGTTCTTTCACACGACCTGGTCAACGACCCTGACATCGTAGCGATGATCGCGGCTTCCGCAGCGCTCACGGTGTCTGGAGTTCCCTTCATGGGCCCCATCGCAGGATGCCGCGTTGGTTTCGCGAACGGCGAATACGTGCTGAATCCCAGCGTTGATGACATGCAGAACCTGCGCAGCAAGCCCGAACAGCGTCTCGACCTGATTGTCGCCGGCACCAAAGACGCCGTGATGATGGTGGAATCGGAAGCCTATGAACTGACCGAATCGGAAATGCTCAACGCAGTCACATTCGCGCATGAGCGGATCCAGCCGGTCATCGACCTGATCATCGAGCTGGCGGAGGAAGCCGCTAAGGACCCCTTTGATTTCCAGCCACCGGACCATTCCGCGCTCTACGAACGGCTTAGGGCTGTCGGAGAAGACCAGATGCAAACCGCATATGCGATAACCGACAAGCAGCAGCGTGTCGCAGCGATTGCGGCGGCGAAGGAGGAAATCATCGCCAGCCTCTCCGAGGAAGACAGAGAGGACGAGAATCTCGGCACAGCCCTGAAAATGCTCGGATCCGCAGTACTGCGTGGCGATGTCGTCAGAAACGGACGCCGGATCGACGGCCGTAGCCTCGACGAGGTGCGCCCGATCGTCTGCGAGACCGGACTGCTTCCCCGTGCGCATGGCTCTGCGCTGTTCACCCGCGGCGAAACCCAGGGTCTTGTGGTCACCACGCTGGGAACAGGCGACGACGAGCAGATCGTCGACGCGCTTCACGGGAACTTTCGGTCCAACTTCCTGCTGCACTACAATTTCCCGCCCTATTCGGTTGGCGAGACGGGACGCGTCGGACCGCCGGGACGCCGGGAAATCGGTCACGGAAAGCTCGCATGGCGCGCGCTTCAGGCAGTCCTTCCTGCGGCGACCGACTTTCCCTACACTATTCGGCTGGTCAGCGAGATCACCGAGTCGAACGGCTCATCCTCGATGGCCTCGGTCTGCGGCGGCTCGCTGTCCATGATGGATGCAGGTGTTCCGTTAAAAGCGGCTGTCGCAGGCGTGGCGATGGGTCTCGTTCTTGAAGACGACGGAAGCTACGCCGTCCTGACCGACATTCTGGGCGACGAGGACCACCTTGGCGACATGGATTTCAAGGTGGCGGGTACGGAGAACGGCATCACCTCTCTTCAGATGGACATAAAGGTCGCGGGAATCACGCCGGAAATCATGGAGAAGGCGCTGTCTCAGGCGAAGCAGGGCCGGATGCACATTCTGGGCGAAATGGCCAAGTCAATCACCGAAGCGGGCGAGTTCAGCATTCACGCTCCGCGCATCCAGACCATGACGATTCCGACTGACAAGATCCGCGAAGTGATCGGCACGGGCGGAAAGGTGATCCGGGAGATCGTGGAGGTTTCGGGAGCGAAGGTCGACGTCAACGACGACGGTGTCATCAAGATAGCATCCCCTAACGGTGAAGCCATCGAAAAGGCATACGACATGATCCACGCGATCGTGGCGGAGCCCGAAGAGGGCCATATCTACAAGGGCAAGGTTGTCAAGATTGTCGACTTCGGCGCGTTTGTGAACTTCTTTGGCAAGCGCGACGGACTCGTGCATGTCAGCCAGATTGCGCCAAGGCGTCTGAACCATCCCTCGGACGTGCTGAAGGAAGGTCAGGAAGTCTGGGTGAAGCTGGTCGGATTCGACGACCGAGGCAAGGTACGGCTGTCCATGAAGGTCGTCGATCAAGCGACCGGCAAGGAGGTCGCCTAGGCGCGGGTCGGCCAGCGGCTGGCTCTGAACCGCTTTCTTTGGACCGCACCCTTTGCTGAAGGGTGCGGTCTTCGCAGTACCGAACCGTTTCCGCAGAGACCGCGGGCGCTCCTGCCTGACCTCGTCCTGAACGCACATCCGGTGCCCGCCATCGGGTATCGTGCTTTTGGTGGTACTGCAGGCTTCCGATTCGGACTTTCAATAGGAACAAAACAGGAATATTCTCTGCGGCGATGCCTTTCGCCGAACTCGACATAACCTCGAACTTCACTTTCCTCACAGGCGGATCGCATCCCGAGGAGTACATGGAACGGGCCGCGCTTCTGGGGATTGAAGCGATCGCCATCGCTGACAGGAATTCAGTTGCAGGCATCGTGCGCGCGTATTCCCGGATGCTGGAGATTTCCCGGGAGGTGCGTGGACGGGAACTGGACCCGATCGGTCCGCCCAGGCCCGCCCGTATCCCCCGTCCGCCTTCGGCTCCGGTTGGCAACGTCCCGCGCCTGATCGCAGCCACGCGTATAGTGCTTGAGGATGGCTTCGCCGTCACCTGCCTGCCGCGGGACCGCAGAGGCTGGGCGAATCTCTGCCGGCTGATATCGCTGGGCAACCTGCGGACAGAGAAGGGGAAATGCCTGCTGCGGCTGAACGATCTCGTCGAGTGGGGCGGTGCACAGGAGCTGCTGGTCCATGCGCCCGCGGAACTGACCTTACTGAAATGCACCCCACGCGAATGGATGGAGTCGGCGGAATCTCTGTCCCACCGGTTCCCGGGGCGGGTCTCGCTGCTGATGGCGCCAGGCTACGACGGTCAGGATCCTGCCCGCTTCGACGGGATGCGCGGGCTATCCGATCTTCTCGGTCTCCCCGCTGTCGCCTCCGCCGGTCCAATCATGCATGTCGCGCGCCGCCGTCGACTCACCGATGTCCTGACGGCCATCCGGCTGGGCCGCCGCGTTGACCGTCTGGGCCGCGCCGCGCTGGCCAACGCCGAGCGGCGCCTCAGGTCGGAACAGGAGATGCGTCGCATCTTCAGGGATCACGAAGACGCTGTCGACCGCACGGCGGAGATTGCCGGACGCTGCAGGTTTGGCCTGGGGCGTCTGCGTTACGAGTATCCAAGCGAGATCACGGAAGGCGAAACACCCGCCGACCGCCTTTCGCGGCTCGCCCGTGAAGGTCTGGGCCGACGCTATCCCGGCGGCGCATCGTGGAAGGTGCGCCGCCTCCTTGTCCATGAGCTGCGTCTCATCACAAAGCTGGAATACGAGCCTTATTTCCTGACCGTTCACGATGTCGTCCGATTCGCGCGGAACCAGGGAATTCTGTGCCAGGGCCGTGGGTCGGCAGCGAATTCAGTGGTCTGCTACCTCCTCGGCATCACGGAAGTATCGCCGGAGGTCGGCGAGATGGTCTTCGAGCGTTTCGTCAGCGAGGCCCGTAACGAGCCGCCCGACATCGACGTCGATTTCGAGCATGAGCGCCGCGAAGATGTGATCCAGCACATCTATGAGCGCTACGGACGCCACCGGGCTGGGCTTTGCGCGACGGTGGTGCATTACCGCGGCAAACGCGCAATCCGCGAGGTTGGCCGCGCCATGGGGCTGGCGGAGGATACAATCGCGGCGCTCAGTTCACAGCTCTGGGGTTTCCTGCCAGCGCAGGGTTTGGAAGACCGTAGGATGCGGGAGATCGGACTCGATCCCACCGACCGGCCGCTTCGGAATACCATGGACCTCGTGCAGGAGATCATTGGTTTTCCCCGCCATCTCAGCCAGCATGTGGGCGGCTTTGTGATCACTGAAGGACGGCTTGACGAACTGGCTCCGGTCGAAAACGCGGCGATGAAAGACCGCACGGTCATTCCATGGGACAAGGATGACATTTCCGCACTCGGCATCATGAAGGTCGATGTCCTCGCGCTGGGCATGCTGACCTGCATCCGCAAGGCGTTTGAACTGCTTCAGCAGCACCATGGGGCCAAGCTGTCGCTCGGAAGCCTTCCGCAGGAGGATCCGGCCGTCTACGAAATGCTCGGCAGAGCGGACTCCCTCGGCGTCTTCCAGGTGGAATCCCGCGCCCAGATGGGCTTCCTGCCGCGGATGAGGCCGCGCAGCTTCTACGACCTCGTCATCCAGGTCGCCATCATCCGCCCCGGGCCGATCCAGGGTGGCATGGTCCATCCCTATCTGCGGCGGCGCAACGGGCAGGAGGCGGTGACATTGCCCCCTGGCCCCCTTGGTGAGGTGCTGGGCAGAACCCTTGGCGTACCCCTGTTCCAGGAGCAGGCGATGCAGATCGCAATCACCGGAGCGGGGTTCTCGCCGGATGAGGCCGATCGTCTGCGCCGCTCGCTCGCCACATTCAGACGGCACGGGAACGTCGGTGCATTCCGCGGCCGGTTCCTGCGCGGTATGGCGCGGAACGGCCATAATCGGGATTTCGCGGAACGCTGTTTTTCCCAGATCGAAGGTTTCGGAAGCTACGGTTTTCCTGAAAGCCACGCCGCCAGCTTTGCGCTCCTGGTCTATGCTTCGGCCTGGCTCAAGCGTCACCATCCAGCCATCTTTGCCTGCGCATTGCTGAACTCGCAGCCCATGGGGTTCTACGCGCCCGCCCAGATCGTGCGGGACGCACGGGAACATGGCGTTGAGGTGCGTCCCGTCGACATCAACGCCAGCTACTGGAACTGCACGGTCGAGCCCGACGGCTGCGGAGGGCAGGCGCTCCGGCTCGGGTACCGCCTGATCAAGGCGGTGAGGAAAGACGACTCGTTTTTGATCACAGCGGCGCGCGGCAACGGCTATCTTACCGTGGAGGACGTCTGGCGGCGGGCGGGCACGCCGCCACGCCAGCTGCTGGCACTCGCCGAGGCAGACGTCTTCGGTTCTCTCGGACTTAGCCGCCGCGAGGCGATCTGGGCGGCGAGGACAGTCCCTTCGGACGGGGAACTGCCGCTGTTTGCGGGTGATCTGGACGGCGAAGGCATCAGGGAATCGCCTATGGAACTGCCGACGATGTCCCTTGGAGAGGAAGTTGTGGAGGACTATGTGGCGATGCGGCTGTCCCTGCGGGCACATCCAGTGGCGCTGCTCCGCAGCAGGCTGACGCCTGGGCTGGAGCCTCTGAATGATGTGACTGCGGCGCTGCAGCCAGAATGGGAGTCCCGGCCGAGACCTGGCCCAATGGATGTCAGCGCAGATGCTTCAGGATCTCAAGCGACGCGTAGCCATCAGCCACCAGCCCAACCGAACTCTGGTAAGCCTGCACAGCGGCGGCCGTCCCCGGTCCAACAATGCCGTCAAGCCCATTGGGATCAAAACCCCTGTCCAGAAGCAGCCGCTGCAGCTCCTTTGCCTCAGCAGCTGAAAGCGCTCGGTCCCCATGTGGCCAACGGGCCATGATCGGCGGGCCGCCACAGAGGCGGCTGGCAAGATGGCCCACTCCAATCACATATGAGTCTGCGGCATTGTATTTTCTCAGGACATGAAAATTGTCGAAAATGATGAACGCCGGGCCCCTATGACCTGCAGGTAAAAGGATCGCCGCTTCCTCGCAGTCAGGCAAAGACAGATCACCGGCGCTCTTCACGCCCTGCCGCCGCCAGTCGCGGACGGGCTTTCCCGACTGCCTGGATGTGGAGGAATAGTCAAAACCGCTTGGCAGAACCACCTCCATTCCCCACGGCTGGCCAGTAATCCAGCCGTGCAACGCCAGATAGGAGGCTGTTGAAGCAAGTGCATCTGTCGGGTCGTCGCCCCAGACATTGCGGCGTCCGTCACCATCGAAGTCCTCTGCATAGTCAATATATGTCTCCGGCATGAACTGCGTATGTCCCATGGCGCCTGCCCAGCTGCCGGTCATGCTGCCCGGACTCGCATCACCCGCCTGAAGGATACGCAGAGCCGCAAGAAGCTGCCGCTCGAAGAACCCGGCGCGCCGACCGTCATGTGCCAGGGTCATCAGCGCCTCAATGACCGGAATGTCGCCACGAATCGTTCCGTAGGCGCTTTCGATCCCCCAGATCGCCGCAATCACCTCTTTCTCAACACCGAAGCGGGTTTCGATACGCTCCAATAGGTCCGCATGCTGACGAAGCGCCGTGCGCCCTTCTCCAATCCGCTCAGCCGAAACGGCGGTAGCCAGATAGTCCCGGATTGGCGTCGTGAACTCGGACTGGCTGCGATCCTTGCGAACTATTTCCGCATTGAGGCGCACATCGCGGAAGGCGCTGTCAAAAACCTCGGGCCGAATGCCCCGCTTAACGGAATGCCTGCGGAAGCCGGAAATCCAGCGATGAAAAGAGGACTCTTCCTGTCGTGGCTTGTGCCCCTCGGTCATGGCGGTCGGTTTTGCGACAATACGAAAGCGATGTCGATATGATCGATGGATTGAATCCGCAGCGAAGCAGGTTCAGGAAATTCCTGGAGAGAGCGCAACGCGGCCAGATCAGTGCGGGGGTGAAATTCGAGCCGCTGAGGTTTTCCGCACATGTTCGTTTCAGCGGTGATGGAGCGGCTCGATTTCGTTTGGACTCGGGAAGTTCGGCACGAATGACATTGGCTATTCTGCTTAAGGAACCGAATCCGAGGGCTTTCTTGAGATCGTGAACAAATTAAAGGCTTCGGGGGCCTTTACCTCCGCCGGGCTGCGGAGCGGGCGTTCTCCGCGATGTTCCCTGTGCCGCTGCCTGACCAAAGACTGCGGGCGGACACTGACAGGTTCCCTGACGTGGATATGGACGGTGGCCTGCCATTGCCTGACACGTCAAGTGGCGCCGCTGCCCAGGTACTATCTCTGCCGCAGCCTCTCCACCAACTGGCTCCAGCCTCCGGGGCTCACCAGAACAGTCACGCCAAATCCGGCAGCGAAGCCAGCCAGATCCGCCACCCATTCCCGGTTGATCTCTGCCCCGCCTTTCAGGATCCCGCCCACAAGACTGAACACCAGCTGGATCGCCACAAGCATTCCGATCAACAGAAAGGCGCGACCGCGAGGCCCGCCGGTCTCCACCAGCCTTGCCCAAAGCAGAAAGGTGAACGCGCCGATCAAGCCGTAGGCCCCCGGAAACCCTCCAACAAGCACATAGTTCGTGTTCACAAGCAATCCGTAAACGGCGGCTCCGAGCACTGACGCAGCCAGGAACACCACCAGTATCGTCCATTGCGGCAGAAATTCTCCTACCCACTTTCCAAGCGCAAGCACCAGCACGCATACGAACAACACCTGCACCATGCCGTAATGAACAAAGCTGTAAGTCAGCATCCTGAGCAGCGTGTCGGAATCCCAGGTCCAAAGTTCCAGCATCCGGTCAAAGGCGACATCGCTGAATCCGTACTGGAGCAACGCATCCCGCCGCCATGACGGACTGTCCGGCCCACCGGCAAGGCCGTGTTGACCAAGCTGGAATATCACTTCGATCGCAAACACCGCCACACAGATCGCCGCCACAACAGGCGGCAGGGAATTGACGGGACTTTCTTCATGTGGCGGGCGCATCGGCAATTCCTTGACGGTTTCGGGACCATCCGTTACGCGACGCGGGCGAAGAATTCCAGATGGAGCCTGCAATGCCCGAATTCACTCCCCGCGTTTTTTCCGGCATCCAGCCGTCGGGCGGCCTTACCCTCGGCAATTACCTCGGAGCCATGAAGCGGTTCGTGGAACTGCAGAACGCAGGTACGCATGAGACCGTTTACTGCATTGTCGATCTCCATGCTATCACCGTCTGGCAGGATCCGGCGGAGCTCGCCAAGGCCACCCGTGAACTCTGCGCCGGCTATATCGCTTCAGGCATTGATCCGGAACAGAGCGTCCTGTTCCATCAGTCGAAGGTTGCCGAGCATGTCCAGCTCGCCTGGATATTCAACTGCGTCGCCCGGATGGGCTGGATGCAGCGCATGACCCAGTTCAAGGACAAGGCCGGAAAGAATGCCGAAAACGCATCGCTTGGCCTGTTCGCCTATCCCGCGCTGATGGCAGCCGACATCCTCGTTTACCACGCGACCCATGTGCCTGTCGGTGAGGATCAGAAGCAGCATCTGGAGCTTACCCGGGACATCGCAGTCAAGTTCAACCATGACTTTGAAGTTGAATTCTTCCCGGTTACCGAATCGGTCATCGAAGGGGCGGCCACACGCGTCATGTCACTTCGTGACGGATCGAAAAAGATGTCGAAGTCGGATCAGTCCGACATGTCCCGAATCAACATGACTGACAGCGCCGACGCCATTGCCAAGAAGATACGCAAGGCCAGAACCGACCCGGAACCGCTGCCTTCGGATCTGGCTGGTCTCGATGGCCGCCCAGAGGCCCGCAATCTCGTTAACATTTTTGCCGCTCTGGCGGATTCCGCGCCGGAAGCGGTTATCAAGGACTACGCGGGGCAACAGTTCTCGGCATTCAAACCTGCCCTTGCTGATCTCGCTGTTTCTCGGCTCTCGCCGATTTCGGCTGAAATGGCCAGGCTTATGGAGGATCCGGCTGAGATTGATCGCATCCTTGACCGCGGTGCGGAGCGTGCCCGAGCCATTGCAGCGCCGATTCTCAAGCGAACCTACGAAATCGCCGGGATGGTGGGATAGACGTTTCCGATGGCTGGCACTTGATGGACTGAAGTGAAGATTTCGGCAGCAGCGGCACCCGCCACTGAGACAATCACGATGGATTCGAGTTGCCTGCCTCTGACAGGTTAATCAAGAATAGGTGGTTCTGCCGGGCGTCAGGAATGATGGACCTCCTCTCCGTTCCCATCGGATTCCGTTCGGTTCATCTCTTCGGAATTGCGGCAAAGATCTTCATCTAACGGCTCTGGCGCGAAATCAACAGTGAGAAAGAAAGAGGACGTAGAATTCCTCTCTGAGGATGGGCAAGGCCACCCGGAGACCGAACAATGATAAAGTGTTTTATTTTAGGTAGTTAAGTTGAACTTCAGTGCGCCGTGGTAAGGCGCACTGAAGTTCTGATTAGAGCAAAGCGAACGGGATGTCGATGAAAGCATAACGACAATCGGTCAGTTGCAATCGCAGATACGATCAAACAAAATACAGAAACGGTAATCGGCACGATTGTCGGAATCTTCCTCTTCGTCGTCTTCATGTTTCTTCAGTGAACTGGATTCAGCCGCTCGATCGGGAGACCTACAGGACGCGCAACCTCGTCGAGCGATTTTTCTACAAGATCAAGGAGGTTTGCCAGATTGCCACCCGTTATGACAAGACCGCCCGCAACTTCCTGCCCGCCGTGCATCTGGCTGCCAGCCGATTCCTGCTCTGCAGGTTCGCAAACCAATTATTTGAGTTCACAGCCTAATCCGGATAGCTTAGTGCGCCGTGAGAATGCACGTTTTCCGGCTTGCCTGTGCTGTTTCACGATGTCGACCATGGTGTTCTTGCTGACTCCGAGATCACGGGCGATCCAGCAGTAGCTTCGTCCTTCGCTGGCGGCCTTAAGAACCTTCGGCGCGGGCTTGTCTGGCTTTGACCGCTGTCATGGCTGGCGGCCGAGTTTTTTGCCCTGCACCTTCGCAGCGGCCAGCCCTGATTTTACACACTCGCTGATCAGATCGCGTTCGAACTGAGCGATCCCCGCCAGCATAGTGGCCATCATCCTGCCAGGTGGCGTATCGAGTTCGAAGGTCATGCCGTTCATTGCGACGACCGAGATCCTCCATCCTGCCAGTCGATGCAGCGTGGCGAGCAGATCCTGAGTTGACCGCCTCCACCGGGAAAGCTCGGAGGCAAGAACGGCATCGACTTGCCGTGTCTGTGCGAGATCAGTCACCTTTTTGCGTGCGGCCCGATTGGCGGATGCACCTGGCGCCGTTTCCTTGGATGTTCCGGCCACATCATAGCTGCATTGTTCGGCGAAAGACATCAATTCCGAGACCTGCCGCTCCCAGGACAGGTCCGCGGTGGAAACCCTGGCATAGATGGCCGCGCACCGTCCCAGTTGAACCCGGATTTCGGCCCTGCAAGTCATTGATTCACAAGACTCGGAACTGTATCGAACAGACCATATTCCAACAAAGACAATCCCACATGCCGAGACGCGGCATTTTGACGGCGCGCCGCCTTCTTTGACATGCCGGCTGACGAAGCATCTCTTCTGCGACACTACACGCTGGCGGACGACGACATGGAGCATGCCCGGGAGAGACGACGTTTGGAAAGACAGCTGGGCTTCGCGCTTCAGCTCCGAGCTTTGTGCCACCCGGGCGTCTCCCGAGGTCCGGTGAAGTCATCCCCGAGGAGGTTCTCAATTTCATTGGCACCCAACTGGGCATCACGGGAAACGCTCTGCTCACCTATGCCGCCCGACCAAACTTCCCTTCCGAAAGCGACTGCCGCACTACAACGGCCATTCTTGCCAAACAGTAAGGTCCACGGCATCCGTTGCGGTATCGAGGTACTCGTCCTGAGCGCAATTAAAACCCCCATGGGAATACCATGACGCGTTGTGGGTACGTTGCCCAGAGTCAAGTCAGAGAGCAGGAAGCTTTCAGCGCAGCAGCAAACACCACATGAGTGAGATCGGAGTGCGCGAAGAGGTTTGATACGGACATAAACGGAAGAAACTAGAACGGTTCGAGGAAGGAATCATCTTTTCTGAACTTGCCAAAGTAGGCAATGTCGTCGTTGAGTTTCAGAATTACGTTGTATCTTTGTAGCATGACACCATCCGGAAATTCCATCGTGAAAGGGCTTTCTTGGGCGTCAAAGCTCTGATCCGAATATATGTAGTCCTTTGACGACCCTGACCACTCAATTTCAAGATTAAAGGGGCCTCGCCACGACGGATCTGGAGGACAATGAAAAGAGAATTGGGATCCGCCCTCGGACAGGTGCACATTATTGACGAAGGTGCCCAGCTTATGGAACAATCTTCCTCGTCCGTCGTCTTCCAAGATCCTTCGTACCCAGTTGTCTCTCGCATCAGGCTCAAGAAGATTAAGGAGGGTGTCTCGTTCTGGTCCCGATCTGCAGACGACGTACTTCAGGTGCTCTAAACACAACCGATCCTGCACGAGAATCTCAGAGTGCCGTGCGTTCAAGATTTCCGCACGACGGTGAGATTCTCCCAGGCGGCCAACCGATCGATTGTGATAAATGTCCTTAAAGTTCATTTTTCGGAGGAAAGCTGCCGAATTGCCCAACTTCGAGGTTGCGGTTAGGCGACCTTGGGAAAAGCTAACTCCTTGTTCCATGAGCAATGAGGAACTGAACAGGAGATAGACCGGCACTGGCATATGCGCTCCATACTTGATCTTTTTGTGTGGGCGAATTCCTTCGTTACTGTACTGAGTGGGCGTACGCGGCCGAAAGTACAGGCGCACTAGTCGCCGATGCGTCGGAGCCAACTGGGCTATATGCTGAGGACTTCCGCTATCCTTCTTGATGAGTGCGCCGTCACTAGCGGCCGCCCGAGAGAGCAACTCGCCACGATTGAGTATGTCTGCGGCATTCTCCACATGATCAGATCGAAACAAGAAGCGAGGCCACCAATCACGACTCGCTTCGAGCCAGTCGGCCGACTCCAGGTCAAGCAAATGGGCTTCTATCGCAGCGGCGTCATGCTTGTGCGGCAATTCTGGTGCTCCCAACTCGATCTACACCCAATGGGAGGCTGCACATTGACGGTGGGACCACCTGAAGTGCTGCTCGCGGGTTTGTTCTCAATTGGCTAGCAGTATCTGACACCGCAACAGACCGAACATAATCGAGTTGCTCGAATATAGGCATCAAGTAAGACAGATAACGGTGATTCGGAGCTATGCGACTGTGTGTAAGTCCGTGATCCCGAAGCTGCTGCCAGAAGTCGATCAGTTCCTCTTCAACGATCCTAGTGGACGTCCGGCCAGATCCGGAAATGACGAGGGCGGGGGGGGACACCTCGATACGTGCCGTGAATTCACTTTGGCGTTTAGATGTCACGAATTTCTGACGGCGCGCCAGAATGTGCTCAAGATCTCGCCAGACTTCGTCAAATGGAAGAGCGGACGGTTCTGATCTTAGCCATGCCGTAATCCGTTCAGCATCGAGGCGCTCCGGGGGACCAGCGTGGTTCCAGCCGATATGTATCCGCGTGGATACAGACAGTTTGCCGAGATAATGTTCCATCAGCGGCCTGACCTGTGCATCGAAATCAAGTTCCCCGTTCCCGCATCCCAGCATGGGAAATGCATAGGATGCCGCGCCAATTCCGGCATAAGCTGATCTGAATTTCTGCAGTCCCGCTTCAATGTACTCGGGCCGAGACGGATCCCGCCAATGTTCTTTGGTCGGGAAATTGAGTATCCATTTGTGCGGGGTCTTGAAGAGAAGGAGTTTGCCGGTCGTCAGGTGTCCCTTTTCACAATGTCCCCGGTACCGACTGAACATCTCGGGATAGATCTGCTTGAACCGAAGTGCGATTCCTTTGCCCATTACGCCGCGGGTGTTCACGGTGTTTACCAGCACCTTTGCTGGCGATTCGAAGAGATCGCTGTCCGTGTAGATGATCATGGCTTGCTCCTGATGTCTCTGGGGCTGAGATATACTATCGTGTTGGCTGGACCGACGAAACGTCGTTGCCGTTCGCCGGGTCGTATGCGGCAAGGACTTCCTCGTTCGCGGTATGTTCATGACGGCCCAATCCAGTGAGGCAATCAACCAATTGTTCGGCTTGTAATCGACCAAGGATGGCGGGACCAACACGCAAACGGTCAGGATCGGTGATGTCGAACTGGTCTCTGACGAATCCCAGAGCGCTTGCGTAAAATCTGTATCCCGTGAATCCCAGCATATCCATATCCATCCTTTATCCTCGCCTCCAGCGCCGGGGTTTTTGGGTGTGCGCTTTCGGAGAGGAATGGTAAGGCGCGGTGCAGCCGATGGGAAGTTCGAGACCACGTTGCTGACAACAATCGCTGGCAGAACTCGTCGAACTGCTTCAGGCTCCCGTAGCGGACCGTCACCGAACCCGCCTCGCCGTCGGCAACGTGGTCGATGCTCACCTTCATCCCGAGCGCCGCCGCCAGATCCCTCTCCGCGGCGTGCGTCTCGTAAACGACTAAAGCACGGCGTTCGGCATCGGCCTTGATCCGCCCCGCCCCCGTCCGTGAGGCTGTTCCGCGCCTTACGCCTTCCCGCCTTCCAGATGCACGGCCCCGCCCCCGCGCGTGAGGTTGTTCCGGTACGACTATGTTTGCCGGAGGATTTTCCATGGCAGATGATGTGTTGGCGGTCGCTGTCCGCGTCTGCCGCGAGGCCCGCCGGTTTCGCCGGAGTCGCGGCTCCGGCGTGACCCTCCGCTCGACTGCGTAGCCGATTGCCTTCCAGATCGGATGCTTCGGCGTCAGCGCCGGATCCTCCAGCGTCCGTTGGTGCCAGTCCCAGAACGCGTCGACCGCCGCGCGGGACCGGGTCCGCTGGGCCCTCAGCCGCTCGGGCGTCGGCCTGTCCCTGATCTCCTCCTCGATCCCGTAGATGGCGGCGACTGTCGCTAGCGCCTCCCCGGCCGTCGTCGGGTGGCTGTCCTTCGGCTCCCGGAAGTTCCGGCGGGTATTGATCCAGCAGTTTTGGTGCGTGACCGTCGCGCCACGCGCCGCGACATAAGCTTCGCAGGCACCGTAGCCGTGGCTCACCAGCGTCCCGATACAGTCCCCGAGGAAGTCGGCCACCTTCCGGTGCCGGCGGTCGCCGGAGAAGGGCAGAACCACCTCGCCCCGGTCGCCGAGCACCGGCCAGAAGCAGCCCTTCTTCATGCTTCCGGGCTTGCCCGGGTGCCGTCCGGCCCGGATCAGCGTCCCGGCCGTCTGGATGACGGCGCTCTCCAGCACCGACCGCCACTGCGCCTCGTGGACCGGCTTCAGCAGCGCGATCGCCCGGTTGGCCCACTGGCCCATCGACCCCCGGCTGACGGTGATGCCCGCGGTGGCCAGCATCCGGGTTTACTGTCGCCCTCTGCAGCTTCTGGAGCATCAGCAATGCGCTTCTGTAGCTGCCGATCCCCGGCTGCCCCTGCGCCTGGAGCGCGGAAATCCTGTTGGAATGCGTGGCCATCAGGTGCGCGGCGTGGAACCAGGTCTTCAGAGGGAGATGGCTCCCGTGCATGAAGGTGCCCGCGACCATCGACGTCTGCCGTCCGCAGTCCGCGCATTCGATGCCGTCGCGCCAGCACATTTCGGCGAGATGGCGGGCGCAGGCATCATTGTCCGGGAAAAGCTTCCCGGACTGCTTGCGCGAAAGGGGCCGGTCGTTTTTCCATTGACTAGGCATAAGAAGAACATAATAGCAACAAAACGGCATGTCAACCCCCTCCGGACACAACAATCTGGACCCACCTAGGCAAAAGGAATAAGCCTTTGCGGCCATTACTGCTACCTTCCCCAGTATGTCACGTGCGGCGAGCATGTCCTGTGCGCCCGGCTGCGGCCCTCTGGACATCGACGGGGCGGAAGGTGCCGTCGACGGGCTGGCCAGGATCGCGGGCCGGATCCCGGAGGCGTGGTCGTCCGTCCGGATCACCGTGCGCGGCGACTCCGGTTGCTGCCGGGAGGGCCTGATAGCCTGGCGCCAGGAGAACGGCGCGGACTTCGTCGTCGGCCTGGCCCGCAACGCCCGGCTCGAACGCAGGACCGGACGCCAGATGCGGCGCTCGCGGAGCCGCTGCGCCTTGACCGGAGAGGCGTCGAGGTGCTTCCGGTCCTTCCGCTGCCGGACGTGGAAAAGCTGGAGCCGGACCCGGAGGGTGGCGGGCAGGGCCGAGGCGCTTCCGGGGCTTGGGGGGACAGCCCCGCTTTGTGGTCATCAGCCTGCCGGGATCGGAATTCGACGCCCGGGCGCTCTGCGAGGACCGCTTCTGCGCCAGGGGCGACATGGAGAACAGGACCAGGGAGCAGCAGCTGGAGCTGTTCGCCGACGGCGACCATGCGGGCGAACCGGCTCCGGCTGTTCCTGTCCGCCTTCGCCGGGATCCTGACAGGTCTGGGAATCGAATCAATTCGCTGACTATCTGATTACAGATCGGCGAGCACCCGATTGAAGATCGGCCTAAACTTCAAAAATGTATAATTTACAATACTATAAAGCCACGTTGACGCAACTTCGTGAGCGTACATCACAAAATAGAAAGATTCGACTTCCGCCGGATCACCGTTCCGGCGCTGCCTGCCTAAGGAAATCCCTTTGCGCGGTGTCTTGCTTGCGGGTCATTCCGCTGCCTGCACTTCCGCGCCGCTGCCGAGTTCGGCCAGAAACCGCTCCGCCTCCAGCGCCGCCATGCATCCCATACCTGCGCTTGTTACGGCCTGACGGAATACATCGTCGGTCAGGTCGCCCGCGGCGAACACGCCGGGAACTGACGTTGCGGTGCTGTCAGGCCCGGTCACGACATAGCCACCTGAACGGGTATCAAGCTGGTCCTTGACCAGTTCGCTCGCAGGCGAGTGACCGATGGCAACGAAAAATCCTGCGCAGGGAACGTCTGAGGTCTGGCCCGAACGCACATGTCTGACCCGAACCCCTTCAACGCTCGGTGGAGAGTCGCTGCCTAGGATCTGATCCACCGTATGATCCCACAGGATCCCGACTTTCGGATTGCCAAACAGCCGATGCTGCAGGATTTTGTCGGCGCGGAGTTCGTCCCGGCGGTGAATCAGCGTGACCTTGCTGGCGAAATTGGTCAGAAACAGCGCTTCCTCAACGGCGGTGTTTCCACCTCCCACAACTGCAACCTCTTTCCCGCGATAGAAAAAACCGTCGCAGGTTGCGCATGCCGAGACACCGAACCCTTTGAATTTCTCTTCGCTCGCCAGCCCAAGCCAGTTCGCCTGTGCACCGGTGGCGAGAATCACGGCGTCCGCTGTGTATGTTACGCCGCTGTCTCCTGTGGCTTTGAAGGGACGGGCCGAGAGGTCAATCGACGTTATGTGGTCGCTGACGATTTCGGTTCCGACAGCGCGCGCGTGATCCTCCATCCGGACCATCAGGTCGGGGCCCTGGACTTCACTGTCACCCGGCCAGTTCTCGACTTCGGTCGTGATCGTGAGCTGGCCTCCGGGCTGGATGCCCTGAACGAGCACAGGTTCAAGCATCGCGCGGCTGGCATAGACGGCGGCGGTGTATCCCGCAGGTCCGGAGCCGACGATCAGAACCCTGCTGTGACGTGAAGTTGCCATGTGTTACCTGCTCCATTGATGCGGAACGCATATAGACTCGGCCGTCGGCATCTGAAAAGGGGCTGTGATCAATCTGCCGCAAATTGATACTGACTCGCCTAGGCAGAAATCCTCTCAGAAGTCCCGGAGACACGACTTTGGCAAAAACGATTCCGTTGCATAATGGCGAAAATGCCGGCGAATTCTGCCGTTGGCCTAATCGCTGAAGCATCGGTTACTCATGCTGGAGCGGTATGGGAAAGAGCTTCATACGGCAAGTTTCGGGAAACGAAATTTTAATGGCTTGAAACTTTATTGCGTATCCTGCGGCCCGAGTGTAAGGAATGGAAAATCGCAGCGGGTTCATGCATGCCGGGCAGCAAACTCGATTCCATTGACCGACGCATTCTTTCCGAACTTCAGGCCGACGGGCGCATGACCAACGTCGAACTGGCGGCCCGTGTCGGAATATCGGCGCCGCCCTGCCTGCGGCGGGTGCGGGCCCTTCAGGACAATGGTTACATCCGAGGCTATCACGCCGACATCGACCCGCGCAGTCTCGGATTCGAGGTGAGGGTGTTTGCGATGGTCGGGCTCACAAGCCAGGCCGAAGCCGTTCTCAGCGCTTTTGAACGGCTCTGCAGCGAATGGCCGCTTGTTCGGGAGTGCCATATGCTGAATGGCGAAGTCGACTTCCTGCTGAAATGCGTGGCTCCCGACCTTTCGACATTCCAGGAATTCCTGACGGAAGAGCTCGCCGCAGCTCACAATGTCGCCAGTGTCAGGACATCCCTTGTAATCCGGGCATCAAAAGAGGATCCCGTCGTTCCGTTCGACGTTCTTGAGGCTCGGTTGGCGGAGACACCCTGAAGCTCTTCTTGTGCCTGGCGGGATGGACTCTGCCTCAGAGTCGAATCGAAGAGACCAGGCGACCGTAATCGGCCTCCCTTAGATGGACGCTGCGGCGATAGGAATAAAACCGCGCAGCATCGGAATAGGTGCAGTGGCGGGTCCATTCGGCATGGGCCACTCCGGCTGTGCGCAGGCGGCGCAGGCTGTACGAGGGTAGGTCAAACTGATAGCGGTCCCCTTTGCCGTTCGCGAAGAACCGGACGTTATCGGGATCGGAGGACTGGAACTCATCAAGGAATTCCGGCCCGACTTCATAGCTGCTTTGACTGATCGAGGGTCCGATTACGGCGACGATCCGTTCCCGCTTGGCGCCAGCGGCTTCCATTGCATCAACCGTTGACTCCAGAACGCCGCGCAGTGCGCCTTTCCATCCGGCGTGAGCCGCACCAATCACGCCCGCATCCCTGTCCGCGAACAGTACCGGCTGGCAGTCTGCGGTCAGTACGCAGAGAGCGACACCCGGCTGGGACGTCACAATCGCATCGGCTTTCGGGCGCGGACCTTCCAGAGGGTCCGAGACATGGACTGCGGTGGCGGAATGCACCTGGTGCACATTTGCCAGCCTGTCTGGTGCAACCTGCATCGCGGTCGCAACACGGATACGGTTGGCTGTCACCGCTTCCGCACTGTCGGATGAGCCAGTGCCGCAGTTCAGTCCTTCATAAAGACCTGACGAAACACCGCCGCGCCGAGTGAAAAAACCGTGGCGCAGTCCATCAAGCGCATCGGAAGTGATGATCTCAAGTGTCATGGATCCAGTCCAGGAAGCGGTGGTGCGCCATTGGGGGTTAATCCGAGCACTTTGAAGATGCTCCCCATTTCCTGAGGGTGGGTCAAGCGGCGATGTGCCGCGACATGCTCCTCCAAGGCGCTGCCGCCTAGCGTCTTTGCCAACCTGTTCGCTCTGGCTGTGATGCCAAGTCGTTCGAGAAAGACCCCCTGCGGGGTGAGCGAACTTGGCGTGGTGTCTGCGGCCGCAACTGCCAGTGCCTCAAAGTCCACGTGGGCGGTGAGGTCGGCCAGCCCCGGTTCCGCCAAAGGATCGACGTATCGGTGCCCTGTGACCGCTTGCAGGGTGTCCCCGAGCGAGCGCCAGTCACCGTAGTCGATCACCAAGGCGCCGCCGCCGTAGCGTGTCAGACGTGAGGCGACAGCGGCGATGACCGCTCCTGCGGCTGTGCGCAGTTCCACAAGATCTCCGGGGCGGGTATCGGCCGTACGCCGCTCCAGTTCCGCCAGCGGCGCCGGCTCGCTGAGGCCATGCACGAATCTATCTCCATGAACGCCTATCAGCCGTTCCTGCCAGCCGGCCTCGGCTCGGACGAACTGGCGAACGGGGAGTGCATCGAAGAATTCGCTTGCGATCAGAAAGAGCGGTGCGTCCGGAAGTTCGGAGGCGGAGTCAAGCCAAGTGATCCGTTCGTTGTCCAGCTTCCGGCGCTGACGTTCGCGCAGGGCGGCGGAGGCTTCGATCAAATGAACTTCAGCCGCCTCCGTGAATCCCGGAACGCTGCGGGTCGCCCGCAGGATATCTGCCATGCAGGTGCCGCGGCCTGGGCCAAGTTCAGCGAGAACGAACGGAGTCGGGCGATGCTGGTCGATCCAGGCCTGCGCCAGCGCCAGGCCGATGATCTCTCCGTACATCTGGCTTGTTTCAGGGGCGGTGATGAAGTCGCCGGCCCCGCCAAACGGATCCCTTCTGCTGTAGTATCCGTGTTCGGCGTGCAGCAGGCATTCTGTCATGTATTCGGCGACGCTGATTGGACCGGTTGCCGAAATTCGACGGGCAAGCAGTCTTGCCAGCGGCGTCATGCAGGTCGCCGTCGAGCCAATATTGCCACGGCGATTCCTGCCGCCAGCATGGGAAGCGACAGAACCTGACCCATTGAGAGGCCGAATTCACCCAGCCTGATGGCATGGCCAAGAGGATTGTCAGGCGAGATGAACTGCGGGTCCGCCTGCCGAAAGAACTCGATCAGGAAGCGCGACGCGCCGTATCCGGCGAGGAACATTCCGGTGACAGCCCAAGGTGATTTGAGCCACCCGCGGCGAAAGGCGAGATGCAGCAGAAGCAGTCCGAGCAGGATCCCCTCCAGCGCCGCTTCATAAAGCTGGGAAGGATGGCGCGCGCAGAGACCGGTCACGCCAGGACAGTCCTGCGCTGCATGGCCGGGGAAAACAACGCCCCAAGGCACATCGGTCGGGCGTCCCCAGAGTTCCGCATTCACGAAATTCGCGAGCCTTCCCAGAAACAGCCCTGGCGGTACGCAGAAGGCGAGAACGTCCGCGATTCCACCAAGGTCAGCTCCGGTGCGCCTGCTGAATGCGAACAGGACGACCGCCACCCCGAGGAACCCTCCATGAAATGACATTCCTCCCCTCCAGACCATCAGGATGTCCGCTGGGTTCGCCAGATAATGCGCTGGCTGGTAGAACAGCACGTAGCCCAGCCGGCCACCAGCCAGAATCCCGACGATGATCCAGGCAAGAAGATCGTCGAGTTGCTTCGATGTCATTGGCGCCTGGCCGTGCCAGAGTCCCGGAACGGTCAGAGCCCGGGCGGCGATCCGCCACCCAATCAGTATCCCGACGATATAGGCAAGCGCATACCATCGAAGCGAGAACGCGACACTGCCGATCTCGACAGTGAATATTTCGGGTGAGATGTTCGGAAAGGGAATCGCTGCCAGCATGGCGGCACCCTTGGTCACGGCGCGGGCTTTGAGTCAACCTTGCGTGCGGAAATTCATGCGTCCATATTGAAAGATGGCAGCAGGGAGATACGCTATGCATGCACGCAGCAAGATATTCGACGACATCGGCCAGCTGATGACCAACGCTGTCGGCGTGGCACAGGGCGCCAGGGAAGAGGCCGAGACCGCGATGAAGGGTTGGGTCGAGCGCTGGCTGGCCGACCGGGATTTCGTCACACGCGAGGAATTCGAGGCAGTTCAGACCATGGCCAGGAAGGCGCGTGAGGAGAACGAGGCGCTGCGGGCGCGGATCGAGGCTCTTGAAGCCGCAAAGGACAGCGGGACGTAGCTGTCATTCTGTCCGTGCATGGATGATGGGTGAGGCATCTGTTTGCCGTTGCCGCCGCAGAGGCTCCCGGATAGGGTTCGCCATGTGAAGCGGAGACGGCGGAATGACCATTTCAATTGCCACCTGGAACATCAACTCCGTTCGGCTGCGCGAGCCGATCGTACTCAGGCTCCTGCAAGAGGAAGCCCCGGACATCCTGTGCCTCCAGGAATGCAAGTCGCCGGTCGAGCATATTCCGGTCGATGGGTTTCGGGAACTGGGCTATGGATACCTGGTTGCCCGAGGTCAGAAAGGATACAACGGCGTCGCGGTTCTTTCGAGGATTCCGATCGCTGACGTCGGAGACCTCGACTTTGCGGGCCTTGGCCACGCCCGTCACGTAGCCGTCCGGCTCGAGAACGGGGTCATGCTGCACAATTTCTACATCCCGGCGGGCGGCGACGTGCCGGATCGGGAAGTGAACCCCAAGTTCGGCCAGAAACTCGATTACCTCAAGGGAATGCGCGACTGGCTGCTTGACGAGAGGCCGAAACGGTCGGTCATACTGGGCGATTTCAACATCGCGCCGCGCGAAGAAGACGTCTGGAGCCACAGGCAGCTGCTGAAGGTGGTCAGCCATACCCCAATCGAAGTGGAGCATCTTGCCGAAATGCAGGACGCGGGTGGCTGGGTCGACATAACGCGGAAGGACATTCCCCAGGGAAAGCTCTACAGCTGGTGGTCCTACCGGTCTCCGAACTGGAGCGTCGCCGACAAAGGCCGCCGGCTCGACCATATCTGGGCCACGCCGGACATATCCGGCGCATCGCATTCCAGCCGTATCCTTCGCGATGTGCGAGGATGGGACAAACCAAGCGACCATGCGCCTGTCTTCGCCACTTTTGACCTTTAATCCGGTGCGTTGCACACACATATAGTGGCATCGACTGAAGCTTGGAGCCGACGATGCTGGGAATGGGCACGAAATCCGCCGCGCCTGCTGCGGAACTGATCAAGGATAGTACGGAAGCCACATTCATGGCGGATGTGGTGGACGCGAGCAGGGAAGTCCCTGTCATCGTTGACTTCTGGGCCACATGGTGCGGTCCCTGCAAGACGCTTGGCCCGATGCTGGAGGATGCTGTCACCAAGGCGCGCGGCAAGGTGCGCATGGTCAAGGTCGATGTCGACCAGAACCAGCGGCTGGCGCAAACTCTTGCCAGACAGGGCCTGCCTCTGCAGTCGATTCCCACAGTTGTCGCTTTCTGGGAGGGCCGCGTTGCGGACATGTTCCAGGGCGCGCTGCCGGCATCCGAGATCAAGGCATTCGTTGACCGGGTTGCGCAGCTGGCTGGAGACGGCGGTGTCGCGGAGGCTCTTGAAGCTGCCGAAGCCCTTTTGGCGGACGGTGCAGCTGTTGACGCCGCACAGGCATTCGCGACTGTCTTGGGACAGGAACCGGAGAATGCCACAGCCTATTCTGGCTTGGTGCGCGCGCATGTGGCATTGGGCGATCTTGATCAGGCGGAAGCGGTGCTGAACGGCGCACCGGCCGGAATAAGCGCATCGCCGGAGATCGAGGCCGCATTTGCCCAGATCGAACTGGCCCGGCAGGCCGCGAAGGCGGGGCCGGTCGGTGAACTGCGTGCCTCGGTGTCGGAAGATCCTGACAACAGCCAGGCTCGGTTCGACCTCGCATTGGCGCTTCATTCGTCGGGGGATGTCCAGGGTGCGGTGGATGAGCTGCTGGAACTGTTCCGCCGTGACCGCGAATGGAACGACGGTGCGGCCAGGACGCAGCTGTTCACCATATTCGATTCAATGAAGCCGCAGGATCCGATTGTGCTCAGTGGACGGCGTCGCCTGTCATCCATGATATTTGCCTGACGTGACGAACAGGCTATCCTTTGGGCATGTTCTCCGAGTCCGATCTTCCTAACATGATTCCGGTGTTCCCGCTTCCCGGCGCGATTCTGCTGCCGCGGGCGCGCTTGCCACTGCATATTTTCGAGCCGCGCTACCTCGCGATGCTTGATGACACGATGAAGACATCCCATCGGCTGATCGGGATGGTTCAGCCCAGTGGCGGCAAGGGCGACGACTGCGAGCAGCTGCACGTCATTGGATGCGCCGGCCGGCTGAGTTCGTTTTCGGAAACCGAGGACGGCCGCTACATGATCACACTCAGCGGAGTCTCGCGTTTTCGGCTTGTGAACGAGGAGGGCGGCTTCACTCCCTATCATCGGTTCACGGTGTCATGGGAGGAATTTTCCCGGGATCTCGGGAAGGCGGAAAAGGATCCGGAACTTGACCGCGAGGCGTTTCTGGATCTGCTGTCCCGCTTTTTTCATGATCGGTCGCTGAAGACCGACTGGGATTCGCTGCGTGAAGCGGATGACGAACTGCTGATCAACTCTCTCAGCATGCTCTGTCCGTTCGAGCCGGAAGACAAGCAGGCACTCCTTGAGGCGCCGACGCTGGGCGGCCGGCGCAGGACACTCGAAGCCCTTATAGAATACGAGCTGCATGGCGGTACGGCAGAGGAGATCATGCAATGAGCGAGCCAGAGAAGCCGTTTGACCGCAGGATGCTCGAGGCGCTGGTCTGTCCCCAGACCCATGCGGTGCTGAGCTACGACGCGGAGCGCCAGGAACTGGTATCGAAAGCCGCGCACCTGGCCTACCCGATCCGCAATGGTATCCCGGTGATGCTGGTTGACGAGGCGCGGCCTCTGGACTGATCAGAGCGGCCTGCCCTGAAGCAGCTTGGGAATCTCACCGGTCAGTCCGGCTGCTTCCCGCATGAGGCCGCGCCGAACGGCTGGAATCGCGTTGACGACACCTAGGCCAAGGTCGCGCAGGAATCGTACCAGGCTGTCGTCGTTGGAGAACAGCCTGTTAATCGAATCAGTGGCTGCGGCCAGTGCGGCCGTGTCGAAACGACGCCAGGTCTGGTAGCGTTCAACGACATCCAGAGCTCCAATGTCTTCACCGCGCCGCCACGCCTGCACCAGAACCTCGGCCAGTGCGCCTACATCCTTGAGGCCGGCGTTGAGGCCTTGGCCCGCTAAGGGGTGCACTCGATGCGCTGCGTCGCCGATGAGCGCTACACGGCGTGTGACGAAGCGGTTGGCGACTGACAGCGCAAGCGGATAGGAGTAGCGATCGCCTTCCAGATGGATTTGGCCGAGGAATCCACCGACAGCTGGTCGAAGAGCGTTGAGGTATCCATCATCATCCATTTCCTGGATCCGTATGGCGTTTCCGTTGGACTCCGTCCAGACGATGGATGTGCGGTTGCCTGGAAGCGGAAGCAGCGCAAGCGGTCCGCTTGGCATGAAGAACTGGTGTGCGGTACCTTCGTGAGACATCTCATGGCCGATCGCGCAGACGAGGGATGTCTGCCTGTAGGGCCAGCCGGAATATGTGATTCCCTCGCGGCGTGCCACTGCGCTCCCGTTGCCGTCGGCGCCGATCAGGAGTGCTCCTTTGGCGGTGGCGCCATCGTCGAGCGTCACGCTGACACCGCTGTCAGTCACCTCGTGGGAGATCGCATTCCGCCCGTTGATCTGCGCTACGTCCGGATATTCTGACAACGCGCCGAGGAGGGCGCGCCTCAGATAGCGATCCTCAAGCATGAATCCGACTGGACCCTCGTCGAGTTCGGCGTGATCGAATTCCAGCAGCAACGGCGAAGGGCCGTCGCTGGCCCGCCCGTCAGTGACCACGACCTTGAGGATCGGCTGGGCCTGGTCGGCAACGCTTTTCCAGATTCCCAATGCATCGAGCAGCCGTTTTGATGCCAGTGCGAGCGCGTAACCGCGCCCGTCAAACGCAGGATTCAATTGGTCAGTGATCCGCGTGCGGTCAATGACGGTGATACGCATCCCGGCGCGGGCCAACGCCAGAGCCATCGTGCAGCCGTTCAGGCCTCCTCCAACAATCACTGCATCGCATAGCTTAGCCATGCGGGCAGTATGGGCAATAATGGCGGGATTGTCCAAGTTCTACACAACCAATACCATCGTTACGTCAATTTGGAGGCTGGCATGGCGCAGGAATGGCTCTGGATGAGCGCAGGAGACCTTGGACGTGGGATTGAGAGGCGCGAAATCGATCCGGTTGCGCTGGCAACCACGTATCTGGATGCCATTGAAGCGCATCCGCTGACTCCGCGCATATTTGCGCGGCATACGCCGGACAGGGCGCTTTCCGAAGCGAAAGCCGCATCCATGCGTGCGGAATCGGGCCGTAGGCACGGTCCTCTCGACGGCGTGCCTGTCTCATGGAAGGATCTTTTCGACACGGCCGGCACGGCCACGGAAGCGGGTTCGAAACTGCTGGAAGGCCGCGTTCCGGAATGCGATGCGGAGGTTCTTCGCAGCGCTACGGCCGCGGGAATGGTATGCCTCGGCAAGACCCATATGTCGGAACTGGCGTTTTCCGGCCTCGGCCATAACCCGGCGACCGCTACGCCGCCTTCTGCAAACGATGAAGATGCGGTTGCGGGCGGTTCGTCTTCGGGCGCCGCTGCATCAGTGGCGTTCGGTCTGGCTGCATGCGGCATCGGTTCAGATACGGGCGGATCCGTGCGGATCCCTTCAGTCTGGAATGACTTGGTGGGACTCAAGACCACGGTTGGCAGGCTGTCGCTTGATGGAGTCGTTCCGCTCTGTCCGGAATTCGATACGGTCGGGCCGCTCTGCAGGACTGTTGAGGACACGGCGCTGGTACTGGCTGCGCTTGAAGGTGCGGCAGCACCTGACCTGGCGGGAGCGAGTCTGCGTGGCATGCGGCTGATGGCGCTGCAAACCGTGGCGATGGACGGTCTAAGACCAGAACCGGAGGCGGGATTTAACCATGCTGTGATACGGCTTCAGGATGCTGGCGCGACTGTTACGCTGCTTGAGGTTCCCGCCGTGTCGGAAGCGATGGAACTTGCGTCTCGCCTGTTTACATCCGAGGCTTACGGCACCTGGAAGGACCAAATCGAGGCGGCTCCGGAACGGATGTTCGGCGAAATTCTCGCCCGCTTCCGAATTGGGCGGGAGCATTCGGCTGCTGACTACGTCGCTGGTTGGCAATCGCTTCACCGCATCCGGCGGGAGTGGCGCGATGCAACAGCCGGTTTCGACGCAGTTATCCTGCCGACTGCGCCGAACGTTCCGCCGAAAGTTGCCCGATTGGCGGAGGACAGCGCCTATTATGTTTCCGAGAATCTGCTCGCGCTTCGAAACACGAGGATCGGAAATCTCATGGGTGTTCCGGCGCTGACTATTCCGACCGGCGTTCCGTCGACAGGCTTGATGCTGATGGCTCCGCCGATGCAGGAGGAACGGTTGCTCCGCGTCGGAGCGGCCGCTGAATCGGCATTGACCTGAATGCAGGCGTGTCTTCGCCTGTTGTTGAGGCCAGGCACAATGCCGACATGGCCAGCACGGCGGAATGCGTTAGAGGACGTGGATCGCAAATCCTTGCCTAAGAGCATTATGCTACGGTTGGACAGTTCCCGGTTCTTCCTGCGCTGATACCGGGAGGTTGGAGAATAGACCGTCGTTTTGTCACCTATCTCCGAGGTCTCGCTAAATATCAATATCTTACACTTCTGGTGGATGCGTTGCGCATAGCCTGTGTCAATAGGATCCCCAACGAGGAGTTTCGGGTCCGCATCCCGATAGACCTTGACTTGAAGCCACGCTCAATTGCCAGCGCGAAGGCGATGCACTTATGCACAAATTACTCTTCAGGTGGTTCTCGAAGGGGCACAACAGAATTCGGGAGTCCAGAAGCAAGTTCGCTTTTGTTAAGCTGCCATATTCAGGGCGGTTCCGGCAGTCTCGTACATGTTCTGGTACGGCAGAGTGGTCTTGGTGGAGGGATGACGCTCGGTTGACCGACTTGCAGCATAGACTTGGATCCCAGAACAGGTTGATGGCTCGAACATGCATCCAATACCATGTTCGGCACTACGTCTCGGGAAGGCGGTGCAAACCGTTTGCGTTCCGGAGACTCATGTGGCTCGCAATTCCGCAAGACGGGGTGAGGCCGGAATCCCTTTGCCAGTTCCGGGATGCAGGGATGCTCATGACTCTCCCACGTTGCGGCTGATCTTCCGGCGGGCCGGAGAACGGAGTCCGAACCGGCATGGTTCTGGCCAGACTCCCGCGTGTGACCGTTCTGTGGCTGTTACTTGGGTGCCTTGATCGCCAAAGCCGCCGCCGGTGAGTTCTCTTGTGGGTCAATTGTCATGGCGTTGATCGGTAGACGGAGAACAGCTTAACAGCGGTTGATCTCGCGGCGCCAATGCGGCGCTGGAGATGCCTGTTTTGTGCGAGGATGGCTTGAAAGGACTACGATTGTTACACACTTGATTTATCCCGCAACGAGCGCAACTTCCGCGCCCGCCGCCGGGTGTAGCCCAAGTTTCTTGTCAAGCCGCGACGGCTTGCCTGACCTGCCAGTCCAGGAAGTCGGGCAGCCGGAGGTTCATGACGCAACTCTTGAGCGCGAGCATTGCGTTGGCTCCTCTCTCCGACCAGCGGGTGCCGG
>JAJEAY010000121.1 GCA_022824145.1 Rhodobacter sp. | reverse complement strand
CCGGACCCGACCGCCACCCTGGGAAGGATATTCCGCGGCTCGACACCTTATTTCGCGCTTATCCTCGTCGCGGCACTTCTGGTGCTCTGGCTGCCGTGGCTGGCGACCTGGCTGCCGAAAGCCGTGCTCTGATTATCGGATTTTCGGATACTCGCAGTCAGCGAATATAATTCGCCGTAACGCTTCTGACACGCTAGCTTTGCTCCAAAGCTTCAGGAGAGCGTTATGGAACTGGGTTTTTTCACCATGCCGATGCATCCGCTGGACAAGGACTGGCGGCAATGCCTGACCGAGGACCGCGAGGCGTTTCTTCTTGCCGACGAACTGGGCTTTCAGGAAGGCTATGTCGGAGAGCATGTGACGGACAAAGCCGAAAACATCACCAACTGCGCCATGTTCATCGCCTCGCTGGCTCACGCGGTGAAACGGATGCGGCTCGGAACCGGCACCGTCAACATGCCAAACGCCCATCCCGCCGCCGTCGCCGGAGAGATCGCGATGCTCGACCATCTCCTTGACGGCCGCCTGAATTTCGGCATTTCGCCCGGCGGGCTGGCCAGCGACGCGGAGGTATTTGGCAATCTCGATGCGGACAGGAACGCGATGTTCCTTGAATGCATCAACATGGTGCTGAAAATTTGGGAGAGCGAGCCGCCTTACAGTCTTGAAGGCCAGTTCTGGAACGTCTCGACCGAACGCACGCTTATTCCGGAGATAGGGCAAGGCCTCATGCAGAAGCCCCTGCAGAAGCCCCATCCTCCTATCGTGGTGACGGCGGTGGCGCCGTTCTCCAAGGGCGTCACCGAGGCGGCCGCCAGGGGCTGGGATCCGATCAGCGCGAACTTCCTGATGCCCCAATGGGTCGCAAGCCACTGGCCGAAATACGTGGAAGGCTGTGAACGCGCCGGCAGAAGCGCAGACCCCGCGAACTGGCGGGTGGCCAAGTCAGTCTTCGTCGCGGACGACCTTGACACAGCCCGCCGATATGCGACCGATCCGGACAGCCCGTATGTCTTCTATTACAGACAGCTGTTCACGAAACTGAAAAAGCATGGACGGATCAATCTCTTCAAGGAATATCGGGACCAGCCTGACGACGAGGTAACGCTGGAGCACATCTGCGATCGCCTGATCATCTGGGGCACGCCCGATAAAGTCACCGACGATCTGGCGGCGTTCCGGGAAACAACCGGGGATTTCGGAACGCTTCTGTATGCTGGCAAGGACTGGGCTGACCGCGACCTTGGGCGCCGTTCCATGGTTCTCTTGGCCGAACAGGTCAAACCTGCGCTCGACTCGGCGCCGGACAGGGCGGAGGCAGCGGAATGACTCTCGTAGACCTCGGTCATGTTGCGCTGAACACGAAAGTCGACGGCCCGGAGGGTGCCCCATGGATAGTGCTGTCGAATTCGCTCGGCGCGAATCTGGCTCAATGGGATCCTCAGATCAAACTGCTTTCGACGAAATTCAGCGTGCTTCGCTACGACGTGCGGGGACACGGAAGGAGCACCGCGCCCGAGGGACCATACAGCCTGTCTGACCTCCAGGACGACGCCCTCAGGCTCATGGATCATTACGAAATTGGATCTGCTGCCTGGATGGGGCTTTCCATGGGCGCGATGACCGGCATGGGACTTGCGATTCACCATCAGGACCGATTCGAACGCATGGTGCTTGCCGATGCGCGCGCCGACGCACCCGATGGATTCCGCAAAATGTGGGACGATCGCATCGCCAGGATTTCCAGCGGTGGAATGGAAGCCATAGCTGACGGCACAATGGCAACCTGGCTGACCGAAGGCTTCAGATCGGCGCATCCTGAGACAGCGTCCTGGCTTCGCGGGATGATTACCACCACTGATCCGGCGGGATATACGGCATGCGTTCAGGGACTGAAGAACCTCGATTATCTGCGCCGTCTTGGCAGAATTCGGCTGCCGGTACTTTACATTGGCGGGGAACAGGATCCCGGGGCACCGCCGGAAGTGATGAGGGCGATGGCCGACGCAACGCCGGGGGCGGAGTATGTCGAAATCGCTGAATGCGCGCACATAGCGAATGTCAACGTGCCCGACATCTACAACGCCGCGCTGGCGCCATTCTTGGGACTGTAGGTTGTCATGGCACTTACCGACCGCATCCCCTACCAAGCGATCATCGACCGACCGCGGCTGAAACTGCCGGACGGCAAGCGGCTGGCCGTTTGGGTAATCCTGAACGTCGAGGAATGGAGGATCGAGCGCGCGATGCCGCGTTCAGTCCTCCCGCCCCCTATGGGAAAGCCGCTCCTGCCAGACGTTCCCAACTGGTCCTGGCACGAATACGGCATGCGCGCGGGTTTCTGGCGACAGCATGCGGCGTTAGTTTCACGGGGCATTCCGGTGACGCTTGCCATCAATGGCAATGTCTGCGTTTCTTATCCCCGTGTCGCGGGAGCGGCACTTGAAGCGGGCTGGGAGTTTATGGGCCACGGGTTTCTTCAGGGCCCGATGCACGCGCTCGACAACCAGCGAGCCGCGATCGAAGACACGATGGGCGCCATTGAAGCGTTCTGCGGCAAACGTCCGCGCAGTTGGGAAAGTCCGGGCCTTACGGAGACGGAAGAGACTCTCGACCTCCTGCGGGAGGCGGGTGTTGAATACGTAGCGGACTGGGTCATCGACGATCTGCCGCAGGAGATCGATACGCCCCACGGCGCGATCACCACGATTCCATATACAGTCGAAGTCAACGACATTGCCGTATACGCGCTTCAGCAGCACGACTCGGAAGTGTTCCTGACCCGAGGAAAGCGCCAGTTCGACAGGCTTTATGCGGAAGCCAAAGACAATGCTCGGGTCATGGCGATCTCGATCCATCCCTACATTACAGGGGTACCGCACCGGATCGCGGCGTTGGAGGAACTGCTGGATTACGCAGGCGAACACGAAGGGACAGTCTGGATGACAGCGAGCCAGATCGGGGACTGGTATCGTGCGGAACTCAACATCGCCTGACGTTAGACGCACATGGGTCTGGCGCATTCCGTTGAACCGACAGTCGCTCGGGCATTCCGTACTTTGGGGGATAGCAAAGCGAACCACCCAGAATCCTGAAAGCCTGACCGTTGCCTCACTATCCCTAATCAAAGCGGCGTTTGCATGACCGGCAGAACCGTTGTCTGACAGACCGCTGTCATAGTCCGCGATCAGTGCCTGAAGGCTAGAAACGGAAACTCCTGACAGTGACAAAGCTATCCAATTTTCTGAATGCTGGCATTAATTTTAATCATTTTCTCAGATGGCATCGGTCACCTACACTGACCAGAAAGAAGTGGGTTCGCGAACGGATGTCATCGGAGGAGACGGAAATGCCTGATGGAAGCTTCGACATTTCACGCCGCCTTCGCAGTGCCTTCGGCCGTTTTGCCTCCGGCGTAACGGTGGTGACGATGCGCGACTCCAACGGCGACCCAACTGGAATTACGGTGAACTCCTTTTCGTCACTCAGCCTTGACCCTCCGCTGCTGCTTTTCTCTGTCGGTTGCGAGCAGATCAGCTGCAAATGGCTAAAGTCAGGCAACCACTTCACGGTCAATGTTCTCGCCCGCGAGCACGAAAGTCTCGCTTGGCAGTTCGCGCGCCCGCGTGAAGACAAATTTGACGGCGTATCCTGGCGCACGGGACTGAACGGAGCACCGATCATTGAAGGAGCGCTTGCCCATTTCGAATGCGTGAAATGGAATATCGTGGAAGGAGGAGACCACCTGATCGTCATCGGGGAAATCTCGGACTTTGACGCTCGTGACGGTGAAGCTCTGGTCTTTTTCCGCGGTGCGATGGGCAATTTCGCGAGTGCTGGATGAAGACGACAGACAGGCTTGACCGGGTTTTCATTGATGAAACACGGCTGGAGCCGGACGCACGCCGCGTTTGGCAGCGCATTGCAAATGGGCCTCGAGGCGAAGTCGCCGGACCGCTTCGGGTATGGATGCAGTCGCCGGAATTCGCCGACCTCGCGCAGGATCTCGGGCGGTTCGTGCGCTATGACAGCAGCTTGCCGCCAATTCTTTCTGAACTCGCGATCATTGTCACCGCACGGATGTGGTCCGCTGCCTTTGAATGGAGCCAGCATGCGCCACTGGCTCTGAACGCTGGCCTGCCCGCGGCAACTGTAAATGCGATCGGTCGCGGTGAAAGGCCGGAAATCCGTGACATCCGGCAGAAAGCTGTGTTCGACGTAGCGGTGGAACTCCACCGGGACCGGGGTCTTGGAGACGCAGCCTTTTCCCAGGCGCTTGATGTACTCGGCAGAAAGGCGACCGTCGAACTCGTGGGACTATGCGGCTACTACACGTTGATCTCGATGACCATCAACGCATTCGGTGTTCCTGCAAAACAGCCGCCGTCGTTGCCCGAAACCGACCTGGCATCTTGGGAGATGTTTCGGTAACGGCGCCTGCCGGCTTCCACGGCTGGCCCAGAAGAGGCCCGACCTTTCGAACCGTTTGTGGCTCCCGTATCCGCGGGCACAGCAGATTCAGCGAATCGGCCCGACCCGGCCACGCTCCCAGTTCCGCGGAAGCAGCGGTTCCAGCGAAGCCGGAACCACCGAACCGAACGGATGAACGCCTAGTTCTTGGCGTAGTATTCGACGACTAGGTGCGGCTCCATGATCACCGAGAACGGCACATCGGCCAAGCTCGGCATACGCACGAAAGTGGCAACCATTTTCGAATAATCCACGTCTATGTAGTCTGGAACGTCACGTTCGTTGAGCTGCGCGGCCTCCAGAACAATGGCAAGCTGCTTGGAACGGTCACGCACTTCGATAACGTCGCCCTCGCGAACGCGGTAACTCGGGATGTTTACCCGACTGCCATTCACCATGACGTGGCCATGATTCACGAACTGACGCGCGGCGAACACCGTGGGCACGAAATTCGCACGGTAGACCACAGCGTCAAGGCGGCGCTCAAGCAGGCCGATAAGGTTCTCGCCTGTGTCGCCCTTCATTCTTGCGGCTTCGGCATAGACGCGCTTGAACTGCTTTTCGGTCAGATCACCGTAATGGCCCTTAAGCTTCTGTTTCGCGCGAAGCTGGATTCCGAAATCCGACAGCTTGCCCTTGCGACGCTGGCCATGCTGACCAGGACCATATTCCCTGCGGTTCACCGGGGATTTCGGTCGGCCCCAGATGTTCTCTCCCATCCGACGGTCGATCTTGTATTTGGCAGCGGTGCGTTTTGTCACCTCTGATCTCCTTCATTGTTTAAGGCACCTCATTGATCATGAGGCGTGGCTTCGAAGGGCGTTGTCCTCTCTCATGCGAGCGACAGGCATCCCCTTGCGGGGGCCACCAACACCAAATGCGCGTCCCGGCGCGAAACACCGGGACGGACAGCGCTTAGCCCGTGCGAAACGTGGAGTCAACATGCCCGAAGCCAGCAGCCAGCCGGGTGTATCCCGATAACTTTGGGAATTATATGCCAAAGTGCCATCAGGCTGCCTTCGCACTGGCTTCACGGGTCTCACGGGTCACAGGGTCTGCCGATGCGCCAGCGCTCTGCGAACCGTGGCGGGAAGGTCCGCGTCCGCTTCTGTCACATGCTGTCCGACGGTTGTCGCGACCGGTTTCGCTGTCGCCGCGTCGCTTGTCGGCATGGAGTGGCGCATGTCTTCCCGCCTCGAAACCCGCATATCAGAGGAGAAGGCGGCCGCTGGCGCTTACAGACGCGCCTTTCAGGCTGGCATGGACGCCTGCAAAGACGAAATGCAGCACATTGGCAATCGGCAGTCACACCTTGAAGGCAGTATGGACGCTTCACAGCGGAATAGCACTCCCTCCGCATGTCTGGGCTGGATGCGTCGACCTATTTCCGCTGTCCTGAATTGCATCGGTTACCGAATCCTGCGCATTGCCTGGAGTTCTATGTAGCATGAAGTCCACGCAAACTGCGTGGGACTGGTCGAACCGGCCAGTCCAGTTCCGCTTCGCGCTCATAGAAGCATTCTGAACTGAAGGTCGTGTGCTCTCCGATGCGCAACAGGGAGAAATTCCCGTAGGGCGCGAGGCGAACGGCATTTTTCAATGCATTCTCTGGATACTTCCCAGACAGGCGTTCTGGTGCACGACGTCTTGGCCGTTGTTCAGCCAGCCTTCATACCGACAGCGAAACTCGCCGTCGTAGAGGCGCCCGCCAGGTCAGAGATCTGACCGGGTGTCAGAACGGGCAGAGAATCTGTCATGTCCGTTCTTCTTGCAAAGCGGCCAAGGCATCGAAAACCGTAGCGAGCCCGACATCATGCGTTCGCTTTCCAGACCTGACCGCGGGCCGGGTCAAATGCGTGGTCGGCGATTGTGGCCGCTTTTGGGTATGGTTTCCCTATCAAGCCTGAAAACCATCGGACCGTCGGCTGCCGAACAAACTGCTGCCGATAGCAATATGCGTTGTCCGAGGGCCTGAAGGCCCGGCAGCACTTCTACCGACGCCGATGGCTCGGTTCATAGTCCGCAAGCACCCTCCCGAAACCGCACCTGCCAACATCTCGGACATATCTCTGTCACCGTCCAAATTTCAGATACCAAGTTGGTGCCTGCCTTGGGATAAAGCGGCATTGGCGGGTTGAGCCCGGTTCTGCGCCAGTCAGGTCAGGTAGCGACGTGGCCCACATTCCTGTTCGGCGAGTAGATGTCCAGAATGTTCCAGTGTCCGGTTGTGGGCGTTGGATTGTTGATCATGGGAACATCCAGAACGCTTGGACGGCCTGAAGCGATCGCATCTTCCAGCGCGGGCAGGAGTTCATCCGCCGAGCTGATCCGTACACCTTCCGCGCCATAGGCTCTCGCAATCTCGGCATATCCCGGCCCGTTTGTCGGCGTATCCGGCGAACCTGGGAAGGTCGTGCCGTAGGTCAGACCGTAATGCGCCTTCTGCAGACCTGCGATGGTGCCAAAGGCATTGTTGTTCATCACAAGCCAGACAATTCCGAGGTTCTGCTCGACGGCTGTGGTCAGCATCGACGGATTCTGCCCAAAGCCGCCGTCGCCAACGAGGCTGACTACAACCCGGTCGGGCGCAGCCAGCTTTGCGCCAATTGCTCCGGAAGGGCCAAATCCCATCGTTGCGAATCCGCCAGGCGTCAGGATCGATCCAGGCGCAAGAATATCGAATTGCTGGCCGACACCATTCTTGTTCCAGCCGACATCCGTCGTAATGATGGCATCTTCCGGAAGCGCCTTCCGGGCGTCAGCGAGGATGCGTTCAGGCATCATCGGGAACGCATCGCTTTCCGCCATTCTGCGGTTGCCTTCCTTGAAGGCCACTCGGAATTCGGCGATCTCAGCTTCCTTTGCGCTTCTGGCAATACCGTCCGGACACATCTCTTTCGCCACGCGGGCCAGAACCCGCAGCGCCGATTTGGCATCTGCCACAACCCCGATCTCGGTTGGGTAGTTGCGTCCGATCTCCTGCGGCTCGATGTCGATATGGATTACCTTCGTTGAGTTGGTCTTCCCGCCGATGTTAAACGTGTATCCCGGATACCAGCTTGAACAGTCCGCCTCCTTGAACCGGGTGCCGACCGCGAAAATGCAGTCGGCGTCCAGACAGGTCCGATTGACAAGTTCCGTCCCCCAGAATCCGGTCATTCCCATGACCAAAGGGTGATCGTCGCGAAGCGCGCCCTTTCCCATCAGGGAATGCGCAACGGGCAAGCCCATATGCTCCACGAATTCCCGCAGCTCCTCGCTGGCCTGGGCCAGGAGAATGCCGCCTCCGACATATGCCACCGGAGCATCGGCTCTTGCCAGGGACGCCACGATTTCGCGGGCGGTTTCGTCATCGATCGAAGGCTTCTTCAACGCACGGGTGTTCTGTGCGGCGCGGTCGAACGTGTCGGAAGGAATGACTTCGCTGAAAACATCCATAGGCACATTGACCAGAACCGGGCCGGGCTGACCGCTCTCCGCAAGGTGGAACGCCTTTTCCAGGATATCGGCCATTAAGTCCGCCCGGTCCACGCGCCAGGCGCGTTTTACAAAGGGGCGGTAAATCTCCCACTGGGCAGCGTCGGCGTGCAGGTTGATCTCCTGATGCGGATGCTTGCCGTAGTAATGGGTCGGGACGTCGCCAGCGATCACCACCATCGGTATGCAGTCGAGCGCCGCGTTCGCGACGCCTGTGGCGCAGTTAGTGAGACCTGGGGACAAATGGCTCAGAACCACAGAGGCACGGCCCTGCACGCGGGCATAGGCATCAGCAGCGTGGCTGGCTGTCTGCTCGTGGCGAACCATGACGAAATCAATCGGGCTTTCGGCCAGTGCCGCGAGCACTGCAATGTTCGTATGACCGCACAGTCCGAAGACATGCCTTACCTCCCTGCGTTCAAGGAAGTCGACGATATGCTCGGCGACGGTCTTTCCTTTGGCTATTGTTCCGTTCATCACAAAACCTCCCGACCGTAGAACTCACCGAACAGCTCTTCATCGGGCGGGCGATCCTCGGGGATCGGGCGGCTGACCCAGGTATAGTTCATCATGTGCTTGAGAGTGACGTTCTCGTTCGTAATATTGCCGCCCCAGATTCCGCAGCCAAGCGAAGAGGTCATCGGCATTCCGTTTGTCCAGGCGCCGGCATTTGCCTTGGACTGTGGCTGGCGAACCATCATGCGGCTCACCGGCGCCACACGTGCCAGCGCATCGATACTGTCATCGTTGTGGCTGTAGATACCGCAGGAATGGCCTTTGCCGCCGGTTTCATAGATGGAACGGACGATGTCGAGCGCCTCATCAAAGGTCTCGAAATGATACAGCGCCATCAAAGTTGTAAGCTTCTCCTTGGAAAATCTGTGCTCCGGCCCGATTTGACCCTGGTTCTCGACCATCAGAAATTTGCGGTCTTCAGGTATGGAGAAGCCAGCCACCTCCGCCAGCTGCTGCGGTCGGCACGCAATGGTCGGAAACGTGCGGTTGCCTTTCCCGTCCCACATCACCTTTTCAAGAGCCGCCTTCTCGTCGCCGTCGCAGAGATAGCCGCCTTCGGCAGTCAAGGCCTGCACCATCTGGCTGTAGACCGAACGCTGGATGACGACGTTGCCGTCCGCCGAACAGCCCGATCCGAAATCCGAGGTCTTGGACATCCGAATATAGGCAGCGGCGATGTCCAGTTCGGCCGTCTCGTCGACTACGATAGAGGAATTGCCCGCGCCAACTCCATATGCCGGTTTGCCGCTGGAGTATGCCGCCTGAACCATCGGCTTCCCTCCCGTGGCGAGAGTCAGATCCGCCGCTCCCATAAGGTATTGGGTGAGAGGGATCGAAGGCTTGGCCACGCATTGGAACAGGTCTTCCGGAGCGTCGCCTGCCCGACAGGCTGTGCGCATCACCTCCGTCATCTGCATCGTTGTCCGCGCCGTGCGGGGATGCGGTGAGAAGATCACGGCGTTCCGGGCTTTGGCGGAGTAAATCCCGGTCACCGGAGGGGTGAGGGCCGGGTTCGTCATCGGAATGAGCGAGGCGATCACACCAGCCGGTTTGGCGTATTTCACCAACCCCTTTTCTTCGTCCACCTCAACGATCCCGGTCGACTTCTGGCGCAGCGCATCGCGTAGAACCATGTGGATCTTGAACCGCTTGCCGGGCCGTCCCCTCCGGTCTCCGATACCGCTCTCGTCCACACCTTGCTGTGCGAGGCGCGTAAACGTCCTTTCATTGCCTGCGTACCACCCGATGGCCTGGGCGAGCCGGTCCAGTCCTTCCTGGCTCCAGTTCTCGATCTGCGCCATCGCCGCACGCGCGCGGGCGATCATCCCGTCAGCAAGCTCCCGCTCGTCATCTCTCAGTTCCCGTGACATCCAGTCCTCTTGATTTCGTTGTTTCAGGCGGCCTCCGCGTCGATGACGCGGCGTTTGGAACGGACGGACCCGAAGGCCCGTTTTGCATGGGTCAGGCAGCGGCGGGCGTGTTCTTCGTAGCCCAGGGACCGATTCTCAGGGACCGATTCTCATATGGGGACATTTTCGGGGTTCTCTCCACCGTCGTGATTTTGCCAGTACGGGCCCAGAATCTTCCACGCCGCATCGAAGCGGTCTGACATGACCAACGCTCGCAGCGAGAGGATTGCCTCACCCC
>JAJEAY010000208.1 GCA_022824145.1 Rhodobacter sp. | reverse complement strand
CCGGAGAAGGTGAGACCCCGGCTCATGCAACGCACAAGGCAGGACCACGGGAAAGGACCAAGGGAATGACCCATACCCGCATTCGCAGATTCAACACGCGCGACACCTACCCGGAACAGAACCTTGACAATGACCTTTGCCAGGCAGTTGCGACGCGCGGCGGCACGACCCTCTGGATGCGCGGCCAATGTCCGCAGAATCTGGACGATGCCAAGAGCATCGGGAGCCACGATCCTGTCGAGCAGACCCATAAGGTCATGCAGAACATCCGCCAGCTCATCGAGGAGGCAGGAGGCCGCATGGAACATCTTGTGAAGGTCGTCGTCTACATTACCGACGTCCGCAACCGCGAGGCGGTCTATCGGACCATGGGGGAATACATAAAAGGCGTTCATCCGGTCTCGACTGGATTGGTCGTCCAGGCTCTTGCGCGACCCGAATGGCTGGTCGAGATCGACGCAACCGCCGTCATTCCGGATTGAGCCCATGACCTTTTCCCTGGTCGCCCGCTGCGCTGAGACCGGAATGTTCGGAGTTGCGATTGCGTCTTCGTCCCCTGCCGTAGCCGCCCGGTGTTCCTACACGCGCGCGGGCGTGGGCGCTGTCGCCAGCCAGAACATCACGGATCCACGGCTGGGAGTCCTTACGCTGGACCTTATGGAAGGCGGGATGGATGCGGCCGAGGCCATCGAGAACGTCCGCAGACAGGGTGATTTCATCGAGTACCGACAGGTTCTGGCAATCGACAGAGCCGGACAGACCGCCATCCACTCCGGGCCAAAATCCCTCGGCATCTGGACCGAAGCTGCGGGAAAGGACGTCTTGTCCGCAGGAAATCTCCTTGCCAACGATAACGTGCCGGCAGCTATTGTCGAAGGGTTCGAACAAAGTTCGGGCCATCTCGGCGACCGGCTGGTCGCGGCAATGCGCGCTGGACTGAAAGCCGGCGGCGAGGCGGGGCCAGTGCATTCGGCGGGTCTCCTGATCTGTGATCAGGTACCCTGGCCCGTGGCAGATCTTCGGTGCGACTGGACCGAGGATTGCCCGATCGAGGCTGTTGCGAATGCATGGGATATCTACGGGCCCCAACTCGCAACCTATGTCATTCGGGCTCTCGATCCGCGTGATGCCCCGTCATATGGCGTGCCGGGCGACGAATGACCCAGTCCTTGCAAACCGCTTAGGGTCTGCGCGACACTCGCTCCAGTTCCGCAGGCAGAGGCACGCGATGCGCGATCCAAGACATGACATCCTGTTCGAACCATTGGCGATCGGCCCGGTCACCGCGCCAAACAGGTTCTACCAGGTTCCCCATTGCAACGGCGGCGGTTACCGGGATCCATCCGCTGCCGCCGCAATGCGCGGGATCAAGGCCGAGGGTGGCTGGGGCGTGATCTTCACCGAACAGTGCGAAATGCATCACACCAGCGAGATCACGCCATTTATCGAGCTGCGCCTTTGGGAAGACAAAGACGTTCCCATGCTGGCCAGGATGGCCGGCAAGATGAAGGAACACGGTGCGCTGGCGGGCGTTCAGCTTGCCTATTCAGGTGTGAACGGACCCAACTTCTATTCCCGCGAGGTTCCCCTGGCAGTCTCGGCCCAGCCGATCCGGACCTTTTCCAACGATCCGCTGCAGGCGCGCGCATTGGACAGATCCGAGATCAAGGATCTGCGCCGGTGGTTCGTGAACGCCGCCAGACGGTCAAAGCGTGCGGGCTTCGATTTGATCTGCCTATACGGTGCGCATGGTTTCGGCATCTTCCAGCATTTCCTGAGCCGGGCCACCAACCATCGCAGCGACGAATACGGCGGCAGCCTCGAGAACCGCTCGCGCTTCGTGAACGAGGTCGTCACCGACATCCGCGAGGCGGTCGGGGACACTATGGGGATCACCCTGCGCATTTCGCTGGATGAGACCATCGGCAAACTGGGCTTTTCCAATGCGGAGGTCCGCGAGTTCATCGACATGAACCGAAACCTGCCGGATCTTTGGGATCTGGCCCATGGCACCTGGGACGACTGCTCCGGTCCCAGCCGGTTCAAGGAAGAAGCCGCACAGGAAGAGCTGGTCAAGGGCATCCACGACCTGACCGACAGGCCCATCGTTGGCGTGGGGCGATTTACCTCGCCGGATGTCATGGCGCGCATGATCAAGTCGGGGACGCTCGACTTCATCGGCTGCGCGCGCCCCTCCATCGCCGATCCATTCATTCCCCGAAAGATCGACGAGGGTCGGATCGAGGACATCCGGGAGTGCATCGGCTGCAACATCTGCATCACGGGTGACATGACGATGGCGATCAGCCGCTGCACCCAGAACCCCACCTTCATGGAGGAATGGCGCAAGGGCTGGCATCCCGAAATCATGAACGCAAAGGGTCCAAGCTCGAACGTTCTGGTCGTTGGCGCCGGCCCTGCTGGACTGGAAGCGACACGTGCCTTGGCGGAACGCGGTTATGACGTTGCCTTGGCCGAGGCGAAATCCGTTTTGGGCGGGCGCGTAGCCAAGGAACGGCAGCTGCCCGGGCTCTCGGTCTGGGGCCGCGTGGCCGACTATCGTGTTTATCAGATCGGCCAGAAACCCAATGTCGAGGTCTATCTGGACAGCGCCCTCGATGCCGACAGCATCCTGGAATTCGATTTCCAGCACGTCTGCATCGCAACCGGATCCCGCTGGCGTCGGGATGGAGTCGCTCGCAGGCACGTCGTGCCCTTTCCAACCGATGACGCCATGCCGATCCATACACCTGATGATTTGATGGATGGTGAACTGCCCGAGGGGCGGATCGTGATCTATGACGACGACCACTACTACATGGGCGGCGTTCTGGCCGAAATGCTGCGGCGAAAAGGCTGCGAGGTCACGATTATCACGCCATCGGCTGTGCTGTCGGAATGGACGCGGAATACTCTGGAACAGCACGAGGTGCACCGCCGCCTCGCGGAAATGGGCGTGGAAATCGTGCTGAACCGGGGTGTCGTTCAGATAGCCGGATCACACGTCATCTCGGACTGTTCCTTCACTGGCCAAACCCGCGACTTTGCATGCGATGCAGTGGTTATGGTCTCGTCCCGGACGGAACGGAACGAAGTCTACTCCGAACTCAATGCGCGTCAGGCGGACTGGGCCGACGCCTGCATCAGGTCCGTCAGCATCATCGGAGACGCGGAAGCGCCCGGACCCATTGCATGGGCGACATATGCAGGTCACCGCTATGCCCGCGAACTGGACGGAGAGGACATCGGCGACGCCCTGCCGTTTCGGCGCGAGATCGCACAGCTGGCTGAATACTGAATGACCGAAGACAAGCTTGCCGAAACCCTGACGGTCCTTGATCGGCTGATTGCGTTCAATACGGTCAGCGCAAATCCGAACCTAGCGCTGATCGAATACGTCGAATCCTATCTGCGCGACCGTGGCTTTTCCCTGCACCGCATTCCTGATCAAACGGGGCAAAAGGCAGGGCTGTACGCACGCATTGGACCCGCAGGCGACGGCCTGCTGCTGTCCGCCCACACCGATGTCGTGCCAGTCGAGGGTCAGCGCTGGTCGCGCGATCCGTTTCGTCTGGCCCGCGAAGGCGGCCGCCTTTACGGCCGCGGCACGACGGACATGAAGGGCTTTCTGGCTAGCATTCTGAGCCTGGCGGACCGCGCCAGCAAAACTGACCTGAAGCAGCCCCTCAAACTGTCCATCTCATATGATGAGGAAGTCGGCTGCCTTGGCATTGCCCGCATGATCGGCGCTCTCCGCGACGTTCTGGGCACGCCCTGCGCCGCGATTGTAGGCGAACCCACCGAAATGGCGGTTGCCATCGGTCACAAGGGCAAGATCGGGCTGCGGGCCGTCGCCCACGGCGAAGCCGGGCATTCTTCCCTCGCTCCGAAGTTTGTAAACGCCCTCTACGTCGCCAGCGATTTCATGGCCCGGCTGCGCGGGCTTCAGGACTGGTACGCCGAAAACGGTGCGCATGATTCCGATTACGAAGTTTCCCACACCACCTTTCATGTTGGAAGGATGGAGGGCGGCACGGCACTGAACATCGTCCCCGACAGGGCGGACATGCAGTTCGAATTCCGGTATCTTGCCGGTGACGATCCGGACGCGATTCTCCGCAGAATCAACGAATTCGCAGGAGACCGGATCGAAATTGAGCAGACCATCGCCTATCCGGGACTCCAGACGTCCGCAACCGCAAAGGTCACTCGAATGGCCTGCCGCCTGGCCGCAACGGACAAGGTAACTAAGGTGGCGTTTGGCACAGAAGCCGGATTCTTCGACGGTTCGGGCATCCCAACCGTGGTCTGCGGCCCCGGCTCGATGGAAGGACAGGGGCACAAGCCCGATGAGTTCGTGACCGTCGGTCAAATGGTCGCCTGCAACGCGATGATGAGTCGGATTCTTACGGCATTGACGAATGGCGGCAGCCCGATGGCCTGACCCTTTCGGGGGACTGCAAACGTGAATCGGTCATTGCTAGGCTTTACTAAAACCGGCAGACTTCGAATACTGCCGGACAAAGGGATGGGGAATGCCTGAACCAGTGAACGCTGTCGATGTGCGCAATGCCGTGAAGCGCTACGGCAGTTTTACAGCGCTTCAGTCCATCACGCTCTCGATCCGGGACAATGAGTTCTTTACGCTGCTTGGCCCGTCGGGCTGCGGCAAGACCACATTGCTGAGAATGATAGCAGGGTTCGAAGAGGTGACGGAGGGCGAGATATTCCTGTTCGGCGACGAAATCGAGAACCTCCCGCCGCATCAGAGACCCGTGAACACCGTATTCCAGAACTATGCGCTGTTCCCGCACATGACGATTGAGGAAAACGTCATGTTCGGGCTGGAAATGAAGGGCAGTTCGAAAGAGGCCGCCCGAAAGAAGGCGGGTGAAATGCTGGAACTGGTTCAGCTGGGCCAGTTTGCGGCTCGGAAGCCGTCGCAGCTCTCCGGTGGCCAGCAGCAGCGCGTCGCTCTTGCCCGCGCGCTGGCGCCTCAGCCGAGAGTCCTGCTGCTGGACGAACCGCTTTCCGCGCTGGATCTGAAGCTGCGGCAAGCCATGCGGTCCGAACTGAAGTCGATCCAGCGCGAAACCGGGATCACCTTCACTTTCGTCACCCACGACCAGGAAGAAGCCCTGACCATGTCCGACCGCATCGCGGTCATGTCGGCGGGACGTCTTCAGCAACTGGGCGAAGCGCGCGACATCTACGAACGGCCCGTGAACCGCTTTGTCGCCGACTTCATTGGCGAGACCAATCTCCTTGATGCCCGCCTTGAAGCCGTTAAGGACTCGGTCGCAACGTGCCGCCTTGCCAATGGCTTGACGCTCGAATGCAACGCCATCGGCAGCGCCCGGCCCGGGGCAGACGTCCATCTCTCCATCCGCCCCGAGCGAATGACGCTCATCACGGCAAACGGCGGTCCGTGGCACGGTACCGTCAAGGAAAACATATTTGTCGGTACCGACGTGCAGACCAACGTCCAGCTTCAGGGCGGCATCGCGTTGACGGTGCGCACCCAGAATTCCGCCGCGGGCGCCGCCACGATCTTCGATTCTGGTACGGAAGTCGCGGTCAGCGTGGAAGCCGGCGCCGCCAGGATGCTGGAAGACTGATGGCGGGGGCGGCTGCAGGCGGGGGATCGGTCCGCAGCGAAACTTACGCCGGAGTGCGCAGCTGGCTGTTGCTGCCCTCCTGGGCGGTTCTTGGCATCTTTGTGCTGGCGCCTGTCGCGATGATGCTGATCTATTCCTTCCTGACAAAGGAATTCCGCGGTGGCGTCATCTGGGAATTCACGCTTTCGGCCTATGACCAGTTTTTCTTCAACCGCGGCCTCTTTGGCGACGAACCGGCAAAGATCGAATGGACCTATATCCTGATCTTCTGGCGCTCGATCTGGCAGGCGGGACTGGCCACTCTGCTTTCCCTGCTGATCGGCTTCCCGACGGCCTATTTCATCGCCACCCGGCCCGCACACACCCGCGCTGTCTGGGTGTTCCTGATTACGATCCCCTATTGGGTAAACCTGCTGATCCGCACGGTCTCGATGAAGTTTCTTCTTCGCGACCAAGGTCCGCTGAACGACTTCCTGCTCGGAATTGGTCTCATCGACGACCCGATCCGCATCATCAATACCAACACAGCCGTCCAGATCGGCCTGTTTTACAGCTATCTGCCTTTCATGGTTCTGCCGATCTATGCCAGCGTAGAGAGATATAACTTCGCTCTGAGCGAAGCCGCCGCCGACCTGTACGCAAACAAATGGACGACCCTGCGACGGGTCGTGATCCCCAGCGTCCGCCCGGGCATCATCGCTGGCTGCATTCTGGTCTTCGTGCCATCGCTTGGCGCATTCCTGGCCCCCGATCTGCTGGGTGGGGCAAAGAATTTCATGATCGGCTCGCTGATCGAGGAACAGTTCAAAGGCAATGCCGGCAACTGGCCATTCGGAGCCGCCGCTTCGATGATCCTTCTGACTCTGGTTCTTTGCATCCTAATTTTCTTTGCCCGCCAGCAGGCAAAAGCCGAACGGGAGGCGACGTCGTGAGATCCCGCGGCGATGTCCGAACCTATTCCGGGTTCAGGGCGATAACGTTGCTCTGCCTTGTCGTGCTCTATTCCCCGTTGATCGTCGTGACAGTCTATTCATTCAATGCATCGCGCTCGATCACCGTTTGGGAAGGGCTGTCGCTGCAATGGTACGCGGATGTCTTCTGGGGGCCGGAATCGGGCAAATTCAAACAGGCCGCGATCAATTCCTTCACGATCGCCCTGATCGCCGCCACCATGTCGACGGCCATTGCCACATCAGCGGCAACGGCAATCGTACGCGGTGGCCGGTATCGGCTGCGCACGGTGTCGCTTGGACTGATTTCGCTGCCACTGATGGTGCCGGAGATCGTAACGGCGGTTGCCACGCTGATCTTCTTCAACTCAATCGGGTTCACGCGAGGATACCTGACCATCCTGGTGGCCCACATAGCCTTCTGCATCCCCTTTGCCTATCTTCCGATCCAGGCGCGAATGCAGGGGATCGAGGATACCTTTGAACAGGCCGCGCAGGATCTTTACGCGACCAAGGCCCAGGCCTTTCGACGCGTCCTTCTGCCGATGATGATGCCCGGCATCATCTCCGGCTTCCTTCTGGCCTTCATCGTTAGCCTCGATGATTTCATCATCACCAATTTCGTCAAGGGCGCAGGTGTCGAGACGTTGCCCACGGCGATTTTCGGGTCGGTGAAACAAGGGATCAAGCCGAACATCATGGCGATCTCGACCATGCTGCTTGTCGTGTCCATTGCTATGGTCACGATCAGCTACATCGTAAGCAAGAAAGACAACTCAACCTAAGGAGAACGACATGCATACATTCGCAAAGACAGCCGCAACGGCAGCTGCGCTCACGCTTGGGGCCACTTCAGTCAGTGCCGAGGGCAATCTCGTCATCTACCATTGGTTCGAATACATCCCGCAGGAGCTTCTGGACAAGTTCACGTCGGAGACGGGCATCGAGGTGACGATGGACACGTACGATTCCAACGAGGCGATGCTGGCCTCTCTGAAAGGTGGCGGCATGGGAACCTACGACGTGGCGGTTCCCGGCGACTACATGGTTTCGATCATGATCGGCGAAGGGATGCTCGACGAGGTCGGCGACGGCGAACTGAAGAACAAGGGCAACATTGCGCCGGAATGGGCCGATCCCAGCTTTGATCCAGGCTGGAAGCACTCAATTCCCTACCAGTGGGGCTCGACCAGCTTCATGGTGGATACGGCGGTTTACAGCGGCAACATCGACACCACTGACATCCTGTTCAATCCGCCTGAGGAACTTTCGGGCAAGATCAACATGCTGGACAGCCAGGGCGAAGTTCTGGCGATGGCAGCGCTGCATCTCGGCATCCCGCAGTGCAGCTCCGACCGCGAACAGCTGAAGGCGTTGGACGGCATGCTGCAGAACGCCAAGACACATTGGGCGTCGTTCAATTCGGACACCGCAAAAGAGGTTCTGGTTTCAGGTGACGCTGCGGTGGGCCAGATCTATGATGGCTTCGGCGCCAAGGCCCGGGCAGAGAAAGCCAGTCTGAAATACGCCTTTCCGACGCAAGGCTACGTGGCCTGGATGGACAACGTTGTTCTCTTGAAGGATGCGCCGAACCGGGACAGCGCGATCGCCTTCATGGACTTCCTGCTGATGCCCGAGAACATCGCGGCGGTCTCGAATTTCGCCCGCTACGGCTCGGGACTGTCGGGTGTCGGCGAGTACCTCGATCCTGAACTCGCGAGCCTGCCGGAATCCAACCCTCCGGCCTCTGCAGGGCCAGCGGTGTTCATCGAGGTCTGTGACCAAGCCACCCAGGCCGTCTATGACCAGATCTGGACGAACGTCAAAAAGTGAACCAACCGGGGCCGCGTTCATGACGCGGCCCCAACTGCGGGAGGAGACGATGGAACCGGTCAAGCCCGAGGACCGCAAGGTCGCGAACATTGCCTGGGGAACGTTCCAGCCCTTCCTGACCGACGAGTGCGAACCTGACGGAGAAGTACTGCAGGTCAACGGCGGCAAACCCGGTTACGGGTTTCACATCTACCGCATGGCTCCCGACACTACGACGTTAGCCCATACCCACATCGGAGCCGAAGAGTTCTATGTCATCGACGGGGATCTGACAGACCATGACGGATACGAATATAAACCGGGCGACATCGTCTGCCTTGCCTTCGGCACCGCGCACAGTTCCTCCACCCGGAGTGGATGCACCCTGGTCGTGTACCTGCGCGGAACTAAGGGAGTGCCACAAAATGCACTGAAAACAGGCAACCTACAGCCTTCGCTACGCTCCGGCATTTCGACATGACGTGATCTCGCTCAGGCACCATATACCCAACCACTTTTCCAATTCTTTTTCGTTCCTAAACCCACCCCATTCAATGCACTGCATCCGGAACTCTTCAAAACGCCGCTTCGAATTTCAGACGTCCTGACCCCGGAAACTGATGACAGTTCGTCCGGTAGCTTTTTTTCCAGCAATTTCCGGGTCTTCGAGAATTTCCGTTCGGCAGCATAGACCAGCAGGATCGCAGTATGGCGTGAACCCGGATTTCAGGAAAT
>JAJEAY010000059.1 GCA_022824145.1 Rhodobacter sp. | reverse complement strand
AGCTTGTCGCTGGCGGCATCCTTCTGGAAATAACGGTCTGCGGAACCCCGGGCCATGGCGCCAAGCGACCCCATGCCCCTGTAGCTCTTGAAACTGCGGCCCTGATACAGAATCAGTTCCCCGGGACTCTCGTCCGTTCCCGCTATCATGCTGCCGACCATCGCGCATGACGCACCAGCAGCGATCGCCTTTGCGAAATCACCGGAATACTTTATTCCTCCATCCGCGATGACAGGTGTGTCTCCGGCGGCGCTAGCGCAGTCCAGGACCGCAGTCAGCTGTGGAACACCGACACCGGCGACCATTCGGGTCGTGCAGATGCTTCCAGGGCCGATCCCCACCTTGACGGCGTCGGCCCCTGCCCCGATCAACGCGCGCGTCGCTTCCGCCGTCGCCACATTGCCGGCGACAACCTGAACTTCATTCGACAGCCTCTTGGCCCGCTCAACCGCGTTCGCCACAGCCCTGGAATGTCCGTGGGCCGTGTCCACAACGATCATGTCGACACCCGCGTCAACCAATGCCTCCGAGCGCTCGAAACCCGCATCACCCACCGTCGTCGCGGCGGCCACACGTAACCGCCCCAGTTGATCCTTGCATGCCTGCGGATTCAGAACCGCCAATTCGGTGTCCTTAAGCGTCAGGAGACCTGTCAGCTGGCCATCTCCGTCGATCACCAGAAGTTTTTCGATTCGCCGGGCCTTCATCTGGGACTTCGCCTCTTCCAGATCGGCAGGCTCGACAAGCATCGCAAGATTTTCGGAGGTCATCATGGCGTGGACCGGCGTGTCATCCGAAGTCGCGAACCGCATGTCCCGGTTGGTGAGGATGCCGATCACCCGCCGACCGTCGCCGACAACCGGAAACCCTGTGAAGTTGTAGCGTTCGATCAAGGTTTTCGCATCGGCCAGCGTCTGGTCGGGACGCAGCGTAACCGGGTTGTAGACGATGCCTGATTCGAACCGCTTGACGCGACGGACCTCCTTCGACTGCTCATCGACAGAGAGGTTTCGGTGGATGACGCCCATGCCGCCGGCCTGCGCCATCGCGATAGCCATCCGGCTCTCGGTTACCGTATCCATCGCCGAACTCAGCAGCGGAATGTTCAGCCTGATGGATCCGGTCACGGATGTGCTTGTGTCGACGGCTGCCGGAAGCACGCTCGATGCAGCCGGGACAAGCAGTACGTCGTCAAAAGTAAGCGCCTCGCGAATCTCCATGGAAGACTCCTTTGGAGTATCTGATTGAGCGCCTCTATATCTTATTGTGGAAGTGAATTGGAATGGGCGGAGTCAGTTGCCTGGCGGCGCTCCACCCTCCGCCGTCCGTCGCGAGATGAACGCATCCAGAAGTTCAAGCCGCACCGGGTCGAACGGCGGATCCGCATGTGCGGCCAGACGCTCCTGCCAGACCTGGGTGGCACGCTCGTCCGCAGTTTTTGCACCGTTCTCCGACCACGTTCCGTAGTTTGACAGATCCCAGGACTGCGGCTCGTAGAACGCGGTATGAAACCGTTCCAGCGTATGTCCAGCGCCGAAAAAGTGCCCTCCGGGCTGGACCTCCTTGATCGCCTCGAACGCAAGCGCCGCCTCGTCGGCCGGGCATGACGTGCAGAGCTCGGCGAATATCTGAACCATTTCCATGTCCGTGACGAGCTTTTCGTAGCCAAGCGTCAGACCGCCCTCCATCCAGCCCGCCGAGTGCACGATCAACGTGGCGCCCGCCAATACCGCTGCCCAGCACGAGATCTCGGTCTCATGCGCGGCCTGTGCGTCATTCGCATTGCCGGCGCAGCCCGCCGCGGACCGCCAGGTCAGCCCGATATGCCGTGCCATCTGTCCCGACCCAATGGTTGCTCTTACATGCTCCGGGGTTCCGAATGCCGGAGCGCCGGACTTCAGGTCCACGTTGGAAGCGAAATTGCCGTACATTACCGGTGCCCCCGGTGACGCAAGCTGATTGAGGACAATTCCCGCAAGCGCCTCGGCGTGCTGAAGGCTCAGTGCACCGGCAACGGTTACTGGAGCCATTGCGCCAAGCATGCAGAACGGAGTGACGACGGTCATCTGTCCCCATCGCGCATGATCGATGATTCCCCGGGCCATCGGCCGGTCGAGCTGCCGCGGCGAGTTCGTGTTGATGATTGTCTTCGTGAAAGGATCGGCACGGAAGGCTTCTTCGGAGAGCCCCCGCCAAATGCGAATCATCTCAAAGCAGTCTTCGACCTGCGCCCGGCCACGCGAAAACACAAATGGAACTTTCTGGCTGTTAAGAAGCTGATGCCTCATGGTTGCGTAGTGGCGGACATGGGCGGGTATGTCCTGGGGTTCGACAACCGCGTTCTGCGTATGCATGACGTCGAAACCGTCGACTATCCGGCAAAGTTCGCTGAAATCCCGCATCGAGCCGGGCCGACGGCCTCGAAGCCGGTCAGTCGCGTTCGGGCAGCCTGCGCCGGGAAAAAACACCAGAGCGTCCGGGTGGAACCTCACGTCGAACTCAGGTGCGCCCCCGCGCAGGGTGAATTCGCTCGGCGCCGTTTTCAGGGCCTCCGCCACGATTTCCGGGCCGATTCGCACCATCTCCGTCGCTTCGTCAACAAGAGCGCCTGCGGCTTTATAGAGTTTCCGGGCCTCAGGCAGCAGAACCTTCAGCCCGAGTTCGCCCAGCACGCGAAGCGCGTTCTCGTGCAGGGCATTCACCTGATCGTCGGAAAATATCTTCTGTGGCGTGAAGGGGTTCTTCAGATCACGGTAGTTCCGTGCCCTGACCGGCACTCCCGTACCTGCCAGCCTGTCCCGTCGACCTCGCCTTCCCGCTTTCATACCCCTAACCCACTCGATTCAACAGGCATGGCAAACCGAACTGGCTGAAACCAGAACACCAATGCTCAGGCATTTTCGGAACGGCCCGAACCCGCCAGCGGACTCTGAACCGACTCTGCTGGCCTGCCCGTACCGCTCGACAGGCAAAGCCCCGACATCGGGCCTGCAGGCCACAGCGCGGATGTGGGGCAGTATGCACCGACATTCCTCAAATCCTGATTTCAAAACACTATTTTCCTTTCCAGACTGGATCACGCCTTTCAGCAAACGCTTTCGCGCCTTCCAGCTGATCCTCCGAGTCATAGAGCGTCTCAACTGTCGGAAACTGGCACTTTGTAATCCGGTTCATCGCATCCTGAAACTTCATATCTTCCGCTTCACGCACGATTTCCTTGATCGCGGCCTGAACCAGCGGTGGCCCGGACGCCAGAAGCGCAGCCAACTCCCGCGCCTCCCGCATCAATTCCGCAGCCGGATGGATCCTGTTCACCAGACCCCACCGAGCCGCTTCCTGCGCGTCAAGCCAACGTCCGGTCAGCAGCATTTCCATCGCAATATGATACGGAATGCGTTTTGGAAGCTTTACGCTTGCCGCATCCGCAACAGTTCCCGAACGGATCTCAGGCAACGCGAACGTGGCATGGTCAGCTGCTAAGATGATGTCCGCGCAGAGGGCCACTTCCAGCCCGCCACCACAGCAGATGCCGTTCACCGCAGCGATCACAGGCTTGTTCAGGCCCCTCAGTTCCTGCAGTCCGCCGAAACCGCCGACGCCGTAGTCGCCGTCTACGGCATCACCTGCGGCAGCGGCTTTGAGATCCCAGCCTGCGCAGAAAAACTTCTCTCCACCCCCGGTCACGATCGCCACACGCAGTTCCGGGTCGTCGCGAAAACCACGGAACACCTCTCCCATCTCGCGGCTGGTCACCAGATCGATCGCATTTGCCTTCGGCCTGTCCAGCGTCACTTCCAGAACACGGCCCTCGATCCTTGTCTGAATTGGTTTTCCGCTCATTCAACGTCTCCGATTCCTATCATCACATCCACAGCCACCGCCCGGTTCGGCGTACAGATCAAGGGGTTGATTTCGACCTCTTCGATTCGTCCAGCATTTGCCGAAACATAGCTTGCGACCGCGCTTACCGCCCGTATCACCGCCTCTATATCAGCGGCTGGCGACCCCCGGAATCCCTCGAGCAGGGGCGCGATGCGCAGTCCGGACAACCCCTCCCGGATTTCCCGGTCGGCAACCGGCAAAAGAAAGCTCGCGCTGTCGCGAATGATTTCCGTCAGCACCCCTCCCGCCGCAAGGGTCAATACATATCCATGCGCCGGATCGCAGGTGACACCAACCAGAAGTTCGGCGACACCACCGGAAACCATCTCCTCCAGAAGGAATCCCCCGTTTCCCATACGCTGCGCGGCCAATTTCACTTCCTCGACGCAGCGCAGATTCAGGGCTACCGCACCGGCCTCGGTTTTGTGAGCGACACCCTCACCCTTCAGCGCCAGCGGAAACTCTAGACGCCCTGCGGCAGCCGCGACCTCGCCGGACGTTGCAATTCGAACTGACGACGGTATCTCAACTCCGTGTCCAGCGAGCGCCGCTTTGCTGTCCGCTTCCGAAAGAAGACGCACATTCCGCGGCGTGCCCGATGCCAGCGCTGGAGCCGGGACCATCCGTCCGCACCCCAGCCAGGCGGCTGCCTCGAAGGCTTCCAACGCTTCGTCGATACCGTTCATCGGCGCAATTCCCAGGCCCGCCAAACGCTCCGCTGTCGCCTCAGGCATGGTCTCAGGCAGTGACGCGACAATCGCCATGGGCTTGCCCGCTATGCGCATGGCTTCGGACGTCGCCGCGATTACAGGTTCCCAGTCAGCGTCCGAGCAGCGATCAGACCTTGGAAAGTCCGCGACCACGGCACCGAGAGCCACGTCGCCCTGTGCCATAGCGGTGAATACCGCCGTCATCGCTTCCACATCTCTCCATATATATGTGTGATAATCCAACGGGTTGGCCAAAGCTACTCTTGGTCCGAGCGCGGCCCGGAGGGCACTGCGCTGAGGATCGCGAAGAGGAGGAAACTCCAGATTTCCGTCGAGGACGCCATCGGCCATCAGCCCGGCCTCGCCTCCGGAACAGGACATCGAGGCGATTCTGTTCGATTCGAGCGGCCCTGACACGTGAAGAAGCTTAAGGGTCTCCAGAAGTTGGGGCAGCGACGAAACCTGAGCAACTCCAAGCCGATTGAAGAACGCCTCCGCACCGGCAGTGCTTCCGGTGATCGACGCCGTATGGGACATGGCAGCCGCCCGCGATGCTTCCGAACGGCCCGTCTTCAGAACAACCACCGGTGTACCCAGTTCCAACGCACGCGCCGCCATGGCTTCGAAGCGGCGGATGTCACCCACCCCCTCTAGGTGAAGCCCAAGGGCCGTGACGCGGTCATCTTCCAGCAGCTCGGCACCGATCTCCGCCACCCCGGTCTGCGCCTGGTTTCCGACCGTTACGATATAGGCGACCGGCAGACCTCGCCGCTGCATGGTCAGGTTGATCGCGATGTTGGAGCTTTGCGTTATGATTGCCACGCCGCGCTCACAGCGTCTGCCTCCCTGCTGGTCCGGCCAGAGCGCAGCACCGTCAAGGTAGTTCAGGAAACCATAGCAGTTCGGTCCAATCAGCACCATTCCTTCTGCAGCATCGAGAAGCTGAGCCTGCAGTCCGGCGCCATCGCCGTCCTCCGCTTCCGCTTCCGAGTAGCCGCTGGCATACGCAACCGCGCCTCCCGCCCCCATTGCAGCCAGATCCTCGATGATTCCAATGGTCGCCTGCCGGTTGACCCCAATGAATGCCGCATCCGGCGGTTCTGGGAGTTCGTTGACTGAAGAATATTCGGCGCGGCTTGGATGGACGTGCCAAACCGGTCCGCTAAATCCGACCCTGGCGCAGTTCTCTAGCAGGTAGCGGCTTTCGGCCCCTCCCCCAACCACCGCAATGGCCTTCGGCCGCAGCAGACGCTTCAGGTTGCCGGCCATCGTCCGTTCCGGGCTGACGCAGCCCGGCTCACCGGAACCTGAGCATAATGAATGACTGCGGGATACGGGAACCGAGGTAAGATGGCCTCCGTTGCCAGATTTGTGCAAAGACAGGAGCCAGAATGTGAATAACGTGCCAATTCACGACCCAAGCGGCCGCAGAAGTTCGCGGCTGATAATGTGACGCTGGATTTCGGACGTTCCGTCCCAGATTCTCTCGACGCGGGCATCGCGCCAGAACCGTTCGACCGGAAGCTCTTCCATCAGGCCCATTCCACCGAAGATCTGAAGCGTTCTGTCTGTCACCCGGGCGAGCATTTCCGTGGCATAGAGCTTGGCAGACGCGATTTCACGATTGGCAGGCAGTCCTTGATCGAGACGCCATGCGGCAGCAAGCGTCAGGTAGTCCGCCGCATCGATTTCGGTAACCATATCGGCGATCTGAAAGGACACACCCTGGAATTTTCCGATGCTCTGCCCGAACTGCTTTCGGGTCGCGGCGTGTTCAAGCGCAAGGTCGAAGCAGCGCCGTGCCCGCCCCACTGACATCGCAGCTACGGTGATTCGGGTTGCATAGAGCCATTCGTTCATGACCTTGAACCCACCGTCGACCTCACCCAGCACCTGCCGTTCCGGCAGCATGCAGTCCGTGAATTCCAGAATGCAGTTTCTGTATCCGCGGTGGCTCACCGACCTGTATCCATCACGCACCTCGAAGCCGGGATGCCCCCGGTCCACGAGAAACGCCGTGATCCGTTTCTTTGGTCCTTTCGGCGTTTCATCCACCCCGGTTGCAGTGAAAACGATAAAGAAATCCGCGTGGTCCGCGGCGGAAATGAAGTGCTTGGTCCCATTGACTATCCAGTCATTTCCTGAGCGAACCGCCGTACACCGCATGCTGCGCACATCAGACCCGGCCTCCGGCTCGGTCATGGCCAATGCATCCATACGCTCTCCACGGACGGCCGGAAAAAGATACCGTTCCCTCTGCTCCCCCCTGCAGGCCATAAGGATGTTCTGCGGTCGCCCGAAAAAATGCGTTAGCGCCATGGAACCCCGCCCGAGTTCGCGCTCGACAAGGGCGAAGTCAAGGTGGGACAGTCCGGCGCCGCCGACTTCTTCGGGAAAGTTGCACGCATAGAATCCCAGTTCGATGGTCTTTCGCCTGATCTCATTTGCCAGTTCGGGCGGCACTATTTGGGTGCGCTCGACCTCTTCCTCGTAAGGATAGATCTCGGATTCAACGAATCCACGCACCGTCGAAACGATCATCTCCTGTTCCTGGCTCAGCGTAAATTCCATCGCCTCGTTCCTCCGTGCCACCGCAGATGCATGAAGCTGTGCGGCATTCCCTGCCTGAAAGCGACGAGGCATTGCCGCATTCGGTCACTCGGTAGCGACGAGTCCAGAATGAAGTCAGTTCCCTCCACACCAAAGGACGGTATCATTCCGTATTCCTGTGGGTCATGAATTCAGACAGAGGAAGCCTGCTTGCCAAAATTCAGCGCTGTTTGACTGCGGCGCGTTCAAGACGCCGTGAATGCGCGACGAATGAAATGTGATCCACTTACCTTGGAAAATCTTGGTGCCCGAGGAGAGACTCGAACTCTCACGCCCGTGAAGGCGGGGGATTTTGAGTCCCCTGCGTCTACCATTCCGCCACTCGGGCCACCTGGGTTCCTTTAGCTGTCCTGAACTCATGAGTCCACAGAAAGCGGCAATCAATCTGGGACGGACCGCCGCCTGGGGCCTGTTGACCGTCATGCCGCCGCGACTACGCCCGCCACCGAGTGAATCGCCGCCGCGAAGCTCCCGTCCGTCCTGTCGTAGCGCGTCGCGACGGCGTCCTCGCTTGTATGATCTTCCCTAGGCACCTTATCGACAGCAAACCGGACCATTTGCGCCAAGTTATCTCGGTAAGGACCAGCCTCAAGACGGCAGCGCCAGGCAGTCGCCCTTCCAGTAGCCCTAGCCCTCGAGGCCGTTTAGCGCCGCGATCTTGCCAGCGGGAGCCCTTGCCCAGCGTGCGTTCGGCGAGGAGCGACGGCTTGGTGTCGGACGCCAGGACGATGACGCCCTCGCAGCGGATCGTCTTCCGTCCGGGCGCATTCCATGGCAGGATTGCGCCGACAGCACCGGGAGGACCGCATGACCTTCGAGGCCGAGAAGCTCCAGGACTTCGCGCAAGAGACCGAAGGCGCACCGCCGCCGGTCTTCGTCGGGCGCGGGGACGTCCTGGACGACATCGAGGAAGCGGCGACCCTGGCCTGGACGCGCAAGGATCCGCCGCCGGACGCGCCGCCGACGGCGAAGGGAGGCGCGCCGAAGAACACCCGCATCGTCCAGGGTGCGCCCGGCGCGGGTAAGACCTCGATCCTCGCCGAACTCGTCAAGCGGTCGGCCGAGCGCGACGGCGCGCCCGGACGGTCCCGCGTCCTGGCGTTCGAGAGCAGCGAGGTCGTCGAGGACCTGCCGCGGGTGCTCCGCACCGTCGCCGCCGCCGGCAGCCTGGCGCCGGCGCGCTGGCACGAGTTCTTCCGCAAGGTGGTCCTGGGCGTCAGCGGGGAAGGCGTCGGCGCCTCCGTCGAGATCGCCTGGCCAGAGGAGGTTCCCGCGCCGAACAGCCTGTCCGACCTAGCGCAGCAGCGTCCCCGCGACAGGTGGACGGTGCCCGTCATCGTCGCCGTCGACGAGGCGCAGCGGCTGCTCGGTGACACGACGAAGCCGCACGCGCTGTTCCTGCAGGGGATCCATGACGCGGCGCGGGGCCTACCGCTCATCCTCGTCCTCGCTGGCCTGGGCGACACGCGGCAGAAGGCAGAGGACATGAACCTGACCCGCATCAGCAACATCCACGAGATCGGCGGGCTGGACGCGGAAGAGAGCGCGGAGCTGATGCAGGACTTCTGTCGTCATTTCGGGATTGATCCGACGGGCTTCGAGGAGCATCTCGATGCGCTCGCCACGCCCTGCGAGGGCTGGCCGCGCCACCTGCATTTCGCGATGCAAGCGCTCGCCGGAGAGACCCTCCGCACCGAGGGCGACCTAGCTCACGTCGACTGGGCGCGGTGCGCGGCCACGGCGGCGGAGAGCCGCACCGGCTACTACCGGCGCCAGCAGAGCGCGGCGATGACGTATTCCGCGTCCCTTGTGGCAGGCGTAATGCAGTCCCTTGTGCCCGGCATGACGCTCGGGGACGTCCTCGAAGCCATCTGGCGGCTGGAACGGGACAGCCGCGACAAGGGACCGCAATGGCGCCTGCCCAAGAACCTGGACATCTACAGCTTCTGCGAACACTTGGTCCATCGCGGAGCGCTGCAGGAACGCGCGGACAAGACCGTCCACTGCCCGATTCCGTCCTTCCGGACCCACTTAATCCGCGCCGGCGGGTCGGATCCCGATGCGGGGGCCGCGCCGCGTCGCGCCGCGGACAAGAATCCCGACGCGTCCGGCACACGGAAAGACGGCGACGACGGCGCTGGCGTCGGGTTCTGAGACCAAGGCCTGCAGGCGGTGGCGCCGGAAGCGTTTCCGGAGCGAACCCTCCGGCAGCCTGATGAAGACACTCTCGGACACACCGGAGAGTACCCGGCGGCGAAACCGCCTGAACGCGCCGTGCAGCCGGGGTCGGTCGCCTTGCCGGAAGGCATGTTCCCAGTGCGCACCCGCATGGCGTCGGTCGGCGCCGTTCCGTCTTAGAGATTGGATCTTAAGTCATTGATTTCATTTTGTTATTTTGTTTCATTTCGTTATCCCCTCGCGACCCGGCGCAGCAGGAAGCGGCAGGCCGCAGGCTGCGCCCAGGCAACCGAGCTTTCCAGCGTCCGCTCGTGGTCCTTCGCCAGGCGCTTGCAGCGCGACATCCAGGCAAGCGTCGGCTCCACCACCCAGCGGCGGTAGAGAACGGAGAACCCGCTGATCGGTCACATCCGCACCCGGTCGGCCGAATTCCCGTTCGGCCATTCGCGAAAACGTTTCCAACAGGATGCCGAACCGATTTTGGCCCGGCACCGCGTATCAGGCGGCTCTCGATCTGCCGGGCGCCTGATCTCCCCGGCCGGCCAACAGGCCCGCAACAGAGATGTCCTCGTCCAGATCCTCCCAGTGCAGACCCTCGCCGCGTCCGATCAGTTCCCAGTTCCGAAGCTGTTCCGGGGTGCCGCGCAGCAGTCTTGGAAACCAGGCGAGCGGAACGGAGAGTTCCCGGCCATCGTCCAGCGCGACCCGGAACGAGTCCTGCGAGAAGATCACGTCCACGGCCAACGGGTCCGTCTCAAGAGTCAAAGTGCGCATGCCATGCCTCCAAAAATCGTGCCTGATGCCGCTCTACCAGCTGCGTGACCCGCCTGATTTCGTAGGCGCGCAGGCGTTTGCTGGAAGCCAATGCTACAGGCTGCAGCCAGAATTTCGCTAGCTTTTCGCTGGATGTAACGTGAACGTGTGGAGGCTCCCGTGGATCTCCTTCGTCGCTGTAAAAGAAAAACCGGTAGGAACCTTCCTTCAGGATGGTGGGCATCAGACGTTCCGTACATGTTTTCAGGCGCTGCCCGCCAGATGCAGACCGCACGCGTTGATCTTTCCCGAACATGCGTCTGCCCGCCATCCGGGTCAAGCACAATGCCAGACGTGCTCCGCCAACACCGCAGAGCGAACCGGTTTCGGTAGGGGACAGAATCCTGTTGAGCGGTGTGCAGTATGCTGAGCTCAGCAAATGCGCGCTGCCTGACATTCGCGGCTCAACTACAGGCAGCCGACAGCGGCCTGCCTTAGGGTGCTTGGTTCTGATTGTAAAAAAGCTTGCTCACCATCAGGCGGACGCCCCTGAAATCATGCGGTTTTCCGTGCCGAACGCATGAGGTCGGGAACGCAATCCCGAAGAGCGGCATGACAGAACTTCATGACGTTATCTGTGTCGGTGCCATGCTGAACTGGTGTTCAGGCGGCTCAGGTCCGTGGCCGCGCTCGGGCATCTTCCGAAGCGCGGCGGCGAAAACTCCAGGGCCTGGCTTTACGGAAAGCTTGTCACGGCCCTGCTCACCGAAAAGCTGATGGCGCACTCGAACGCCGTTTCCCCTGGGGGTACGACCTTCCGGACCGAACCCGCCCGTAGCCGACGGCGCGGGTTCCGGTTCGTGCTGAACCAGGTTCGCCGAACCGTCGAACCGGCCCCTTCCCTTCGGGAAGTCATTGACGGGTGGACCGGGATTTCCCGTGGCCTCGCCGATCCGCCAGGACCGCGCCGACCGCGGATGGAACGGTATTTTCCCAAAACGGATCCGAGCAAAACAGGTTAACGCTTATGGGGTCGAGTTCTGCACGGATCGCCGAACAAATTAAACTCCAGTATTCCGGAGTCGTCGAGAAGAACCGGGCCAGTCACATGGCTGTGTCGACTGTGATGGCGGTCTGGTCTTTGACCAGACGCTTGATCCGGGTGCAGCGTACCTAGAGATGGGCGGTCAATGCCATGGCGTCCATTCCAAGCGGGGGCAGGTAGAGCTATTTCAAAACCTCACCGGGATTCGTCGGACGGAATGGAATACGGGCCACTTCAGTCATGAGCTGACCTTTTCAATAAAAATGACATCTGGCAGCCCTGCAAAATGCCTGTCACAAGTTAGAAGCGCCGCTCCTTTGCTTCGTGCCGTTGCAAAGATGATCGCATCCGCCGTCGCAAGCCCATGAGCTCGACAGGCTTCTGCCGCAGCGAGAGCGATCTCCGTGTCGAGATCAATGACATTGCAAACTTGTGTGAAGGCGATGACCTGATCAGCCTTGTCTTCGCCGATCTCGCGGGTGAGCCACTTAGCGAGCTCAAGCTGGAGCATGGTCGGCACCAGCCAGTCGCACTGTTCAGGCAAATGCTCCGCAACCCGGTTCGCCGTCACTGAGGCCATGAGCCATTCGATCCAGGCAGACGTATCAACAAGGATCATCAGAGCCTATCTGCCCGATCACGATAATCGGAGGCTTTTGCACCTTTGGCGATACCCTTGAGCGCGTCGCGCTGAGGCACAGGCACCAAGAGCACCCCCGTCCCTTTCGGGATAAAGGCAAAAGTAAGGCCGGCTTTCCAATCCTGTGCTGTCCGGATCGCCTTAGGAATCGAGATCTGGAACTTCGAAGAAAGCGTCGCTATTTCTGGCATCTTCATACTCTCTCAGTATCGATGAGAGAAACGTAAGACAGAATGAACAGGTTTACAAGGATACGCAGTCTCATGGCTGAGAAGAAAGTCTCCGTCCGCCGTCGGCGGCAGATAGGAAACCGAAGTTCCGAAGCGCACTTCGGCCGCAGCGACCTGGATGGGGCGATGATGAAGGACAGATCCTCGTCGCCCGCGGCCCGGCTGCGCAGCATCGCGAGAATCCGTTTCGCACTGGACACGCTCGACCGCAAACCCTGATTTTCTGATTTCTTCCTGCGAACATGGCAGCGGTTACCGCTTGGAGCCATAATTCCAAATTCAAGACCGCAAGGCACTGCGGTTCCGCGCCACGCAATTCCTGAATGAAATCATCGAGTTCATGAGTCACAACGATACAGGTACAGAGGAATTCGACCAATCAATGCCAGATGGAGCGGTGGTAGACCGACCCTGTCTGCACTGTGTCGACCGGCAGCGGCACACAATAGAGGTATCTTGGCCGAACACACACCAAACCAAGACAGCAGTCACCGCCAAGAGCCGCCCGGAATCTCACAGCGTGGACCACGTTCTGGCGGTGACCCGCATGATCTCGCCCGTGTTCGAAAAGAACCTGATCCACACCGCTTCGACGGCTTCCTTGACGTGTACAGCGCTTTCGAACACCTGGTTGGCGAAATGCCGGGGATTCGGGGGTCGTTCGCAGCTTTCGGATTCTCGGTCGGACGCCCAACCCCGCACCGATCGGCAAAATGACGATATCGTCTGGTTCAACACCCAGCGGCACAAAGCCGAAATGCTCCGGTCATCACCGCGTACTTCCATAGCGAAGTGTTACGCAGCAGTTTGCCGGCGATACTCATGGTCAGGATCGACGAGGCGACCGAGCACGCACCCGAGAGAATAGGGTACTAATGCCCAATCACACTCGACTCGGCACCATCAAAATACAGTTTGTCAAAGCACTGGACGCAAAAGATCGGGAGGCCAACGGTGAACCCGGCAGCTAAATGAGCGACTATTCGGAAGTTCGAACCATCGAGGTGGCGGAATGCGAGATCAAGGATATCGAGTAGCTGATTTGAGTCGAGAAGTGAGGCCGCAACGGCCTTTCGCGAGCCTCCTTCGGGTGGCTCATGTACCTTCCGCACGCACTTGCGTGCAGTTTGGAGTTAGGCGGAGATCAGCCAGAGAGCGCAAGCCCCAAGGTAATACCGATCGCGACCGCACCAAATGCCAGCGCGAACAGCCATATCTTCTGATTGGCCATATCGGCCCGTAGCCGGTCCAGCGCGCTTTCCTGTTCGGCCTTCATGGACTTAATGCAATCCTCAAAGACAGCGAGCTGTCGGACGAGTTCGTGATTATCCAGCTCATCTCGTTTAATTCAAAATAGGACCGATCTCCGATTTCGTCAAAGCGGCCAAGCCGGCGGTACTTCGCGGGCCGTCCGCCGATGTCGGATACTAGGTCGGACGCTCGATCCCGCACCGATCGGCACCCGAAACGTCCCTTCTCGTCACAATGTCGAAATCCTGTGTGGATGATCACCCTCAAGCGCGGCTCAAGAGCCGCTGGGACGCGGGAACCCCATCCGAACCTCTGTCCTGCGCACACCGCGATCCGCCTGCGTTCGCCGTCGCAACGCAGGATGTAAACAGAGAACCGGCGTCAATGCCCTCGTTCCGCTCCACGGTAGCGAGGTCGGCGTCACACGGCGGAAGCGTGGCTGAATAGGATTGCATATCAACAGAACAGTCGCGCATGTGACATTCATAGGCTTCGTATGGCACCCTAACATCCAATGACAAAGTGGCTTTGGCGCACAGTCCTTCCGTCCACCCGAAACGCCGACTCGACACATTCCCGGACCCTTTGCTTGACGCGGACGCGGCCCCGTGGCTTATGGGCCCAAAACGGCATGTGCAGATGATCCAGCGCCTTTATGATTGGACCCTTTCGCTTGCGCGGTCGCGGCATGCCCTCCTTGCGCTCGCTCTTGTGGCGTTTGCGGAAAGTTCAGTCTTTCCGATTCCGCCCGACCTCCTGCTGATCCCAATGATCCTTGCCGCACCCAACCGCGCATTCCTCATCGCCGCTGTCTGCCTTGCCGCGTCTGTCTTGGGTGGACTATTCGGCTACTTTATTGGCTACGGCCTGTTCGAGTCGGTGGGCCGCCCCATGCTTGAACTGTACGGACAGGACAAATATTTCGAAGACTTCAGCCTGCGTTATAACGAATGGGGCGCCTGGGCAGTTCTGTTCGCGGGCGTTACGCCGTTTCCTTACAAGGTCATAACGATTCTCAGCGGCGCAACGGCGCTCAGCCTGCCAGTCTTCATTATCTCCTCAATAATAGCGAGGGGTCTGAGGTTTTTCGTTGTCGCGGCGCTGCTTTGGAGATTTGGCATGCCGATCCGGGAATTCATCGAACGTCGGCTTGGACTGATGTTCACGCTCTTCGCGCTGCTGCTGTTCGGAGGTATTCTTCTGGCAGGAATCCCATGACACGCACTGCTTTGATACTTGTCGCATCGCTTGGCTCGGCCGCACTCCTGGCCGGTGCCTGGATCTTTCAGTATTTCGGCTATGCGCCATGCCCAATGTGCTTGTGGCAGCGCTGGCCACACGGGATCGCAGTTGCCATCGGCGCCGTTGCGCTTCTTTATCCGCACATCCTGCTCGGTCTGCTTGGCGCGCTCGCAACAGCAGCCACTGGCGCAATCGGTGTCTATCACTCCGGGGTCGAGCGGGGATTCTGGGAAGGTCCTTCCACCTGTGCGGGAAACGAAACGACTGGACTGTCGGCAGACCAGCTGCTGGAGCAAATCATGGCGGCGCCGCTGGTTCGCTGCGACGAGATCGCCTGGCAGATGTTTGGGGTCACCATGCCCAACCTGAATGCGGCATTCAGTTTCGCGCTGGCCGCAGTCTGGCTTGCCGCCGCGCTGAAACGCAGGAATTGACCACCGTCCGTGCCGGATTCCGCACCTTCCGGGGCCCGCATTCCAGACCAGACAATCGGTTCTTTCCGCAGCTGACCAGATGAGATCAGCTGTCAGGCAAATATCCGCTCAGCCAAAACCCTGAATCCACAGAAATGCGCTACAGCCCGTCAATCGCGCGCAGGCGTTTCAGAAGGCTGGACGTGTCCCAGCGCCCGCCACCCATCTTCTGGACGTCCTTGTAGAATTGGTCGACAAGCGCCGTGACTGGCAGGGGCGCGCCGTTTCCGTCCGCTTCGGACAGGCAGATTCCAAGATCCTTGCGCATCCAGTCAACGGCGAATCCGTGGCAGAACTCGTCGTCAAGCATTGTGCCGTAGCGGTTGACCATCTGCCAGGAGCCAGCGGCCCCTCCGCCGATCACCTCGACAACCGCACGCCCGTCCAATCCAGCCTTTTCCGCGAAATGCAGACCTTCGGACAGCGCCTGCACCAGTCCAGCGATGCAGATCTGGTTTACCATCTTCGTAAGCTGGCCCGCACCGCTCCCTCCAAGCCGCCGGCAGAGCTTTGAATACGGATCGATGACCGGCGTCGCACGGTCGAAAGCATCCTCATTGCCTCCGCACATAACAACCAGCTGGCCATTCTCGGCCCCGGCCTGCCCTCCGGAGACCGGCGCGTCGACGAAGTCAAAGCGGGAAGCCGTCGCCGTCGCGTGCAGTTCGCGGGTCACCGCCGCGGAAACCGTTGTGTGGTCGACGAAAACCGCGCCTGCGGACATCCCGGCGAACGCGCCGTCCGGCCCGGTGCAGACCGCTCGCAGATCGTCGTCATTGCCGACACAGGCCATGACGAATTCCGCCCCTGCCGCAGCCTCGCGAGGAGTCGCGGCGGCCGAGCCGCCATGTTTCGCCACCCAGGAACCGGCTTTCTCCGCAGTGCGGTTGTAGACGGTCACGTCATGTCCGGCCGAAGCGAGATGCCCAGCCATCGGGAAACCCATCACTCCCAGTCCGAGAAACGCCACTTTTGCCATGTATCCACCCCGTTGCCTGAACAGCGAATGACCGCTAACTACCGGCTTCAATCCCACCGTCAACCAGGACAGGGCATGGCAACCACCTTCATCTGGCTTCTCCGAATGTTCCTGGCGCTCGTTGCCCTGGCTTTCCTGGCCTTGGCCTGCGCCTACTGGTTCGCCTCGCGGTCGCTTCCTGACTATTCAGCGACTCACGAAGTTCATGGACTCACTGACTCCGTGGAGATGGTACGAAGCACTTCGAATGTACCCCACATATTCGGCCAGTCGGATGAGGACGTGTATTTTGGCCTGGGCTTCGCGCATGCGCAGGACCGTCTGTGGCAGATGACGATGCTGCGGCGGACGGCTCAAGGACGGCTGTCGGAGTTGTTTGGCGAGCGAACGGTGGGCTTCGACAAGCTGCTGAGGCGCCTGGATCTCTACACGTTGGCCGCAGGCGCAGTTGAGTATCAGGACGCACGGACAACCCGTGCGCTTGATGCCTATGCCGCAGGAGTAAACGACTGGCTCCGGCTCGTGAACAGGGAAGCGCTCGGTCGAGGGGCGCCGGAGAATTTCTTCTTTCCCAGCCAGATCGAGGAATGGCGGCCAGCGGATTCCCTGGCCATTGTCAAACTGATGGGGCTTCAGCTGTCACCGCACCTCCATCAGGAAATCCTCCGCGCCCGCACCTCTCTATTGGTGCCGAACGAACGGCTGGCTGACATCCTGCACGACTCGCCGGGCGCCGGAACAGCGGCGCTCCCGGAATATGCCGAGATATTTCCCGATCTCCCTGTCCAGACCGCAACCTCGGCAGCGACCGGCGACCCGCTCTCACCCATCAGGCGGCGCAGCCTTGCCGGCGCCTCAAATGCGTGGGCAGCCGCGCCGTCCCGTTCGACATCCGGCGGCACCTTGCTGGCCAACGACCCGCATCTCGGATTTTCGGCCCCGACAATCTGGTACCTCGCTCGCCTTCAGCTGGAAGCCGGCGATGTGATCGGCGCAACGATACCGGGAATGCCGATTGTCTTGGCTGGACGGTCGCAAACCTTCGGGTGGGGCCTGACTTCCTCCTATCTCGACGACCAGGACGTCTATATCGAGAAGCTCAATCCAAACAATCCGCAAGAGGTTCTGACGCCGAGGGGATACCGTCCGATGGCCGAACGCACATCGGTCATCAAAGTCAGGGACTCGGACCCGGTGGAAATCACCCTGCAATGGACCGAAAACGGGCCTGTCATGCACAGCGATCTCTGGGGTGAAGGCAAGGACGCCACGCCCGAGAGTCATTTCGATCTGGACACCATCACTCCAACGGGCCATGTGGCATCGCTCGCCTGGACCGTTCTTTGGCCTGCGGACACGTCAATGACCAGCGGCGTGGCGATCATGAATGCAAAGTCGGTAGAAGAAGGGCTGGCGGCGGCCGAGGACTACATTGCGCCAAGCCAGAACCTGATTCTGGCGGATACCCGCTCAATCGCCATGAAAACGATCGGCGCCATGCCACGACGTTCGGCGCGCCACCAGACCCACGGACGCATTCCGACGCCTGGCTGGGAGGCGGAGAACCGGTGGCTGGGACGGATGGGATATTCCGCAAACCCGGAATTCGTCGCTCCGCCTGGTGGAATCGTTGGAAACACCAACAACAAAGCGCTGGAACGCCCGTTTCCTCTGCATGTCAGCCACTACTACGGCGACACGCAGCGCGTGCGGCGCTGGCAGTTCCTGATGCAGAACCGTGAAGTGCATACCCGGGAGAGTTTCATTGAGGCGCAGCTGGACGAGGTCAGCCCAACAGCCCAGACGCTGCTGCCGTTGATCGCAAAGGAGCTCTGGTTCTCCGGCGAGGCGGCTCCTGAGGGAACTCCAGAACGCCAGCGGCAGGTGGCTCTGGAACTTCTGGCTGAATGGAATGGCGAAATGAATGAGCACCTTCCCGAGCCGCTCATATATGCCGCCTGGATGCGCGCCCTTCAGGAGCGGCTGATCAGGGACGAACTTGGCCCTCTTGCACGCGAGTACGATAACCTGGAACCGGTATTCGTCGAACGTGTTTTCCGGGACGTCTTCGGCGCCAGTGTATGGTGCGACGTGATTCAGTCGGAACGGGTCGAGACCTGCAGTGAAATAGCGGACCTAGCGCTTGGCGACGCTCTGGTCTGGATCAGCGAGAACCATGGCTCGGCACTGGAGAGTCTGCGTTGGGGCGACGCCCACCAGGCAACGCATGACAGCCAGGTTCTGGGTCAGGTGCCGATTCTCGGCTGGATCGTCAACATCCGCCAATCGACGGGTGGCGGCGACAACACGCTCCGCCGGGGAAGGACATCGGGGCAGGAACCCGCACCGTTCCTGAATGTACACGGCGCGGGTTACCGCGGAGTGTATGACTTCGCCGATCCGGACAGTTCAGTGTTCATTATCTCCACTGGCCAGTCCGGCCACCCTCTAAGCCGCCACTACGATGACCTTGGCCAGCTTTGGCGGCGCGGTGAGTACATTCCCATGTCTCTTGACCCGGACCTTGCGCGCGCGGCAGCGGTCGGCGTGACCACACTCGTTCCGAAATAGGCAGCAGACACCGCCGACCGCCTTCGCTGTTCGGCGCCAACCTTCCCTGATGGACTGTTTGAAAGAGTCTGGACGTGCAGACCCTGCGCCGCAGTCCAGAGAAGGCAGATTTCGGAAGTGGTAGGCCCGGAGGGACTCGAACCCCCAACCAAAGCGTTATGAGCGCTCTGCTCTAACCGATTGAGCTACAGGCCCGCCCGAAGTGCTAGCTACCGAGGCATGAACGTCTGGTCAAGCTCAGTCCGCAACACAAAGCGGTGTTGCGGCTGGATTTGCAGGCAGGCCACGTTCACTTGTGACCGGCCCGTCTGAGTTCCAAAAATCCCAAGTGTTTCCGCGAATCCTGAAATCCGCACGCCCAGCTACACACCGTTACGATGTTCCGTCAATTCTGAAGGACAGCCCGGTTCGAATCGCACCGCAGAACCTACGCGCTGATCTTGAGTTCCAGCGCATGAATCCGGCCTAACAGATCCTTTCCAAGCGCATCGTGAACGGCGCGGTGCTGTTCGACTCGGCTCATCGACGCGAACGCATCCGCTGTAATCTCCACCCGGAAGTGGGTTTCGCCGCCCTCCCGGTAGCCCACGTGGCCCCGGTGCTTCTCGCTTTCGTCCATGATCTCCAGCCGATGCGGCTGGAACGTCCGCACCAGACTGGCTTCCATTTCCTGCGCCACCTGCATTTTTTTCGCATGCCCCCCCTTTTCAGTTGCGCCTAAATCCTTAGACTCGCCCGACCACGTCGAAAAGACTGTCCAACGATGAGCGACCCAGATCCCTTCGGTTTCGACCTCCGCGTATCTTCCGCCAAGAAGAAACGCACGCGTGGAAAACGCGGCATGTCCGGTGCGTTCGAGACGTCAACCCGGAAATGCAACCATCCGGGCTGCAAAGAGCCGGGCCGCTACCGAGCGCCGAAGTCGCCTGACCAACTCGACGAATTCCTGTGGTTCTGCAAGAACCATGTGAGGGAATACAACCTGAAATGGAATTTCTTCAACGGCACGACGGAAGAGGAGTTCCAGGCACAGGTCGACCGGGACAGGGTCTGGGAACGTCCGACCAAACCGTTCCGAAAACCGGGAGAGGAACAGCGCGCTTGGTCGAGGCTCGGCATTGATGACCCGCACCAGGTGCTTGGCGAGAACGCAACGCGCAATCCAGGGAAGGCGGTTGCCGGAAAGCGGAGGCTACCGTCGAAGGAGCGCCGTGCGCTTGACATACTTGATGCTCGGGACCACTGGAGTAAATCGGAGATTCGCAGCCAATACAAGAGTTTGGTAAAGGATCTGCATCCCGATATGAATGGTGGCAACCGGGCTGACGAAGAGCTGCTCCAGCAGGTTGTCTGGGCTTGGGACCAGATCAAGGACAGCAGGAACTTCTGACGCCGGTTAGTCCGGCCAAGCCGGCCCCAACGCGGAAATTCAGACATCCGGGCGATCAGCTTCCGACCTTCCTAGTCCGCTGGACGATCCGGAAGACCGTTTCGCAGTTGCCGATTTCGGTTGCTGCTGAACGGTGGATCCAGATAGATCGGGTCAATGAAGGCAGGCTGCACCCTGCCGGGAGAGCTGACGCTACTTCCATGCGTTGCCTCCTCTGGGGTTCAGATCAGGGATTCGGCGTATCTGCGCTGCACCGCCTCGCACCAATTGCCGACATTCCAGTCGCCATAGGCACCCATGCCACCCAGCGGATCAGGCCCAAAATACACCGGCACATGGACCAAGCTAAGGCCGGGATGGGAATGCGCCCTGCCCAGCGCCATCTCCAGGCTGTCCTGGTCGTGCCCGCCCGACAGGGCAAGCACACCCGTCACGCTCGTCGCCATGCGCACATAGTCCACCACGACGGCGTCATTCGTGCGGAACTCGGCGCCATACTGAGCGCGTTGAAGAGCGCTGATGGCCGCCATCCGACGATTGTCCAGAAGCAGGATCGTGCCATGCACGCCGTGCCCCACCCCGTCGATGAGAATCTGCGGATTCATCATGAACGAACCGTCACCGGTAAATGCGATCGCGTACCGCCCTTCATCCGCAACGGCGCCGGACAAAAGCGCCGAAACCGCAAATCCCATGTAGGAAGCGCCGGATTCGGTAACGCTCTGGCCGGGCGTATTGTCCTCCACGATCTGGAAACCGTTGGCCTGCACATCACCGGCATCGAACAGCTTGATCGCGCCATGACGGTTGGCAAATCGGTCAGCGACACGAATTGCCTGCGGTTGGGTAAGAACAGGGCGTTGCCAGACGTCGTCATGCAAGGGGCCAGCGTCGAACCGTTCCCGCTTGAAGCTATTCCATTCCGCCTTCCTGGAGCTGCAGAGCGCCAGCCATTCGGACTTTTCCGCGCAAATCGGCGCAAGGCGGTGCGACAGCATGTCAAGAACGGCAGCGGCGTCGCCCTGCAGAGCCAGTGTTCGGTTGTAGTGCTGAACGTCCCCGCCGTCGGCATTGATGTTGATCACTTGACGGGCACTCGGCCATCCGATGCCTGAACAATCGCTCTGGCAAACTGCCCGGCTGCCCACGAATATCGCGAGTTCAGCTTCGCGCATTGCGAAATTTCCGCAGATCGACCCCTTGGAGCCACCCACATGCATGTTCTGGGAATGGTCATCGGGCAGAACCCCGGTTGTTCCCGGTGAAAGCACCACAGCAGCGCCCGCTGCTTCCGCAAACCTGCGAAGCTGCCGGGCCGCTCCCAAGCTGCCACCGCCCGCCTTCACCGCAACGCGCGGGCAATTGGAGATCAAGGCCGCCGCCCGATTGACACGGGCATCGTCCGCCGGCGCAAGCGGCGAAAACCGTGGTCGCGTCGGGAGGGCATCCAACCGGACGAGGACATCCGCAGGCTGGACGTTCAGTGGCAGATTCAGAAAGAAGGGCCCAGCTCTCGTAGGGTGGAATACGGTGGCAGCCCCCTTCCGCAGGGCGTCCCGCAGGGCACCGGGAGCGTACAACGTGTAGGTGCCGCCCATGGCAGCGGCAAGGCGTCCAAAGAGTCCCTGTTCGGGCCTCGGAATCTGCTGCATGTTGTAACCTTCGCCGTGCGTGGTCTCGTCACCATACAGATGATATATGCCGACCCCGTTCGAGGAAGCGGCCAACGAACCCGCCATCGCCTGCAAGGCCCCTGGCCCAATGGAAGTCACCACTGCGCAGGGCTCGTCATAAATCATACGCAACGCCGTCCCCGCGTGGGACATCTCCACCTCATTGCGAAACTGGTGGCAGCGCACAAGCCCGGCGGCTTCGTAGACGCGCAGGGTCTCGCCCAGTTCGGTTGATCCGTGACCGAAAACCACGAGGTATTTCGACACACCCTGCCGCAGCAGTCCCAGCACGAGCGCTTCGGTTAAGGGAAGCCTGACAGGCTCTTCGGAATCGTATCCGTCCAGCGCAGCGGCCAGCCCCCCCTTGCCAGCAAACCAGGCAGCGCGTTCCATGCGAGTCGCCGGGATGGTCATTCCTCATCCTCCCTCAGGAGAACCGCTTTCCCGGAGCGGGCGGATTCCTCGGCCCCAAGCGCAAAGCGAAGCACTGTTCGGGCCTGGCGTGCGGTAAGCACGGGTTCGCCGCCTTCTTCCAGTACGTGCAGGAAGTGTCGGGTCGACCGCACGAAGCCCTGCTCCCAGCCGATCTCGACGTCTGCGTATTCGGTGACGACACCGTCGCGGTACAACGCAACGGGTGGCGGTCTGCCAATCTGGCCATGCCCGCAGTTGATCCACAACACACCATGTGTCCCGGTAATCTCGACGCGGTCATCCTGGGCATAGTGACGCGAAGTGATTTCGAGTTCCGGAGAATACACCAGTTCAAGGTTTCCGATCCGGTTGCCGGGAAACCGGAAAGACACGATGGACGGAGCGTCAAGACAGCCCCCTTCGGGCCGTTCAGCCTGGTGAATGAATGCATGCACCTCTCTCGGCGCCCCCATGAAGTGCCATGCCAGCGCAAACTTGTGATGCCCGTCGTCGAAGACCAGCGGCCCGCCGCCGGACCTGCCCCTGTCCTGTCGCCAGGCGTCGGCCTCTTTCGGAACCGCCCAGGCAGTGCGGCTCTTGCCCGGGTTGGACTTGAGGCGAATCGAAAGCGGCTGTCCGATGGCGCCCTCGTCGATCAAGGCGCGGGCCTTCATCACCGGAGGGTGGAATATGAAGTTCTCGAACACCTTGAAGGGGCGCCCGGAAGCCTCCGCCGCAGCGACAAGCCTGTCAGCTTCCTCGACGGAGATGCACATCGGCTTCTGCAACGAAACGATTTTCCCGGCATTGATCGCTTTCAGCGCCGCCTGCAAGTGCAGATGGTGCGGCAGAAGCAGTTCCACGAGGTCGACGTCGTCCCTTGCCAGCAGCCGATCCAGGTCGTCGTCAATGTGAGCCTCGCCGCAACCCCACGCACTCGCCCTCTCTCTTGCCAGATCGGGGTTGCTGTCGCAGAGCGCGGTGATCCGTGCCGCGGGGTTTTGCAGATACTCAATGGCATGCAGATCGGAAATGCGGCCGGTACCGACGAGGGCGACTCGGAAAGGATTGCGTCGCATGGTCAGGGCCTGTCCTTCAGAAATGGATTTCCGGCTCTGCGCACCATCTGCCCCAGTTCCACCAGGCGCGAATCCCCGATGCGCACCGACGGGCCGGAAATTCCCAGTGCGGCGATCATCCTGTCGCTGGAATCGAAAACCGGCCGGGCAACACAACGGATTCCCTCTGCGAATTCACCGTCATCCACAGTGAATCCCTGGACACGCGCATGTTCGAGATCACCATTCAGCACGTCGCGGTCGACAATTGTCCGAGCGGTATGGGACGGCAGGACCGTCGGAATTCCAGCTCGGCCAAACGCAAGAAACGCCTTGCCAAGCGCCGTGCAGTGCAAGGGCGCCAGCGAGCCTATCGGATGGTCGACCTTGAGCGGGAGCGTTGAATCAACCTTGTCGACATACCAAACACGTTCATCCACCAAGACGGCGAGATGGGCACACTCCCCGGTCACCTCGACCAGTCGTTGCAGAATTGGCCGACAGAGTTCCTTGCAGGCAACAACCTCGCTCAGGCTATGCCCTTCCTTCCGAGACTCCGGGTCACGCGCTGCGCGGTATCGCCGCGATTCGTCCTGCACGGCGTATCCTGCCGCGACGAGGGACTTCAGAAGGTGGGAGGCGTTGGACTTCTCGATGCCAAGCTCCTCCGCGATCCTGGTGAGTCGCATCGGTTCGGGCGAAGCGGTGAGAATGTCGAGCGCCTTAAGGCCCCGCGTCAAGGATTGCAGCAGTCGCACGGTTCACCTTCCTGTCCGAACAGGGATCTCCTCGATACAAATTTGCACATTATACACGATTTGTTTAACATAAGGCAACTTCTCTGCGCAATTCTCATTTCTGCTACAAAAAGCCAGATTTTTTTGCCGTATGCAATCCATTTTGTTGACCTATGGAGAAAAGCCTGCATACTTGTCTGCGCACCGCACCGGGTGCGTAGCCCCAAGAAAAGGGAGGGAGAACAGTCTCATGACCTGCATTCTGCGCCGGGGAATTCTCGGCACCACCATCGCCGCACCACTTGTGACAGCTGCCACTCTGGCATTCGCCGACGGCCACGAGGTGACAATCAGCCACTACTTCACAGGAGAGCTCGGTCTCAAGGCGTTCCAGGAGCAGATTGACCGCTTCGAAGCGGCCTCTGACTACGCCCTCAAGGACAGCCCCGTCGGGCATGAGGACTTCAAGACAGACATTCTCGTTCGGGCATCGGGCAACAGCTTGCCGGACGTCTTCAGCTACTGGGCCGGCGCGCGCGTCCAGTTCATCGTGGATTCCAACGCGCTTCATCCGATCGATGACATGTGGAACGACGCCAACCTCGACAGCGTCGTAGCAAAGTCCGTCGCCGACAGCGCTACGATGTACAACGGCAACCGCTATCTCGTGCCGTTCAACTATCACTATTCCGGCGTCTTCTATAACAAGGCCGTCTTCGCCGAAGCCGGAATCGACGAATTGCCCACTGACTGGGAAGGCTTCGTCGCGCTGTGCGAAAAGCTGAGCGCCAATGGCGTCACTCCGATCGCGCTTGGGTCCATGAACCGCTGGCCCGCGCAGTTCTGGTTTGACTATCTCCTGCTGCGGACCGCCGGACCGGACTATCGCGCGCGACTGATGGCAGGTGACGCGTCCTACGACGACCCGGAGGTCCACACCGCCATGGGAATGTGGAAAGACCTCGTGGACGCTGGCTACTTCACCGAAAACGCCAATGCCGATTCCTGGACCGACGCGTCCGACAAGGTGGCGCGTGGCGACGCTGCCATGACGCTCATGGGAACCTGGATAACCGGATACTGGAACGGTCTGGATCTGGCGCCTGGGGAGGACTACGATTTCTTCCCGTTCCCAAGCATCTCTGAAGGCGTGGCCGAGGCCTCCGTCGGACCTGTAGACGGCCTGGTCATGGCGGCCAACGCCGCGAACGTGGACGGCGCCAAGGCATTTCTTGAATTCATGGTGTCGAACACCGACGTACAGGCCGCCTGGAGCAAGGCGCAGGGGGCGCTTTCGGCGAATGTCAATGTCGATCCGTCGAATTACAATTCCGTGATGCTGAAAGCTTTCGAGACGGTTGCGGCATCCGAGGTCTTCGCCTTCAACTACGATCTGGCAACACCGCCGCCTGTCGCAGAGGTCGGCCTGTCAATGTTCTCGCGTTTCATGGACGATCCGTCCAAACTGAGCGAAATCCTGGCGCAGGTGGCGACGGACGCCAAAGCGGCCTTCGAGCAGTAGAGCGACATGCGCCGGGCGGAACAGCACCCCGCCCGGCGCGCTGACCGGAGATTTCGATGGAGTCACAGAACCGTCTCTGGCGGATCGTGCTGCTTACGCTGCCGATCCTCGTATTTTCGGTTCTGGTGATCTGGCCGCTTCTGAGTTCATTCTACTACAGCTTCACGAACTGGAACGGGTTCAACCGCGACTATGAGTTCCTTGGTCTGCGAAATTTCGCCAAGATCTGGACGGACCGCCTGTTCTTCAACGCCATCGTCAACACGACCATCTGGATGGCGGCGGCGCTGGTCCTGCCAACGCTGACAGGTCTTTTCCTGGCGCTGCTGCTTGATCGACAGGTGCGGGGCGCACGGATATTCAAGACAGTCTTCTACCTGCCCATCTGCCTCTCCGCCATCGTCGTGGGCCAGATCTGGATATGGATTTACCAGCCGGATTGGGGCCTGCTGAACACCTTTGTGAAACTGGCGGTCAGTCCGGACTTCAACTACGCTTGGCTCGCGCGGCCCGACAGCGCCCTCTTTGCCGTGATAGTCGCCTGGTCATGGCAGCAGACGGGTCTCTCCATGGTCATCTATTTGGCGGGTCTCACCTCGATCCCTTCGGAAATGCTCGAAGTCTGCGAAATCGAGGGAGCCACCGTATGGCAGCGCATCCGGCGCGTCGTGATCCCGCTGCTGACCCCGTCCACCGTTGTCGTCGTGGCACTCTCGATGATCAATTCGCTCAAGGGATTTGACATACTCTACATCATGACCGGTGGAGGGCCGTTCAATTCCTCCGACACGCTTGCCATGCATATGTACAACGAGAGCTTCAAGAAATACCTGATGGGATACGGAAGCGCGATTTCGGTGGTGCTCTTCCTGATCGCGCTCACCATCATCGGCGTCTATTTCCGGCAGCTGAGGAAAGTGGACGAGATCTATGGCTGATGTCGCCACGTCAGTGCCGGCCCGCTTCAATCCGTGGCCGGCCACAATGTTCGTGGCGCTCTGCATCCTCGCGGCGCTGTTCCTCGCCCCAACGGCGGGAGTGCTCCTGTCGTCGGTGAAGACGACCCGAGCCATAGCGCTTGGAGACCTCTGGTCGATTCCGGATCGGATCTATCTCGAGAATTACGCCGAGGTGCTCTTCAACCCGGCGGTGCATCGGTATTTCCTCAACACGATCCTTGTCACGGTGCCGGCCACCTTCGCCTCCATCGCGCTTGGAGTACTGGCAGGTCACGTATTCGCCAAGTTGCCCTTCCGCGGCAGCAACATCCTGTTTCTCGTTGTGGTCTCAGGCATGTTCTTTCCGCCGCAGGTCATCCTTGTTCCTCTGTTCAGACTATTCAACGGGCTCGGTCTGATCGATACGCTTTGGCCGATAATCCTGGTTCATACTGCGCTGGGAATCCCGATCTGCACGCTGCTGATGCGCAATTTCTTCGCCGCCGTGCCGAACGCGCTTCGGGAAGCGGCACTCATCGAGGGGGCAAACGAATGGCAGGTACTGACCCGGGTTTCGCTGCCGCTCAGCCTCCCGGCACTTGCGGTCCTGGCGACTCTGCAATTCGCCTGGATCTGGAATGACTTTCTCTGGCCACTGATTTTCACCCAGTCGGATGACAAGCGCACCATCATGATCGGCATCGTCAACCTGCGGGGGCAATACACGGTCGCCTGGGGCGTTCAGGGCGCGCTGTCCCTGGTTGCAAGCCTTCCTACGCTCGTCATCTTTCTTTTTTTCCAACGGTATTTCATCAAGGGAATGACCATGGGCGCGATCAAGGGATAAAGCATGGCACAGGTCGAACTGAGAAACATCCGCAAGTCCTTCGGCGCCACCGAAGTGATCCGGGGTGTGGACCTGAGCATCGACAAAGGCGAATTCGTGGTCTTCGTCGGGCCGTCCGGATGCGGAAAGTCCACCGTCCTGAGACTGATTTCAGGGCTGGAAACCGTTTCTTCGGGGCAGATCCTGTTTGATGGCAAGGACATGACCCGAACGCCTCCGTCCAAGCGTCAGCTTGCCATGGTGTTTCAGTCCTACGCGTTGTTTCCCCATCTCACGGTGGAGGAGAACATCGGTTTCGGCCTTAGTCTGACAAAGACTCCGAGGACGGAAATCACCCGCCGCGTCACGGAGGTGGCGAAAACCCTCCAGCTCGACTCCCTTCTCGACCGAACGCCTCGACAGCTTTCCGGGGGGCAGCGCCAGCGGGTAGCGATCGGCCGCTCCATCATACGGAACCCGAAGGTCTTTCTCTTTGACGAGCCCCTTTCGAATCTCGACGCCGCTCTGCGCGTGACCATGCGGCTGGAGATCGCGCGCCTGCATCGGGAACTGGGCGACGTAACGATGATCTATGTGACACATGACCAGATCGAGGCGATGACGTTGGCGGATCGGATCGTCGTGCTGAACGGAGGGCGAATCGAGCAGGTAGGAACTCCGATGGACATTTACGAAAGCCCGGCGAACACTTTCGTCGCAGGTTTCGTTGGAGCGCCTTCAATGAACTTCATCCGCTGCGGTGTCGACCGGGATGGAACTGCGCGGTTTGGTCCAGCGACCATCTCCCCGACCCGACCGCATGAGGTCTCCGGTGACGCCTTGCTGGGCATACGGCCCGAGCATCTGGCCATTGTCGAGTCCGGCCAAGGCATGTTTGATGCAGAAATCGAATTGGTCGAGCGGTTGGG
>JAJEAY010000175.1 GCA_022824145.1 Rhodobacter sp. | reverse complement strand
GTGAAGCCGTCAACAGTCATCGTCGGTGTATCGTCTGCCATGAAGTAACCTCCGGTCAGGGTGAATGGACCGGAAGATGCTCTCGCGCGAGGGCCGACGAAATCAAGGCGCCGCAGAAACGCCGTGCTTTAATCGCTTACGGCTGAACTTCATTCCATTCCGAACTTTGCGGCGGCGAACTGGATCGGCCGCACGGGTGGTTCGCACATTCCTCGTGACCGCCAGAGACTTCGAGAATGCCGGACCGGATCGAGGTTCCTTCTCAGCTGCTGCAGGCGTTCCGCTGCATCGCGCCCTCGAAAGCGAGGAATGCTCTCCGAACCGCCCGCTCGTGGACTGGCTCAACTGCAACGGGTTCGCCATGGTGAGGAAGCCGGCGAAGGAATGCATCGATGGCCAGGGCCGCCGCAGGGGGAGGCGAAAAATGGACATCGAGATTGCGGTGGATGCCATCGAGCTTTCGCCGCGTGTCGACCATGTCGTGCTGCCTGCCGGGGACGGCGGTATCCGGTCGCCAATGGAATGCCTGAAGTGCGAGGGTGTGCGAGTGTCCGTCGTGCAAGTGTCCGTCGTCTCGACGATCCGTTCGCAACCGCCGACGATCGCCGACAAACTGCGCCGCCAGGCCGACAGCTTCATCAAGCTTGACGAGATGAGAGATGTCATCGGGTGCCCGCCGCCAATGTCAGTCCTGCCGGGGCCAATCGACTGGTTTCTGGAAATCGGAGTGCCACAGGAGTTCCCTTGCGAGCCGCTGCTTCGGGAACTGCACGAGCACCACTTGCAGACCGGCCGTTCGGGCCAGCTTCATCACAGGAAGGCAGTCGGTGTCGCCGGTGATCAGGATGATTCGGTCGATGGACCGATCAGCCGCGTAGGAAGCGATGTCGAGGCCGAGCCGCATGTCGACCCCCTTTTGCTCGAAGCGCGGCTTGAAGTCCTCGTCGGACAGCGCGGCTGAGGCTATGGGGACCCGTCACGGTTCAAACCCCCGGAACTTGAGCGTACCAAGACGAACTGCGAACTGGGGCTTTGCCGCCAGTACCTTCAGCCAGTCGTCCGATCCCTGGAAAGCGGCAGGCTCGCCCGAAACCGGCAGCTTCGGGCTGCCCCGATAGGGCGCGCAGTCATAGTAGAGAACCCGAAGCAGGGTTTCATCCCCGCCTACGCAGGCATGGGCGACAGCCTCAATGTAATCCGGATCGTACCTGTAGCCGGCTTGCCTTGCCAGCACCCGAAGATGCCCGCCGTCGATGAACACCGCCGCTTTCATATGAAGAGACCCTCCAAAGGTTTGACCCGCGGAGGGTCTCCGTATAGATGCCCGCCTACGGGCGTAGCGGATAACCGCTTGCATCTCTACACATAGCCGATGATTCGGTCAATCGGACACGCGGCACGAAGGATGGAAACTCAGGTGTCCCCGAAGATCTAATTGGAATCGGGTCATTGGCGGACTTCGCGCTTCTGACGGCCGCAATGCACATGGCTCGGCTGAGACACGTTGGCGGACGGTTTGAAAGCCGCTACCGTTACTCCATCAGGTTTGTCTACAGCATGTTCCCGGTGCCACCGAAGCACGCGAACCTGTCCGGGCCGGCGCATTTGGCATCGGCTGTGCTGGATGCCCATGCCGAAGACCCAAATGCGACATAGGCCGATCTCTGCGCCCCCGACCTGTTGCCGCCGAACCACCGACGGGTGCATCAGGCGCTTGACCGTGTGGTGGGCAGGCTCTAACGGCGTGATGTGCTCGCTTCCGAGCACGAGCGCGTTGAGCATCTGTTCTCGCTGAAAGAGAAGACGCACACACGGTTGGCCATTCCAACGCCGGATGGGCGCAGAAACAGGGGTAGGAGATAGGGCCAACTTGACCAAACGAGTGGCCTGGCGCACCGCACTTTGGTGTGAGCCTGGATTTGGGATGTGGACTCTAAAGATGCAGGAACTGGACGATCAGGAGATTTGGGACCTGATCTTGGCTATCGAAGATGAACTGCTTGCGGACGGGCTCGATCCCAAGCAACGACACCTTCATGTGCCCTTCAAGGCTATGGAGCGACTTGGCCATACGAGCTTCGCATTGTCTGGTCCTCAAGCACCGGCTTTGCTCCGCCGCATCCGCGCGATGCACCAAACGTTGTATCGAACCAAAGATGTCGCTGTTGGAGGATTACATGGCGGCGCCTTCATGTTTCGCGGCATCGCAGTCGCGATCCGCGTACCTCTGTTTTTTGGTACGGTACAGATCCGCCCGCTTGATTGCAGTGATCTCTCGCCTCGACAGAGAGAGTGGTTGACGTCGGACCCGGAACAAGCTGAAGCTTACTTGTCCACCTTTTGCGACGTCTTTGACTTTTCGGCTTGTCTGAATTCGTTCGACGGCTATGGCAAGCCGCCTGACGGTGCGCTTCATATGCTGGGTCTTGCGGCGTTCCAGCTTCAGGGCGCCGCCGCAACGCTTTGTGCGGCCTACGACGAGCGTGGCGCGATCCAGAGTTCATTGCTGGGTGCCGAGCTTGCACTTAAGGCGGCACTTGCCGGAACAGGCTCAAGCGAAGAAGACCTGAAGGGGTACCGTCACGACCTCCGGCGTCTGGCGAAAGCTGTCGACGATGCCTGCAGCGAATTTGAAGCGTCCTCCGTTACCGCAGAAATTCGTATGTTGCCGAAAATGGTTGACAACCGGTACTCTGCCAAACAACCGAGCCGAATGGAGACGGGGAATATAGTGATGGCTTGTCAGCACATCGCAAGTGCTGTGGTTCGTGCGCTGACCGGTGGCACAATTCGGACAAAACTTCGAAGCGACTGACGGCGACTGATAACTCGATTGACAGAGATTGTTACTCTCTCGCTTCAGCCACACTTAAATGAGCGCCAGCGCAGCTTTCTACATGAGTAGACCAAGAACCAGACAACTCTGCGCGGAATGACCAAATTCTCTCAATAGATCACAGTGTTGAGACGCGTCAGACCGGCACCTCAATCAATTGTCGGTCTCGGTGCTCGCGAGCCCCTGCAACCACTTTAATCAAATGAAAACAATTACTTTTCTGGGTTCTGCGACTTCAACGGCAGCAATCCATCTTGACATTGGAATCCCATTAGAATCATGAGGAATCCAAAGTTGGGCACTAATGTCGTTGAGGGACGTAAGGATGCTGTCGTGTCGTTCGGGCGGAAGTAAGCAATTGTTCGATCCGTGGAAACGCTTTGGTTACGACCACGCTCCGCGCGGCAGGAAGACGTAATTCAAGACGCTTCAGACTTGGTCGACCTCCACTCAAATACAGCTGCACACAGGGCCGAACACACACGGGTGGAAGGCTTTCGGTTCACTATGGGCGTAGCTCCCAGATTCTTCCAAGCTCTTTTTCCAAATTTTCTTGGAGCGGTTCGGTCAATTCAGAGAGCAGGTCTAAGCTCGTAACTTCTTCTACTTTGTCGACGGTCACCAGGAATTCCGAGAGGCTTTCGTATGAGGCAGCGTTTTCGTTGTTGGGTAGCAAGAAAGCCAGAACCGCCTGCTCCGCAGGATCATAAACAACCTTGAAATAGGATTCCGGCACAGAAATAACGTCGTTGAGCGTCCGAGCATTGCTTGACGCAAATACAGGGCCAGCCACCACATAGAGGACGTCTCGTTCTTCCACCCACTCGTGGATTGCACGGTCTAGAGCCGCCCAACCTCCCCGATTTAGCGCGGGGTCCTGGGGTGACAGGTTAGAATGAAATTGGACCTCTCGCGCAGTCATGTAGCTCCATGCCATTTCGAAGCTTGGCACAAGGTGACCTCGATCAAAGCTGCTGCCGCGGAAAGCTTCAATGACGGTTCTACCGTCTGGAAGCGCGGGATCCGGCAAGATTGGAAAACGCTGATCTACCACACGTTGCCTGTCTGCCAGTAGTCGATATCCAACCCAACTGGGTAAGTTCATTCGCTGGTCATAGGAGAGAGCGAAGCCCAATCTGCAGAGAGTCTGGTCGTCGGATGGGTGCCCGTAGCGCAGATGGCTGTCGCAGTGGGCGTCGCTCTCGGTATCCCGATAGGCGGAGATTGCTGGAGCCGGAGGCGGCGGATTGGGAAAAACAACGTCGCCGGAACACAAGCTGCCGCTAAGTTCATCCGGGACTGGAATTGGCGAGTTGAGTTTGAATAGGTCACAGGCCCAGGTACGCAACCCATTTGCCTCATCTGCGTTCGCCCCGGGCTCAGGTTCGCGAAGGACCGATATCGCGAGTTCGAGGTATTCCTTTTCTAACGCTCGTTCATGAATCGTGTTGTTGATGAAATAGCCCACCAAGGTGATCGCGGGTGCGATAAGTATGATCGAAATTGTCCGCAGGCACTCTTGTCTCAGCGAAGCTTTGGAAACATTTTGTCGGCGCAAGTTTGAGTCAGCCATCTTCTCTTCGGTTGGCAAAGTACACAACCAATGTCATCCAATTCAGCGGTTCGGGCCTCGACTTTTGACTAATGCACTAGAATGGAACAGTCGTCGACGTCAACTGGGCAGCGGGAAGCGGGGTCGAGACGGCGCTTGTCGGCACGCTCGCTTGTATGGTCAACAAGTTCATCGGCGATTCGGCGATGAACTTCTGTGGCACGACGGACACAGCCGATCGGGCCTGCCGAGCAGCCTTGGCGGTCGCTGGCGACTTCCGGGCGTAGAATGTCCGCCGCCAGTCTTGGGGCGAGGCGCCGCTTGGCATCTGCGTCGGCATCCGCTCTAGCCGCCAGCGGTCAGCAACATCAGCGCGACCGGAAACATCGACTGTACGATCATCGGTCCGACCGTGAAAGTCAGCCCGCGTCTCGAACAACTCGGCAAAATTCTGTATCCCGAGGGCAGCGAAACGGCGACCTTGGTCAGTGGTGAAAGGGTATCCGACTTAAGATCCGATTGTTCACTGAATGCGGCCAGCCGCCACTGGCGAAAGGGTGAGCCAAGGCGTCGTCGCGTCGTCCTTGTCCGTGGGAGCAATCTGTGAAGCCAGCATTCGACTGGCTGGCGTGCTTTTGGGCGTGAGGCCGCTGAGCCAGACAACCAGTGCTTGCAACTATCAATGTTCAGATGAGCAGAGTTTTCTGGAGCTGCTGGTGATCGAGGCCCAACCGCAATTCAATGGAAAGGGGAGCATATTCCATCTAGCCCCACCTGAAATCATTCAGGTTTCGGTACGCAAGCGATGACGAATCAAATTCCTATTGCCCTCATCAATTTTCTGGCCACCTCTTCTTTGCCGTGTTCCCAATTGGCTGCAACCCTGTCCGCCAAAACTGGAGAGTATTCGTACGCTTCCTTTGCGGAAATGTCGCACCACACAGGCAGTATGAGCCTTTTGCAAAATTCGCTGGGACGCGCGAATTTCCCGCCGAGTTCGGCGATTTTGCCGGGACAAGCCTGGCAACCGGGGTCGCCACAAGGTATGGTGTAGTTGCAAAACAGACCACCAAAGGAGGCGACCCCGATGG
>JAJEAY010000216.1 GCA_022824145.1 Rhodobacter sp. | reverse complement strand
CTCGAAACGCCAGCCGCTCCCGGGAGCGAAAAAGGTCTGGCAGGGCCTCGAGCGGCTCAGCTGGGCCGTCCAGGTGCGCGACGCGCTCGGCGAGAGAAGGCGGGAATAGGACCCCATATACAAGTGTGGGACGTTGAAAGGTCGGAAACCCCGTCGTGTCTGTCACCGAGGACTCGGTGATTACTGTGGTGCTTTCGCGGAACCGCACCCGCACCGTGTATGCCGTGTTCCGTTCGAGGTTAGAGATTGTGTAAGTGTAGGAAGTGGTGCCTGCAAATGCATCAACCCTGTCATCAGCGTCGATCGGGTAGTTTTGGCTGCCCTCCGGTTTCCACCGCACCTGGTAGTTCGGCGTCTTGGTGAGGTCGGGCTGTCCGTCGGACTTCCAGCGCACCACCAGGGTCGCCCCGACGGGCGTCGCGGTCAGGTCCGTGAGCGGCTCCGACGTCGTCGAGAACGACACGCTCGCCAGCATGGACACGCACAGGTTGTCCGAGTAGGTCGCGAACGTGTAGTCCTGTCCCGCCTTCAGGCCGGTCACGTCGGCGCTCGACCCGCCCTGTGTCCCAGAGCAGGTCCCTCCGGAGGGGCTGGTGTACTTGTAGTACCAGGTGCCCGGGTGGCCGGTCACGTTCAGCGTCGCCGAGGCGGTCGAGACAGCGGTCGCTCTCACCCCTGTCGCCGTCACCGTCGCCGTCGCCGCGGACGTTCGCGATTCGGCGTTGTTGGCATCGTCGGTGAAGCTCGCGCGCACCTTGAGCTCCTTGCCAAGGTCCGCCAATGCGACCGTATAGTCCGCGCCGTTGGCGCCCATGATGTCCGTCTCGGTGCTCCCGTCCACCCGGATCCACTGGTAGCTGTAGTCCGAATCGCTGTCGGGCAGCCCGTCCGTGTCCGCGATCGTGTCCTTCGACGCCGTCAGCATCTGGCCGACCTGCGGCGTGCCCGTGATCGTCGGCGCGCCCGTGGCGGCGGTTAGGGCCGCGCAGGTCGTGGTTCCTCTCACCAGGCCAACGGTGATTGTTTCGCCTACGCTCCAGTCAACAGTCTCGGCAGCGTCCCTCGCATTGGTAACGGTGTTTGCATTCACGTTTTTTTCGAGGGTGGTCACGTGAGTTGGGCCGACACAAACCTTCACGCCCTCGGAAAATGCTCCACTGACCGAAGACGTTGCTTTCGCCCCGAACCACAGTCCTTTGAATCTTTGGCCTCTAGTGCCGTCATCGTACGCAAATATAGAGATGGTCCAGGTCAGTCCACTGTACGAAAAGGTCCGCCCCGTCAGCGAGCCGTAGTCCGGGTCGAATTCGGAACCCGTAAAGCCGGCAATGCGCGGATGCTGGCCGACCGTTAGCTTTGCCTTCCAGACAACCTCGGCCCGTGCCGTATCCGGCTGTGCGCACAAGGCGAAGCCGAGAAGGGCGAACGTCCCGGTAGCCAAGACCCGGCGGGCGGCGGCGGAGACCCGTAAAGCGAGGCCGGACAGTATCCCCGACGGCGCGACAGAGGCGTCGGCGATGCTTGGCGATTCCCATCCGGTGTGGCTCGACCCCCCTGCACCGGTGCGGTTGGCCGGACGTCCCGAGCCTGGAATGCCGGCTTTCATCAGGCAGGAGCAAAGCTTCGGGAGACTGGAGTAGGCTGGACTGACGATCCGGCCCCACGGACGCCGGACGGAGTCGCGGCGCTCTGGCGCTCTGGCGCTCTATCGTATGTAAGGATATCCGTTTCGACCGCAATCGGGATTTCATCCGAAGGATCTTTCTGGTCGGTCGGTCCGCCCATTTTGCCTGTTCCCCTCGCGCCCGTATTGTTCATGCACTGTCGAATCCAGGCCCTTCCGCAACGCTTCCGTGGCCCTGAAGGTCCGACGGGAAACTCCAGACGCTTCGTGCCGTGCCCGATGGTGCATGCAGGAGAGCGAGTGCACGCCGGACATGACGTGCTGATTCAGGTGCCGAAGGAAGCGCTGTGCGTTCTGTCGTTCCGGATCGCGCTTCCGGGTGTCACACCATTCGAGCATGAGCGTGCGGGTTTTCCCCATGATGCGCGCGAGCAGTTTCTCCAGGGGATCAGTATAAGCGCGGAACGGCCTTCTTTCCGATGCAACCCTATTTCGGTAGCGCGCCCGATCCGTACGGGATGCCGCCTCGGAGGTCGAACGGAACTCTCGGCTCCGTTGTTCATGCGATCCGCCGGATCCGCGTGTCCTTGTCAGGGGCAATGCGGCCGTCCGCCGAACGTGACCGCCATGCCGTCTATCAAGACTAAGGCCATCCTTCCTCCCTTCTCCGGCTTCACGATCCCGCCGCAGGAATCCGCGACAGGACGTTCGAAACCTGACAGAAACGGTGCCGCCCGTGAAATTCAAAATCGTGCGGAATTGAATACCAAATTCGATATGTCCCAGTAGTCCCGGGGGACAGCAGCCTGGGACATGCGCCGCCGCGCACGTTCGACGCCGTGCCAAGAGGGTTCCCCTGCCGACGCTCGTCGAACTGGCGATCGGTACAGCGTGAAGTCCGGTTGGCAGCCCGCACGGGAGAGCTTCCAGTGCGACAGCGTCAGCGCCTCATGTGCTGTTTCCGGTCCTCGCGTCGGACGACGAAGGATGCACCCGGAGCGTCACGCTGCACTCTCGCCTCGCACCGTGCGCTTCACTTAGCCGGGAGGTCGCCCGTTTTCGTAAGCGTGTTCAGCGTCAATCCGGCGAACACCTTGCTGAAGCGCATCTATCGAAGGCGAACGGCAATGCGGCGCAGCCGCGCTTGCGCGGCGGATGACATGAAGCAGCGGCGAGGGAGGGGTCCCCGCCGGAAGCAGGAGGCGGAGGGCTAGGCGGCTTGCTGGGCATTTCGAACTGCGGGTTCGGCGCTGCCGCCCGGAACCAATGGCGCGGCCCATGGCGTCATGCTTCCGGCGCAAATGCAGGAGGCTCTGGAGCGAGCTTGGACGCCGGACGATCGAATTCGCTTCTCGGTTCCCGGTTTCGGCGGGAACTGATACGGCAAAGCCGACGGGCACGCGGTTGCCTTCCAAGGTCGAGGCGCTGCCGTCTCTCCGTCGGCACAGTCCAGGGCCGTCAGTCTCCGTCCACGGTTTAGGGCGTGCTGTCCGTCTGCGGCTTCTCGCAGAAGGACGCGGAATCTGCCAAGATCCGCGACATCCGTGAACTTCGATGTTATCCAAAAGACGATACCGGTTCGGTCATGCTCGACCGTTGCAGCGGATCCCCCGGCCCTAAAGGGCCTTCGCGCCATCGAGATACTTTAGCCCGCCGTTCGCCGCATAGTCGCGGCGCCGGACATGAAACCGGGATTCCGATGTTTGATCGCGGCGACCAAGGCATGCCTGCAAGGGGCGGCGATCGCCCGGAATCGCATCGCCGCGCCTGCGTGCGCCTGAGACCGCGCTCTCGAACTGCGGGCGCCAATACTTGGTCACCGACGCGACGCAGCCCGGCTTCTCGCCATGAGACGGCGCAATGGACCACTCCACCCCGGAGCGGATCCGACAGCGGACACCCAGCGGCGTGGCGAGGCCACACTCTCGCCGTGTCCGATCCTCGGGCTTCAGTTCCTGTTTGAGAGCCGTGTCCCGGCGCGCGTTGACACGGCAAGCCCGTGGATCGCTTGTGGAGACGAAGCCGAGGTGCGCCCTGCGCGCGAGGCGCATCCCAGACTCAAGGCTCGGGGTGATTCGGCAGGACAGGGAAACAGTGGGCGCTTGCTGGACGGGGCGGGTCGGGAACCGGGGGATTGATTTCGCACTCTCGCTGTCAGGTTGGACCGTGATTGATGCACCCGGTGCCGCCCTGGTGTCCTGACAGATTTTTTCGAACCTCCAGAATTGTGGCATATTGCGGATTCATGGACCCGCTTATACACGGATGAGCAGGCAGTTGCGCGGTCAGGTGGAACTTCAGGGCCCGCGGGATGCTTCGGAGGTGTGGATCGATGGTCTCAGCTCTTTTGTGGAATCCTGTACATGCTCGTGGCTCTCTCGGCATGACTGAGAGAACCGGGAGCCGGGAACGTCCGGCTGGAGGCAAGGAAGGCACGCGGGCGAAACCGAACCTGATCCGAATCTCCGAAAATGTCGTAAGAAACACAGGAACCCCAAGTAACGGCCTGTTCGATGCTCAATGATCCCAACGGACCTCTGCCCAGCATGAAGGCTCTGCGCGCATTCGACGCTGCGGCACGCCTCGCGAACTTCACCCGCGCCGCCGAGGAACTGGGAATCCGGCAACCCGCCGTCAGCCGCTACATCGCGGAGCTGGAGCAAATGACCGGGCTTCGGCTCTTTGATCGCGACGGCCGCGCCGTAAGGCTCTCGCCGGCCGGGGAAGTCTACCATCGCAATGTCGCCATCGGCCTGGGCCGCATCGCCTTGGCCGTAGGCTGGGCGGAAACCATCGCGGAGCAAAGATTCGTGAACGTCGCCTGTGGCGGCTCCTCTTCGGAGCTGTTCCTCAGGCCACGGCTCGGATACCTGCAGCGCGAAATCGGCGGGAACACGCTCGTCCGACTTGTGCATTGCGAGTGAAGGCCATCTGGAGATCCCGGAACTGGCGAAAGTGAACAGGATCGACCTCGTCGCGGGCTATCATGACGTCAGCGGCGCGCCGGACGACGAGGTGGCGGTCTTCCACGAGTCCATTGCGCCGGTGTGCTCGCCGGGGTTCGCGTCCGACCATGCGGACGTCCTGAACGGGCCGGTGGCGCAGTGGGGGGCACTGCAGTTTCTCTGCTTCGCGCGGCTGTCCCGCGGCTGGGCGACCTGGGACGACTGGTTCGAGACCGTCGGGCGTCCGGAGCCGGTGCCTTGCATGGAGGCTTACGACGACTACGCCTACGTGATCAGAGCGGCGGCCGCGGGGCAGGGTCTCGCGCTCGGCTGGCGGAACTTCGTCGGCCACCTGATCGACGCCGGATCGCTGGTCGTGGCCGCCGGCGGGTTTGTCCGGACCGAACGGCCCTTTTCCGTCAGGCTCACCCGGCACGGGCGCGGCCGCGCCTACGCCCGCCGGAGTCTCGACGCCTTCCGTGTCCTTGCGGGCGATGAAGCCTTCCTTCCGCGAGACGCGCTGTGATGCGTTCCGGGATCCCGTACGGGAGTCCGCCGTAACCGCACAGGCGCCTTCCGGCGTTGGCACCAAGTGCGCAGACCGACGTGCTTGCCACGGACACGTCTAGTCCGACGTATATCTGCATTGTCGTTGTCCTTTCCGTTGCAATGTGATCGGGAAACGTTCCTTCCCGAACGTCTCCGCAACCGCAATAGAACATGTTGTGCGTGAAAAGGACAACCACACCAAATCGGCGACCTCTCGAACTCGGCATGCGCCAGTTAGAATCGCCGCCCCATTGCGGCATCTAGCACGTCCGGTGGAGTCCGCTGTCGGCCGGAGCGGATGCCTCGGGCCGGGTCCGGACGATTCCCGCTTCGACGAGGTGGGCGCGACGCTCTTTGTCCGGCGCGACCCCGGACACGGCGCGTCGGGCGCTGACGCCGTCGCACCGGAAGCTCTCCCGTTCGGGCTGCCAGGCGATCTTCACGTTCTACCGATCGCGGGCCGGGTCGACCGTCCCGCAGGACGTCCTGACCGGGACGTGACGGGGGATCTCCGCCGAACCGAGCCGGTTCGGATCGCCGAGCATCGGCGGCGAAACCCTCGCGGTGCGGCCTCCAACGTGCGCGGGGCGCATGTCCCGGGCGCCCGCCCGCCGGGACTCTTTCGACATATCGAATCTGGTATCGAAATCCGCAGGATTTTGAATTTCGCGAACGGTGCTGTCTTTGTCAGATTGCGCAAATCATGCTGCGGAAGGCTGCGGGTGACGGCTCTCAATCGAGAACGGGCGAAGACACATAAGCGTCAACATGCTGGCTCCGGTTCTCGTGCTCAGCGCCGGGCGGTGCGGTTCCACCATGATATCCGACATCTGCAACTGCCATCCCGGCATCCTCAGCTTGTCGGAATTCTTCTCGTTCGTCGGCCCTCGCGCCTTCGCCGGACATGCCGGAACCGCGGTTCACGCGTTTCCATCGCTGGAAGGAGGCGGTGTGCCTCATGCCCAGCTGCGCCCTGACGGCGGTCTTCCGCGCCCAGGGCAGGCTGAAGGAACAGGTTCGGGGACCCGCGCTGGCGGGCGAGTACACGCACATGCCCTCGGTGAACGGCGCGGCCGCAAGCGGCATCGCAGCGTTGGAGACCCTGCTGGGAACCGCCTGATCGCTTTCCGGTCCTGAAATTCCGTCACATCGCGCAGGCATCGGCGCCGCATGTCCCGGGAACGCTTCTCGGAAGCTGAGCTGAAACGTGGATGGTCCACCGAATACCGCACCGACACTGCCTGTCTTGCCGAGGACACGGCGAACCGCGAGACCGAGGGGGCTCGGCGAGACACCCGCATTCCGCATGCTATGGCCGCGATCATCGCCTCCTAAACGCTGCCTGCTCTTTCAATGACAAGCGCGCGGACAGGTCCGTCGGGGTGGGCAACATGTTCATCGCCGCTTTCCGCGTGGAAAATGTCGCCTGGCAACAGACGCAGGACATTCTCTGCACCCTCTTGGCGAACGTGCATGTCGACCTCGCCATTCAGTACAACGAAGACCTCCGGGCCGTCGTTTACGTGCCACTTGTAGGGTGCATCGGTCCAGTGAAGCCGCACGGTTGCGTCTCCGATCCGCTCGATGTCCAAAGCGTCCCATGCTTTTTCACCTGTGAATTCACGTGCCGTGATTTTCTTCATGTCCCGACCTCAGCCTGCAAAGTTGATGTGTACCGTTTCAGGTGCGATTGTATTGCTGGCACGCAAGATCGGATACTTGCATACCGACGTAATCGCTTTGCCAATCGGGGAATCAGGGCTTGGATAAGACAGACAAACGGATACTGGCGGTTCTGGAAAGCAATGCGCGTACGAGTGCCGCTGAGATTGGACGTCAAATTGGCTTGTCCCGAACAGCTGTTCAAGACCGTATGTCGAAACTTGAGGCAGACGGCGTGATCAGCGGATATCGCGTTCAGGTCTCTGACGCCCAAGATGGCCTGATCCGAGCCGTGCTGTTCGTCAAGATCGCTGTCCGTCCTTGCGACCGAGCCTTGAATTGGATGGCTTCGCTTGAAGGCGTGCAGGAAGTGGCTTCGTTGTCTGGAGACGTTGACGCGATTGTCACTTGCGCTGTTCCAGACGCCGCCGCGCTGACTGCACTCAATGACAAGATGGGCGCGAGCGACTTGATCACAAGCTCGACTTCGAGCCTGGTGCTGCGCAATCTCCCGGTTGGCCCAACTTGAAAGTTCACCTTTTTCTGCCGCACCAAAACGGCTCCGGTGCTGACACATTGCCAAGGCCCGCCGACAATCGGACAGCTATTCGGTCACGCCACGTACAGTTTGCAGGAGCCTATACCCTTCCCGATCCGCGCCGATGCCGTCTCCCTCCGAACCCGCCCGTTTCTGGGCCGGAAGGCCCGCCGAACGCCGGAAGTCGTTCATGCGCCGCATCGAGCGTGGCGCCTGGAGGCCGAAGTCGTGGGTAACGGCCAGAGGCCGCCGCCGTCGGGGAAGTCCGGGTGTCACGCGCCCGGATCTGCACGCAGGCGCGACCGCATTCTGGCCGGACCACGAGATTGCCGGAGAGAAGCCGCAGCCCGTCGACCGTGCCGCCTTCGTCCAGGATCGCAGCCAAGCGGGGACGCGTTCGGGTTCAGGAGCGCCTTTGGCATCCTGTCCTGGCACCAGAACGGCGCGCCCGGCTCGGAAGGCTCATTCCAGTCGAGCAGTTCGAACCGTTCGGCCTTGATGTCGCCCGTCTGGCCGTCTATGACGGCCGCCTCGCGTTCCAGCGCCAGCAGCAGGGCAGCCGGATCATTCCCTTATCGAAAAGGTTGCGCGTGACCACGAGTTCCCGCACGACGAAGCCCGCCTGGCTCTCTACCGCTCTTGCCTGCGCTTCCCCGCGCGTGATCTGCTTCCGGGTCTGGCCGATGCGCTCGCGCAACTGCGCCTCCGGCCTGGCACGCGACGCCGAGGCGAATGTACACGATCGCCGACCGCGCCAGGTGGCCGAGTGTCAGCCGTGCGTCATGCGTCAACGTCATCGCCCGCCTTCTCTTGCGCAGCCGCCATCACCCGCTCGACCAGCACCGCGATCGCCGGCTGCAGGGCCTGCCTCAGCTCCGGGTTCCGCCAGACCGGCGGCGTCTCCCGGAACAGGTCCGTCCGGAACGCCTGCGGTTCCATGGGTTCGTCCTTCATCGGGTTCCTCCCCGTTCTTCCGGACGGAACCCGGAAAGGATGTCGCGAGATCATGCAGATCCGCCAGAGCGTCCGGGGACAGCCTCGGATCGGCGCGAAGCTCGAACAGTCCGGATTCCGGCGACGTCGTCCATTCGGGGATCCGGTGCGACGCACCCCGCGAATCGTCCGCCCTAAGAATCGGATGCCCACGAAGCAACTGCATCCGCCGGAATGCGGCCCGCTTTCCGGCCAGGGGATGGAAGCGGTAGTGCACCGTGACTTCCAAGCCGGGCGCAATGTGGGGTTTCGCTTGGTATGCTGCTCTGCACGCTGGCGCTGATGCTGTCCGGGGACCGCGCCGGCGCCCGGGCGCAGCGGAGCTCGCCGATGGAGAAGGCCCGGCCGTCGGAATCCGCGCGGAGGAAAGCCGCCGCGAAGCGGACGGAGGACGGCCTGCCCGCCCACAGCCTGCGCACCCTGCTGGACGACCTCTCGGGCGTGGCGCTGAACCAGCTGCGCCTTTCCGGCCATGAAGGCGGGCTGGTGACTGCCGTCACCTCGCTGACCCCGGTCCAGAAACGGGCCTTCGGGCCTCCCAGCGTGGATCCGGCCGGGAACGTTCCCATAAGGCTGCCAGCCTGACGGCCGCCTACCAGGCGGAAAAGCTCCCGAAAATCAATGCATTGGACCCGGACCCCGTTGCCAGCTCTCTGCCAAGTTCCGTTTAGACTGCCACAAATGTTGGATTTTCTGTTGTCGCGAACAGCATAGCCTAGGACGGGGTGAGCAGTTCAAAAAACAACACCTGAAGAAAAAAAGTTTCGGCGAAATCCCGGCCCAGGAGTCCGCCACATCAAGAGCTTACCTGATTCAGTCGCGGCAAATCCGGATGTCAAGCAAACAATTCTGTTGCCAGCGTTACCGGCCACTTGCTAGATTCGTTCCAGCGACTCACCAGTCCAATTCGGGGGAAACAGGTGGGGAGGGACAGTTCTGGTGAATTCGCCTTTGGAGCGATGAGTGTACTGGTCCCGCTTCATCATGCCCGGGCTGTGGGCCAGCGGCTGCGCTGACCTGCGGGTCTGGGACATCGATACGGCTCGCTGACACCCTGCCAGGTGGCGAGCCGCACGGTGGAGTGTCCCGACTTCCTGAGTGGGATGGCTGTGGAACGGTGGTTTCGTCCACGGAGCGGTCTTGGTTTGGCCAGGCTTCTGACCGGATGCTGTCGCTGTGCCTTGAGCATGTCCGATGGTGCCTGTGTGTCGGTCATGGGCTGCGTGAGTAGGCAGCAGGCGTCTGGTTTCCGCTGCCGGAATCTTGTGGACGGTGTGGACTCTGCTTGGGTTGGAGACAAAGGATAAAGGTCGGATCACGATATGGATAAAGACACTTGGGGGGAACTTCGCAGCGAGCTTGTGAATACGGTTGGACCGAGCAATTTCGTTAACTGGATTGAGCCGCTTGAGTTCTCGGAACTGCGCGACGGAACTGTGACGTTTCTGGTTCCCACGCAGTTCATGGGGGACTGGGTACAGCGCAATTTCGGCGACAGAATCCTTCAGGTGCTGTCGTCGGCCGCCGGATCCGTCACCCGCCTGAAGTTCACCGTGTCAAGGAGTGCCGAAAGGTCCGAGTCTGTCGCACAGCCACGCCGTCAGGCCAGCCCATTGGCCACCGACGATCCTGATTTGCCAGGTGCGCCCCTCAATCCATACTTTACGTTCGACCGGTTTGTCGTGGGAAAGCCGAATGACCTCGCGCATGCGGCCGCGCGGCGCGTGGCCGAAGGCGACAGCACAATGTTCAACCCGCTCTTTCTGTACGGCTGCGTCGGTCTCGGAAAAACGCATCTGATGCATGCCATCGCCCATGAACTGCTGGCCGGAAGCTCAAAACCGAGAGTTGTCTACCTGTCGGCGGAGCAGTTCATGTACCGGTTTATCCAGGCGCTGCGTGAGAAGCGGATGATCGATTTCAAGCAGCTCTTCAGGTCAGTCGACTTCCTTATGGTGGACGATGTGCAGTTCATTGCCGGAAAGGAAAGTACCCAGGAAGAGTTTTTTCACACATTCAATGCGTTGGTGGACCAGAAAAAGCAGATAATCATCTCGGCCGACCGCGCCCCGGGCGAAATCAAGAATCTTGAGAACAGAATCAAGTCCCGCCTCCAGTCCGGCCTTGTCGTTGACGTTCATCCGACCGATTACGAGCTGAGGCTGGGAATACTGCAGCAGAAGACAGAACAGCATCTTAGGCAGAACAGCGACATTGCCATCGCCAATGGCGTGCTGGAATTCCTTGCCCACCGCATCACAACCAACGTCCGAGTCCTGGAGGGAGCACTGATGCGGCTCATCGCGTTCGCGTCGCTGATGCGACGCGAAATCAATTTGGACATGACCCAGGAATGTCTCGCCGACATTCTGCGCGATGCCAGCCGCAAGGTCACCGTCGAGGAAATCCAGCGCAAGGTCTCGGAGCATTACAACATCCGGTTCGCGGACCTGATCGGGCCCCGCCGCTATCAGACAGTGACCAGACCCCGGCAGATCGCGATGTATCTCGCGAAGCAGCTGACTGCCCGCAGCCTACCTGAAATCGGCCGGCGCTTCGGAGGCCGCGATCACACAACGGTCATGCACAGCGTTCGGAGGATTGAGGAACTGAGGAACCAGGACAGCCAGCTTGCGGAAGACATTGAACTCCTTCGGCGCGCGCTGGAAACATGACATCGACGCTGGACCAGAGGCGCAGCGATTGCGCCGCAGCAAGAATCGGCTTGTATCAGAACGCGGAAACGCTAGGCTGCGTGTTCCGGGGTCTTTGGTGGAGGTGACTGCCGATGAAAATCAGTATCGAACGCGGAACGCTGCTGAAAGCGGTTGGCAATGCGCAGTCGGTCGTCGAGCGAAGGGCACCTGTCCAGATTCTTGGCAACCTGCTGATCGTTGCGGAAAACGACACAATCAGTTTTCGCGCCACTGACCTTGATGTGGATTTGATCGACCGGGTCGATGCCAAAGTTGAACAGCCGGGCTCGACCACGGTCAAGGCACAGACGCTTAACGAGATTGTCCGCAAACTGCCTGACGGTGCACAGGTGCAGCTTTCCCTGAACGAAGTCAGCAGCCGGATGGCGATCGAGGCAGGGCGCTCACAGTTCAAACTCATGACATTGCCGTCAGAGGATTTCCCGATCATGGCGTCGTCGGATTTCACGGCGAATTTCGCAGTTCAGTCTAACGTTCTCAAGCGGCTGTTCAGCAAGACGAGAACCGCGGTCTCGACCGAAGAGACCCGCTACTATCTCAACGGCGTCTATATGCATGTCGCGGAGGCGGATGGCGAAAAGGTCCTGCGCTGTGTGGCCACGGACGGCCATCGCCTTGCCAGAATTGACGCCGAACTTCCGGACGGCGCCGAGGAGATGCCCGGCGTGATCGTGCCGCGCAAGGCAATTGGGGAACTGAGCAAACTTCTGGAAGGGGACAGTGACGAAATCGCGGTCAGTGTCAGCGAGACAAAGGTGCGTTTCGCAACCCCGGAAGTCACACTGACCTCCAAGGTCATCGACGGGAACTTTCCCGATTACGTGCGCGTCATTCCAGTAGGGAACAACCGAAGAATGGAAGTCGACGCGTTTGAGCTTACCAAAGCGGTCGACAGGGTAGCGACCGTCAGTCTCGAAACGTCCCGTGTCGTCAAGATGACGATTGACTCCGATCAGCTAGTGCTCTCGGTGAATGACCCTGACAGTGGCATGGCCACAGAGGAACTGGCCGTCGCATATGGCGACGACAAGCTGGAGATTGGATTCAACTCAAAGTACCTTCTGGAGCTTTCCAGCCAGGTGGAACGCGAGAACGCAGTGTTCCTTTTCAATTCGGCAAGCGATCCGGCGGTCATTCTCGAAAGCGGTGACCCCGGCGCTCTCTATGTCGTTATGCCGATGCGTACCTGAGGCTGAGGTCGATTCCGGCCTCCGGCGGGGCCGCCAAACGGAGAACTGGACATGCCGGGACTAGCTGTGACTGGCCTGTCCCTTTCGCGTTTCCGCAACCACCGGTCCCTAAAGCTGGAATTCGACGGCAGGCCGGTCGTGCTTTTCGGGCCAAACGGCGCTGGCAAGACAAATCTCCTCGAAGCCGTATCCCTGCTGTCTCCGGGACGTGGCCTGAGGCGTGCTGCGGCGGACGAGATCGCGCTGCGTCCCGAAAACTGCGGCTGGAAGGTCTCGGCGGTTATCGGAACGCCGCATCAGGCGCATGAAGTCGTGACTTCGGCCGATGCGGCCGGAACCCGCCAGGTTTCCATTGACGGCAAGACCGCGCCCCAGGTTGCGCTGGGCCGGATTGTCCGAATGGTGTGGCTGGTTCCGTCAATGGACCGGCTATGGATGGAAGGCGCGGAGCAGAGACGGCGGTTTCTGGACCGAATTGCGATGAGCCTTGATCCCGAACATGCCGTTCATGCTCTGGCCTATAACCGGTCAATGCGCGAACGGAACCGGCTGCTGAAGGATCAAGTGCGCGACCGGCACTGGTATATGGCGCTGGAAGCGCGGATGGCGGAGGCAGGGTGCGCGATTCAGGCCGGACGGAGCGCGGCACTGAATCAGCTGGCCCACGCACAGGCTGCAGCCGAGACGGCCTTCCCTGCGGCGGAACTGGTGCTGACCTGTGCGGAAGGAAGCCTGACACCGGATACCGAGGACGAATTTGCCACGGCGCTGGCGGAAAGCCGGCAGCGCGATCTTTTGGCCGGGCGTACGCTTGTCGGACCCCATCGGGCAGATTTTGACGCTACTTACGCGGCCAAGGGAGTTCCAGCCAGGCAATGTTCAACAGGTGAGCAGAAAGCCTTGCTGATCTCAATGGTGCTTTCGAACGCACGTGCCCTGATCCGGGATTCGGGAGCCCCGCCGATACTGCTCCTTGATGAGGTTGCAGCGCATCTGGACTCCGGCCGTCGCGCCGCGCTGTATGACGAGATCTGTGCATTGAACGCCCAGGCATGGATGAGCGGAACCGGAGCCGGGCTGTTTGATGGTCTTGCCAGCCGGGCCTTGTGGCTGGAAGTCTCCGATGCCGGAGGCACCCCAATAGTAACCCAGCGTGGACAGTGATGGGCATGTCGCTGCCGAACTGTCCCTTTGGCTGCCGCATGTGGCCAGAGAAAGGCGGTCGAATGATTCGATCCAGCATAGTCTTTGGCCCGTGACGTGGTGCAGGAGCTCAATAGGTGACCGTCTCTTCGACCGAACTCGCAATGTACGCGGGCGCCCTTCTGGTTCTGTTCCTGACACCGGGTCCGGTGTGGGTCGCACTCATCGCACGTACGCTTTCCGGAGGTTTCCAGGCCGCCTGGCCGCTGGCTCTGGGTGTGGCGGTCGGGGATTCGGTCTGGCCGCTGATGGCGGTCGTCGGCGTGTCCTGGCTTGCCGCGACATTCACAGGATTCATGGCGTTCCTGAAATGGGTGGCGGTTCTGACGTTCATCGGAATGGGAATTTTGATTCTCCACCATGCCGGAAGGCCGATCGAAAGCGACAGCAGGCTGACTCGGCCGGGAATGTGGTCCGGATTCATCGCGGGAGTTGTCGCGATCGTGTCCAATCCAAAGGCGGTGCTCTTCTATATGGGTGTGCTTCCCGGCTTCTTCGACCTGTCCGGGATCGTCGCCGCGGACATTGTTGCCATCGTTGTGCTTTCGGTTGTGGTTCCACTCATCGGCAACCTGGCTACAGCACTGTTTTTTGACCGTGTACGCAGCCTGATGGCAAGCCCGGCTGCCTTGCGGCGGACCAATGTCGCTGCAGGCTGCCTTCTTGTCTGTGTCGGCTTCGTGATCGCTGTCACGTGACTGCATAGAAAATCCATCAATCACAAAATATTGTGTTCGGCGCGTGACAACTACGCTAGTGGTCTGTATATTGCGACGGTGATCAACAAGGATTCAGACCATGGCTGAGACTGCTCTGGAACTGGAAGATTACGGCGCCGATTCCATAAAGGTTCTCAAGGGGTTAGAGGCTGTCCGCAAACGCCCGGGGATGTATATCGGCGACACCGATGACGGCTCCGGGCTTCATCACATGGTCTATGAAGTCGTCGACAACGGAATTGACGAAGCTTTGGCAGGTCATGCTGACAGGGTTACAGTGCGTATCCACGCTGACAGCAGCGTATCCGTCAGCGACAATGGCCGCGGCATTCCAGTTGACATACATCCTGAAGAGGGAGTGAGCGCCGCCGAGGTCATCATGACCCAGCTTCATGCCGGCGGGAAGTTCGACAGCAACTCCTACAAGGTTTCAGGTGGCCTTCACGGCGTCGGCGTCTCGGTTGTGAACGCACTTTCCGAATGGCTGGAACTCCGCATCTGGCGGGACGGCAAGGAGCATAGGGCACGGTTCGAAAACGGTGAGACCGCAAGCCATCTCCGGGTAGTCGGAGACGGCGAAGGCCGGAAAGGGACCGAGGTCCGTTTCCTCGCGTCTACCGGAACATTCTCCAATCTCGAATACAGTTACAGAACGCTGGAGAGCCGGCTTCGGGAACTTGCGTTCCTGAATTCCGGTGTCCGAATCGTTCTCGAGGACCAGCGTCCGGCAGAGCGGCTGCGGACTGAGCTCCGCTATCGGGGAGGGGTAAGCGAATTCGTCCGTTACCTTGACCGTCACAAGCATCCGCTCATCGACGAACCGGTGTTGATCAACGGCACTCGGGACGGAATCACTGTAGAGGTCGCCATGTGGTGGAACGACGGATATCACGAGACCGTCCTTCCGTTCACGAACAACATTCCGCAGCGTGACGGCGGAACCCACCTGGCCGGTTTTCGGGGCGCGTTGACACGCTCCCTGAACCTCTATGCAAGTGCGTCCGGCCTCTCCAAGTCAGAAAAGGTGAATTTCACCGGCGACGATGCGCGAGAGGGGCTGACCTGCGTGCTTTCGGTGAAAGTGCCGGATCCGAAGTTTTCATCGCAGACCAAGGACAAACTTGTCAGTTCCGAGGTTCGGCCGATCGTCGAAGGGCTGATGAACGAGAAACTGGGTGAATGGTTCGAAGAGAATCCCGGTCCATCCAAGGTGATCGTCACCAAGATCATCGAAGCCGCGCGGGCCCGCGAAGCCGCCCGAAAAGCGCGCGAAATGACCAGGAAGAAGTCAGCCCTTGACGTTGCCTCGCTGCCCGGGAAGCTCGCCGACTGCCAGGAGAAGGATCCCGGAAAGCGCGAACTGTTCCTCGTGGAGGGTGACAGCGCAGGCGGTTCCGCCAAGCAGGGCCGGGCGCGTGCCAATCAGGCAGTTCTTCCGCTCAGGGGCAAGATTCTCAATGTCGAGCGCGCCCGGTTCGACCGGATGCTCTCCAGCCAGGAAATCGGAACGCTCATCACTGCGCTCGGCACCGGGATCGGACACTCCGAATTCGATATTGAACGGCTTCGCTACCACCGGGTCATAATCATGACGGATGCCGACGTGGACGGTGCGCACATCCGTACTCTGCTGCTGACGTTCTTCTACCGCCAGATGCCGCAGATAATCGAGGGTGGCTATCTCTATATCGCGCAGCCACCGCTTTTCAAAGTCAGTCGCGGCAAGTCCGAAGTTTATCTGAAGGACCAGCAGGCACTTGAGGACCACCTGATCGGGCAAGGCGTGGAGGGAGCCATCCTGCGGCTTGGAACGGGCGAGGAGATCACTGGCGCTGATCTCGCGCGGGTTGTGGAGGAAGCGCGCGGAATGCGCCGGGTTCTGCAGGCGTTCCCGACACATTACCCACAGAGCATTCTCGAGCAGGCCGCCGTTGCCGGAGCGTTTCTGCCAGGACGCGTCGACGCGGATCTCCAGGGCGTGGCGGGTTCCGTTGCAGCACGTCTTGACCTGATCAGCGAAGAATACGAACGTGGCTGGATGGGGCGGCCTACGCAGGACCGAGGGTTGCGTCTTTCCCGAAGCCTGCGGGGAGTCGAGGAGGTGCGTACATTGGACGGGCCTGCGCTGCGCTCCGGCGAAGCCCGAAGGCTTGGCGAATTCACCAAAGGTCTGCAGGAGATCTATTCGCGCCCGGCGCAAATGGCACGCCGCGACAGGACGACCGCAGTCTTCGGTCCGGTCAGCCTTCTGGAGACGGTTCTGGACGAAGGCGGGAAGGGTCTCACGATGCAGCGTTACAAGGGACTGGGTGAAATGAACCCGGACCAGCTGTGGGAAACGACGCTTGATCCTGAAGCGCGGACGCTTCTGCAGGTCAAGGTTGAGGATGATGTCGATGCAGACGACGTGTTCACAAGGCTGATGGGTGACGTCGTTGAGCCCCGTCGGGAGTTTATCCAGCGGAATGCGCTTAGCGTTGAGAATCTGGATTTCTGAGGTCGGTTGTTATGGTTCTTCGGATGGGTGCATCCAAAGGCCGGCCGATTGTCTCGGACCTGTATGACAGCGTCTTCTGAGCCGTTTTCAGCTTGATCCATCTCGGCTTCCATTCAGGTTCGGGGCTAAATTCCCAATCCTGTCTTCCAGCGCCAACGTCTCAACTGCAGTTGGGCCGGTTCACCCAACTTGGGTCGGCAGCTATGTCGGTACATTGCCATCCATGAAGGTTGATCCCTGCCGTACTGGTCTGCTCAGTTCGCAGCCGTGCTTGGGGCTGCTGTTGTCGCCGTCGGCTGCCTGATCATTTACCGCAAGGCCGAGCATTGCACCTCGAAATGGGAGTGGGGAGTGTAAATTGGGAGGGAACGGAGCGAGGCTGACGGATGATCTCGTGAACCTTGTTCTGGAGATCATCCACCGTCTTCAGACGCGATCGCGTCGGACGGTGGTCAACGGATTCGCACACGACATGAAAGGCGGTTCACGGGAAGGATGCCTGTTGTTCGACATTGCGGAGGCGGCCATAGACGGGACCGCCAAAATCTCCGGGGTCACCCGGCATGACAATGCCGATGGCCTCATCGACCGAGGGATTCTCTGCTCAACCAAGGCAGACCAGTGCCAAGACCTGTCAGCGGCGAGACCCCGGAGATTTTGGGGCTCTCCAGGTTTCGCCTAACCTTGGCGGAGCGCACAGAGATCTGTCCGGTTTGAGTTCGGAGCAAGCCCGAGATCAAGCCGGACCGGCGCAATCCGCGCGGAAGCCGCAACCTCGTGATGCGGCGAGGGGCCTTGATCGCATGCGCCTAATTGGCCAATGTGTTCTGGATTGTCCGGGATCGCGCGTGGATCGCCTCCATCACGTCGTCGAGCACAGCGTGGGGTCCAGCCGGCATCGCCGTGACCTCGTCAGCCGTGGCGGT
>JAJEAY010000030.1 GCA_022824145.1 Rhodobacter sp. | reverse complement strand
CGCGCGTCGGCCGCACCGTGACAGCGCTCAGGTCGATGGACGAATCAGGGGGCGCGGGAATCACCATGGAAGGCACGTTGCCACAGAGAAAACGGAATGGCCAGCCGAAAAATCACCGGGCGGACAAAAAAATAGCCCTGCATGCCGCGCTGAGTGAATTGCGGGCGGCGGTTTCGAATGCTAGGCTGTCCCTGCATGTAATGATGCAACTGTCTGCCAGGGGATCCACTATGCCGCAGGATGCACTCGTAGGCGGTGACTCGGGGCCGAATTTCGCCGGGATGAGGCCTCGAATCGAACCGTCGGCCATCAACGCAGTTCCGCACTATCTGCCATTGTGCATATTTCCGCTGATTCTGCTCGCCGCGGTTTACGGCGGCTGGTGGCTGCTGCCGCCGCTCCTGTTCATGAGTGTGGCCGGTCCGCTTGACCGGGCGCTGGGCGTCGACGGTCGCAATATGGATCCGGCGAAGACGCCTGAGCGTCGGCTGATCTGGCATAACCTGCCGGTCTGGGCCTGGGCGTTCCTGTGGCCACCGATTCTCATCTTCGGCATGTGGCAGATCCTTGCAGTGAACCAGTTCGCTGCGTGGGAAGCGACGCTGCTGGCAATCATCCTGACGATGGAAGCCCAGGCAGTATTTGTCGTCGGTCACGAACTGATTCACCGGCGCACCGCATGGGAACGGAGGGTCGGTGAGTTCCTGCTCGCCTCCGCCTCCTATCCTCAATACGCCACGGAGCACGTTTACATCCATCATGCACTTGTGGGCACTCCATTCGATGCGGGGTCCGCACCGAAAGGCGAGAGTTTCTGGCGGTATTTTCCCAAGGAAGTGGTGTGTAACCTCACGAATTCCTGGAGAGTCGCCAGTGAACGGCTGGCACGGCGCCGGCTTCCTGTTTGGCATCGCAGCAATCCGTTCTGGCGCTACGGACTTGGCGTCGCGTTCTGGTATGGTCTGGTGTTCTGGATGGGCGGAATCTGGGCGGTGCCCGTCTTCATATTCCTCGGGTTCAGCTGCGTATTCTCGATGAAAATCAGCAACTATTTCCAGCACTACGGCCTGCGCCGTGTCCGCCTGCCGAACGGCCGCTGGGAAAAGATCATGCCCCGCCATTCCTGGAGCGCCGACTGGAAATTCAGCAACTGGATGTTTTTCAACATGCAGCGTCATGCGGATCATCATGCGACGGCATCCCGTCACTACCCGCTGCTTCAGGTTCACGATCCCGATGAATCGCCGGAACTGCCCGGAACTTACGCCGACATGATGAATATCGTACTGCGGCCGAAACGCTGGTTCGAGAGGATGGATCCGTTGGTGGACGGGTGGCGCAGGCATTTCTATCCGGAAATCGATGACTGGAGCGCCTACGACAGTCCGGTTTCGGCGGCGCGGCCGGATGCCTTTGACGCGATCATCGAGATCTTCGGCGCTTCGCCGCGGCTTGCCAAGAGAATCGAACGCAACCCGGAACTTCTCGACAGTCTCGAAGATCGGGAATTTACGGATCTCGACCTGCCGAAGGGATTCGGGCCGGACCCGGAGTTCGAACTGCTGGCGCGGCGCGGCCTGACGCGGGTTTACTGGACGCATGAAATGGACGTTCGGGAAATGAAGGGCCTGATTGCGGAACTGCCGACCGCTGACGCAGGTGAAAGCGCCGAAATCGTAGGGAACTGGTCGAATGACAAGGCGTTTCAGATCGGGATGCATTTGGTGCGTGGGAATCTGTCGCCGGATGAGGCCAGGGTTGCGCTTTCCAACCTTGCCGAGGCATCGATTTCGACCGTGCTGGCCGCCGTGGTCGAGGACTTCATCGATTGGTTCGGGCGGCTGCGCGGAGGCGGGGTCGCAGCGGTACTCCTGGGTGATCTCGCAAGCAGGGATGCTTACCCTGGCGTCGCGGTCAACATGATGTTTGTTTATGGCGGCAGCCGAGATGACAGTCTGGAGCGCCTGTGTCGGCAGTTCGGCGAGGCCTTGACCGATCTCGTGCAGGACAGCCTGCTGTTTTCCCCGATTCCACGAGGCTCGAGAGCCTTTCCCGCACTTCATCTTTCCGGGCTGCAAACACAGTTCGGAAACCCGGATCCCGCAGAGATTCCGGTTCTGACAAGAGCGCGCTGCGTCTTTGAGTGCGGTGATTTGGAAACTGGCCGTCAGTTCGACGATGCGCGGCGCGGGATCCTGGCCGGATATGGCAGGGACGAAGCGCTGCTCTCGGGACTTCGCGAACCATCGAGTGGCTCCAATGAAGCCAGTATATCGACGTTCGTGACCGCGCGCGGGGGGCTGGAAGACCTGGAGCGGGCCGCGCGGATCCTTCAGTTGACCGAGTCCGGCCTTGATCTTGACGATCCGGCACCGACCGCTGCGGCGGTGTTTGGCGCTGTCGGCGCTGAACGTCTGAAAGAGGCCGCTGGAATCTGGCGAAACTGCCAGGGCATAGCGCGCCTCGTCGGAGAGGAAGGTTTTGACGTTGCCAAGGCTGGAAAAAACGTCAGATCCCTCGTTGCGAGCGCGTGTGGCCATGAGAGCTTTGCGGCGCTGAATTCGGCGGCTGCCGAAACCGCGCGTCGATCCGCCGACGAAATTGACCGGCTGCTGTCCCGGGCCTGAATCTGACGGCTCAACCCGCTCGGAAACGCGAAATGCCGTCGGATAGCTCCACCATTCCCCGGAAGGGGATTCTGACGCGAGTCACACCGGAAGACCGGGGCTTGGTCAAGCTTCCCGCTCTTTCGCCGCATCTGCAGCCGCATATTGTCGGTGAAGCGCAGGCGCTGCTGGTTTCGGAGCGGTTCAACACTCTGCTGCGCGGCGAGCTGCATTGCAGTTTGCTGCCATTGCTTGACGGTCGGCACACACAGGACGAGATCGTTGCGAGTCTTGGGATCTCGCATCCTGCCAGAGATGTTCTTGCGGCCATCGGATCGCTTTCCGCAAAGGGCTATGTCGTGTCTGCTGATCATGGCCTGGAACGGTCACGGGCTGCTTACTGGTCGTCACTTGGCGCCTCGCCTCGCTGGGCTGAAGGCCGGCTTTCAGAAGCACGTGTTGCGGTTGAGGGCGATGGCGGACAGCTGATCGAGCACTTGACCGGGCAGGGCGCGACCATGACAAACTGCAATCCCGCGCTCAAAGCCGTTGTGTGCGACGATTTCCTTGCATCGAGCATTGGAGATTTGAACCGGCGCCAGCTTGAATCGCATACCCCGTGGATACTGGTGAGGCCACGTGGCATGGAGGCGCTGTTTGGCCCGGTTTTTCGCGCGGACGGGAAAGGGGCCTGCTGGAACTGCCTGGCCTACCGCCTGCGCGGCCATCAGGAAGTCCACAATTTCCTGCGCAACGTTGCTGGCGAACAGGCAGCCTTCAAGCCGTTCGCTGCTCAACCCGCGGTGCTGGAGGCGCTGTATGGCCTGATCGCCGCCGAAATCATCAAATGGCTGGTGCTGGAAGAGTCCGCACCGCTCCACGGAAACGCGATCGCGATGAATGTCGGCACGTTCGCAAGCTCGCAGCATCGGGCCGCGCGTCGCCCGCAATGCTTCGCCTGCGGTGACGAATCACTGTATCGTCCTGATCGACCGCCGAGTCCTCTGTCTCTGCAGGCAAGTCCCAAAGCGCATCACGGCGGCAGCGGCGCCCGCGCTGTGTCTCCCGATGTCACCTATGCGCGGTATCGCCATCTGGTAAGCCCGATTAGTGGAGTCGTGAGCTGGCTTTCACGTACGTCCGACGAGACCGATTCCTGGCTGCATGTCGACTGGGCCGGGAGCAATCTCGCCGCAAGGAGTCGGACCTTGAGTTCGCTCCGGCGCGGCCTGCGCAGTAATAGCGCCGGCAAGGGAAGCACGCGCGAACAGTCAAGGGCAAGCGCCCTCTGCGAGGCGCTGGAGCGCTATTCGGGGGCCATTCAGGGAGATGAGATCCGGATTCGAAGGCGGTTTGTTGAATTCGCTGGCGATGACGAGGCCATACATCCCAACGATGTGCAGCTGTTCAGTGAGTGGCAGCTTGATCGCGCCGCCAACATCAACGCGAAAGGCCATCCTTACAATATCGTTCCGCCGCGTTTCGATCCTGATGCCGAGATTGACTGGACGCCGGTATGGTCGCTCACGCAGCGGCGACATCGCTGTCTGCCGACTTCAATGCTCTACGGCATGGCGTCGGAACAGCGTGGCCCATTGGATCTGATCGCTGATTCCAACGGATGCGCGGCGGGCAATACCCTTGAGGAAGCCATCGTGCAGGGCTTCTATGAACTGACAGAGCGTGACGCGTTTGCCATCTGGTGGTACAACCAGCTGCGGGTCCCGGCGGTTGACCTTGTCAGTTTCGACGACGATTACCTCGCTGTGGCATCGGACTACTACGCCCGCTGCGGCAGAGAAATCTGGATGCTCGATGTCACTTCGGATATCAGGGTTCCTGCATTCGTCGCGCTCTCGCGGAGAACGGACGCGCAGAGCGAGGACATCATTTACGGCGCCGGTGCCCACGCCGACGCGCGCGTTGCGGCTCTGCGCGCAGTATGTGAACTTAACCAGTGCCTTAGCTGGCTGCCGCGGCCGGATCGGGCCGGTGGACAGCCCATGGTCGATGACCCGTTGGCTCTCTGGTGGTGGAAGACCGCCCGTCTCGCTGAATGTAGCTGGCTGGCTCCAGCGGAAGGGGAGCGCCTTCGAAAGGCCGCAGACTATCCTGCCATTGAAACGACCGACGCGCGCGACGACGTGGAAATGTGCCGCGCCCTCGTCGAAGCCAAGGGTATGGAGTTCCTTGTTCTGGACCAGACCCGACCTGACATCGGAATGCCCGTGGTACGGGTCATCGTGCCGGGAATGCGTCATTTCTGGGCGCGGTTCGCGCCTGGCCGGCTGTACGAAGTTCCTGTGAGCATGGGGCGTCTCAGGCGACGTGTCGAAGAAACCGACCTGAATCCGGCGCCTGTCATTGCATGAGGAGAGCAAATGGACATTGACGAAGCAGTCCTGCTGACCCAGGACAGGCTTGCCGAAGAGGGCGGCACCATGGGTGAACTGCTTGGGCGCTTTCGAAACAGCATATCGCCAAGCCTTATTGGAAATGCGGAGTGGGAGGGCATGCTCGAATGCTCGAATCGGCTTCCGATCACAATGGGCGCACTTCCGTTCGGTTTTGAACTTCCTCTTCAGTTGCGCAGCCCGGAAGCAGATTTCGGCGTATCGCTGGCTAGCGGAACCCGTGCGGCTGCGGTCTTCGAAGAGCGCGCGGGCCGCGACGGGAGCGATGAAGTTGCTGGAGCGCTTACGAAGCTGTTCGCACTGATGGATGAAAGGGGTTCAGCCCTGCGAGAGATCGTCGGCCGCAAGGTAATGCTGGAATATGACATCGGTTCCGCCGAAGGGGGAGGCTGCCCGTTTCCGGGAATGTTCCTCCGGCCTGGCGAACGTCCGATCCTTGGGGCCTGCGGACAGGTCAATGATGCCGTAGACGTCGTTAACGCGCTCGTTTCCTGCGTCGGCTGGACGTTGAGCGAGGCTGAGAGAAAGCATGTTGAGCGTGCTTATCAGGTTCAGCCGGAAGACACGCGCATGGACTCCTTCGGCGTTTTTCCGTCGCGCTCCCGGTCAGTCCGCTTGGCGATCATGGGATTCAAGTCGCGGAAGGATCTCGGCTCCTATCTTCGCGACCTTCGATGGCCGGGCCAGTTTCCGTCTGTCGAGTCCGTTATCGCCCGTTTCAGCGAACGCGTGAATATCGCCAGAACTGGAGTTAATATTGATTTGGGGGAGGGCGGCGTCGGTCCCACATTGGGTCTCACCCTCATTGTCAAGCAAAGATACACGAAGGACTCACGCTACTGGCTTGACGGTCTGACTGACTGGGATCCGTTCCTGAGTGCTTTGGGTCATGAGGACATCGCAATCCCGGACAAGCTCGCGGCGCTGGCCGATTGGGTATCGAAACCGACAGCGCTTTTCGGGAAATCGGGACGTTTCATACTGCTTCGTGGGATTCACCACATCAAGCTCGTCATATCCGAAGGCCAACTCAGAAAGGCCAAGGCTTACGTGTTCATGGTTCTTTCCGCAGCGGTTCCCGGCTGATCCAGCACACTTGGCATCTGACATGGGTGGGAGCCATCCCGGTGTGAAATTGAGATCCGCAGCCGTCAAGGATGGAGGTGTTGTTTGGGATTGGGACATTCTGGACGCAAGTCCATGTGGCGACCGGCACCGGGTTTGCCGCTCAGACAAGACACTGACATCAAAAATTTTCTCGAAAAAGAGCCTGACTTGCCATCACGCCGGTGGGGGCTGGTTCGGACTGGCCTCAATCAGAATCCAGGTCTGGGTATGGGACTCAAAGACAGATCCCTCCGCTCTTCATACGCTCCCTGTTCCGGCTTCGCTGCCATTGCTGGCTAAATGGAAAGGCAGGATGCCGGTGCTGAAAACGAAGGTTCCCGGACGATATCGAACGCGAACCTTCGCCAAGGCATTTTGCACGGTTTCAGTCCGTCTGCAGGAAATGGCGCCGCTTGAAGGCGGTCTCCGAATTGAGGTCGTGACCGCACCTGTCAGCGATGTCGCCAGCCAGCTTGGGGCTTGATCTACCAGCAGCAGCAAAGACCAGCGGAAATCGCTTCGAGCTGCTCTTCGGTGATGTTTGGATCCGGAGGCAAAGCAAGATGCACCGTCTGCATATCGCTCTCGTGCACTTTGATATTCATCGACTCCGGAATCGTGATATCCAGTTCATTGCTGATGGCAGTCTTGGGATCGGCAAGAAGCTGCTGTCTGAAGTCCGAATCTACCGCGGACCTGTCGACAATCTGCTTCATCATATCGTCACCGCTTCTCATGGCATACTTCCTTCGCTTCTATGCATCGTTTCATCGGGTTGTGAGGAGGACGCTATTTCCATAATCCTGCAGCGTCAAGTCATAATGCCTCCATAGGCAAGGCTAATTGGTTCCCGTCGTTTTTTACAGTCATGACGCGAAGTTGACATAGAATCTGAACAGCCACGGCGCGCGCCTGTATGGTTCCTGCGAATCACCTGCGGGAGTCCGGACGTGGATCTTTCAGAGGTATCGGTCGATATCGCCGCGGAAGAGGACGAGGCGCGCTTCCGCGGGCTGATGCAGGCGCATCACTGTCTCGGCGCGCTCCGGCCCGTCGGCGA
>JAJEAY010000286.1 GCA_022824145.1 Rhodobacter sp. | reverse complement strand
TCCGGCTACCCCGTTGCGTTTCTGATGTGGGCGCTGATGGCCGTGGCGATGATGGCGCCGACATTCGTGCCCGCTCTCACCGTCTTCGATGATCTCTCGCGCGCTGAAGCGGTTCACCGCAGTGGTTTCTCCGGACTCGTTGCCGGCTTCCTGCTGGTCTGGCTGGGCTTCGCGGCGCTGGCGGCACTCGCGCAGGTTCTGCTCGCTGAAGCAGCGGTGCTTTCCGCCGACGGGCGTAGCCTGTCGCCTTGGCTCACTGCATTTCTGCTGGTCATTGCGGGGGCGTATCAGTTCACGGCCCTGAAAGACGCCTGTCTCAGCAGATGCCAGGCGCCGTTTGCGTTTTTCATGCGTTATTGGCGCGACGAACCCTGGAACGCGGTTCGCATGGGACTTCATATGGGCGCAGCATGCCTCGGCTGCTGCTGGGCGCTCATGTCATTGGCCTTCGTCGGCGGCGCCATGAACCTCCTGTGGATGGGGGCCGCGACATTCCTGATGGTACTGGAAAAACTGCCGCAGATTTCACGTTACACCGTCCGTCCGCTGGGCGTGGCTTTAATTTTCGCCGGGCTGGCCAGCGCCGCCGGGTTGGTACAATGAGGAGACCTTGAATGACCGAACACGCTCCAAGTAGCCAGCGCTCTGACCGGCTGCGCCTGAAGGCCCGCATCGACCAGAGGATGACATCGAGCCGCCGCCGCGAGAACCCCACGGACTGGAGGCTCAAGGGCGAGCTGTTCCTGAACTGTTCTTGCGAAGTGTTCTGCCCCTGCGTTGTATCACTTGGCAGACACAGGCCGACCGAGGGCCATTGCCATGCCTGGATGGCCATCGCGATCGAAGAGGGTCATTTCGAAGGCGAGGACATCGGTGGCCTGAATGTCGGACTGATGGTTGAGATCCCGGGCCGAATGAGCGAGGGCGACTGGCGTGTGGCCGCCTATGTTGACGAGCGCGCAACACAGAAAGCCTACAACGGCATCCTGCAGATATTCTCGGGCAGCGCAGGCGGAACCACCGGGCTGTTCACAAAGCTTGTCAGCACAATTATTGGGGCCGAGCGCGCCCCGGTCGAGATTGTTCGCGATGGCGGTCGGCGGGTTCTGAACATCGGAAGAAAGATCAATGGCGAAATCGAAATGGTTGCGGGGAAAGCGCCGGGCGAGCCGGTGATGGTCAGCAACACAAAGTACTGGATGGGCCCCGACGTAATTGTGGCGCGTGGCAACCGCAGCCGGGTGCGTGACTATGGGCGGGTCTGGGACTTCGATGGCAAATCAGGCGAGATCTGCGCGATTGACTGGCGCGGTCCCGGAAAATGATCCATTGGATGTATGGCCGGACATATAGTATTGGCCCGGCTCGACTCACACTGACCGCCTGCGGTCTGCCTGGCGGCACGGCAGGATTCTGATGCCGGAACTTTTCCTGTCGCCACGATTGCGGCCGACGCCGTTCACCCCCGGCGTCGAAGCGGCGGCGCCCAAGGCATATACCGTCTATAACCGCATGCGGCTTGCGTCGGTATTCGACAGCCTGGAATCCGACTGCGCGCACCTGAAGGAACATGTGCAGGTTTGGGATGTCGCGGTGCAGCGGCAGGTTGAGATCGCTGGCCCGGACGCGCCTCGGCTTGTGCAGTGGATGACGCCAAGGGACATCTCCAGGGTAGGCGACGGCGTCTGCGCCTATTTGCCGATCTGCGACGATTCCGGCGGGATGCTGAACGATCCGGTCGCCCTCCGGCTTGACCGAGAACTCTGGTGGCTGAGCCTCGCCGACAGCGACATGCTGTACTATGCCAAAGGGCTGGCGATCGGCGCCGGTCTGAACGTATCGGTGCGGGAGCCGGATGTATCGCCGCTGGCGGTTCAGGGGCCGAAAGCCGAGGAACTCGTTGCACGGGTGTTTGGCGACACAGTAAGGAAGATCGGTTTCTTTCACTTCGCGAACTGTTCCTTAGATGGCAGGAACCATATCGTTGCGCGGTCAGGATGGTCGAAGCAGGGCGGTTTCGAGATCTATGTCGATGGCCACGAGAACGGCATGCCGGTCTTCAGCGCGCTGATGGAGGCGGGCCGTGACCTGCATGTACGCGTCGGCTGTCCCAACAGCATAGAGCGTGTAGAGTCCGGCCTGCTGAGCTACGGAAGTGACATCACATGGGAACATACGCCGTACCAGGCAGGTCTCAGTGCATACTGCCACCCGGAAACGGTGGAATGCATCGGGCGTGAGCCTTTGCTCAGGGAAGCGGCAGAAGGGCCACCAAGGCAGATTCGGTGCGTGAGCATTGGCGGTGGCCCGGCGCCGCAGCTGACCGAATTCTGGCCGGTAACAGGCAGTGGACTATCGGTTGGCCGGATCAGTTCCGTCGCCTGGTCGCCGGAGTTCCGAACCAATGCTGCCATTGGCATGATCGACCGCAGCCATTGGGAAGGCGGTACCCGGGTCGAAGTGCACGCTCCTGACGGAGTGCGGGCTGCGGAAATACGCGAATCATTCTACAGATAGGAGAACAGGATGGCATTCAATGCCTTGGTTGTTGAACGGGATGACGATGGACAGACAAGTGCGTCCGTCCAGAAGATCGGTGAAGACAGGCTTCCGGATGGCGAGGTTACAGTTTCCGTTGCCTTTTCAACCCTAAACTACAAGGACGGATTGTGCATCGGTCCTGGTGGAGGATTGGTGCGGACATATCCTCACGTTCCGGGAATCGACTTTGCCGGGACCGTGGAGGCGTCCGATGACTGTCGCTACAGTCCCGGAGATCGGGTGGTCCTGACCGGCTGGCGGGTAGGAGAGATGCATTGGGGTGGCTATGCCCAAAAGGCAAGGGTCAAGGCTGACTGGTTGGTGCCGCTGCCTCCGGAACTGGACATGCGTCACGCGATGGCGGTGGGAACGGCCGGGTTCACCGCGATGCTTGCGGTCATGGCGCTCGAGAGCCACGGTGTGAAGGACGGGCCGGTGCTGGTGACCGGCGCGGCAGGAGGGGTCGGTTCGGTCGCAACTGCGATTCTTGCAGGTCTAGGTTACGAAGTGGCCGCAGTGACCGGGCGTCAGGAAACCGAAGACTACCTTCGAGGGCTGGGTGCATCTCGCATTGTTGGTCGAAGCGAGATCAATGAAACGGTGAAACGTCCGCTTGAGAAGGAGGCATGGGGAGGCTGTATCGATGCCGTCGGTGGAGCCATGCTAGCGCGGGTGCTCGGACAGATGCAGTATGGAGCCTCAGTGGCGGCAGTGGGACTGGCTGGCGGCGCTTCCCTGCCTGCTTCGGTGATTCCGTTTCTGTTGCGTGGCGTGAATCTCCTCGGAATCGACTCAGTCATGCAGCCTTTCGAGAATCGGAAACAGGTCTGGGAGCGGATTGCGTCTGATCTTCCCATGGACCGGCTTGAGGCGATGATCCAGGCCGCGACTCTTGGAGACCTTCCTGAGCTCGGGCGTGATATCCTGAAAGGAAAGGTGAAAGGTCGCGTCGTTGTTGACGTGAATGCATGAAGCGGAAAAATTCTGCAGGGCTGGGTGGGCCAGCATTTGTTAGCCTTGGGGTGCGCAGACGTGGTTAGCGGCTCCAGCCCGGCTGGCAGCGCAAGTGCGTCTGACGGCAGGATAGCGGCCGATGCAGCTTGATCTGGATTTCGTGCGCAGCCAGTTCCCGGCTTTTGGCGAGTCGTCGCTGGCTGGTAAGGCCTTTTTCGAGAACGCAGGCGGATCCTATGCCTGCCGGCAGGTGATTGACCGGCTTGCCCGGTTCTATCGTGAACGGAAGGTGCAGCCATACGGACCATTTGACGCGAGCCGCCTTGGCGGCGAGGAAATGGACGAGGCGCGCGGCCGGCTGTCTGCTATGCTCGGGGTAGAGGTTGATGAACTGAGTTTCGGACCCTCGACAACCCAGAATGCCTATGTGCTTGCACAGGCATTCCGCCAGATCCTGCGCCGTGGAGACGAAGTCGTTGTCACCGATCAGGATCACGAAGCGAATTCCGGCCCGTGGCGGCGGCTGGCAGATGAAGGGATACGGATTCGCGAATGGCGCATTGATCCGGAAACCGGGCATCTCGACCCGGTCGACCTTCAGGAACTGCTGAACGAACGGACGCGGCTCGTGTGCTTTCCGCACTGCTCGAATGTTGTGGGGGAAGTCAACGACGTCGCGTCGATCTGCAGGACTGTCCATGAGTCGGGAGCGGTTGCCTGTGTGGACGGCGTATCCTTCGCGCCGCATGGTTTGCCGGATATCGGCGCGCTTGGCGCAGACATATACCTGTTCTCGGCATACAAGACATTCGGACCGCATCAGGGGATTATGGCAATCCGGCGCGAACTGGGTTTACGGCTGCCAAACCAAGGGCATTTTTTCAACGTTGACAGTCTTTTCAAGCGGTTCACGCCCGCTGGGCCGGACCATGCCCAGATTGCCGCGAGCGCCGGAATCGCGGATTACTTCGACGCGCTGCATTCGCACCATTTCCCGCCGGAGGACGATCCAAGGCGGCGCGCTATTCAGGTCCATGGCCTGTCTCGGGCACACGAAACACGGATCCTCCGGCCGCTGCTCGAGTTTCTGTGTTCTAGGAACCGCATTCGTCTGCTCGGGCCGAGCCAGGCGGAGGGTCGCGTGCCGACGCTTTCCGTTGACTGCGGGAATTCCTGCGCCGACATCGCGGCGGAACTTGCCGCCCGCGGAATCATGGCGGGAAGTGGAGATTTCTACGCTGTGAGGCCGCTGAAGGCGATGGGGGTGGATCCTGCGCAGGGCGTTCTCCGGATGTCGTTTGTCCACTACACGGGCGAAGACGACATCGAACGGTTGGTCCAGGCGCTGGACCAGCTGACCTAAGCGACTATATCTAATCAGCCCGAAATCGCTTTACTCCTCAATCAAATAATGTCAGGAAACTAGTATTACCTTGCCCAAAGGGCATGATGCGGGAGGAGATCTGTGGCCGTATTCAAGATTTCCTTTGATGGCCCGTCTGTCGAGAGTGGCGAAATTGATGTTTCAGAGCTTGCCCCAGCCCTGTTGGCTTTGGGTGATCTGGTTACATCAGCCAACCAAGCCATTAACAAAGGCCAGGCTGAGGCAAAGCTGAAGCTCAAGGCTACAGAGAAGGGCAGCTTCGAGGCACTCCTTTCTTTGGACGTTAGCTTTGCCACGGGCATCCTCGATATGATGGCTGACCACGAGGACAGGGTTACAGCTGCGAAAGATCTGCTCGAAATATTGATTGGTATTGGCGTAGTTGGTGGTGGTACCTACGCGTTCTTCAAAGCACTGAGACATCTTGGCGGCAAACGTGCTGAGGCATCTGAAAGACTGGACAATGGACAGGTCTCGATCACATCAGGGGGAACCACGATCACTGTGGACCAAAGAACTGCGACACTAATCGAAGATGGGCCCACGCGTCAAGCGGCGAAGAAGTTTGTCCAGCAGTTCCCGGTAGGCTGCCCGTCGGCCTGCCGGACAGCCGGTTCGGGCGGTCGGCACGGCCGGTCCATTCCGGCTGCGCACGGCTGAAGGCCGGGCGGCTGCCCGTTTTCTGAAAATTCGGCGAAGGGCGGGAGCGG
>JAJEAY010000041.1 GCA_022824145.1 Rhodobacter sp. | reverse complement strand
ACATCTTTCCGGGAATGCGTAAGGTATCGCGCCCTCGGGTCTCTTGGAGAGATCAACGTCCGCGACCTTGGGAATCACGTCGCCTGCCCGGTAAATCTGCACACGGTCGCCTGCACGGATGTCCTTGCCATCCCTGATCTCGTTGCCGCTTGCGTCGCGCCCGGCGATGTAGTCCTCGTTGTGAAGGGTGGCGTTGGATACGACCACTCCACCGACCGTGACTGGCTGCAACCGCGCCACGGGCGAAAGCGCGCCGGTACGCCCGACCTGTATGTCGATCGATTCCAGCAGCGTCCAGGCAAGTTCTGCAGGGAACTTGTGCGAGATTGCCCACCGTGGTGCCGTTGAGCGAAACCCGAGCCTGGTTTGAAGGCCAAGAGCGTTGACCTTGTATACGACACCGTCAATGTCGTAGTTGAGCGTGTCACGCACATCCCCGATCCGGCGATAATGGGCGATCAGGTCTTCGGTGCCCTTGCAGATCGTCGTAAGCGGGTTGGTCGCAAAGCCAAGGTCGTTCAGCCGATTGATCGCCCCTTCCTGCGTGTCCGCCAGCGCTTCGCTGACGCTGCCCCAAGCATAGGCAAAGAACCTCAAAGGCCGCATCGCCGTGATGCGGGAATCCAGCTGCCTGAGCGATCCGGCTGCCGCGTTGCGCGGATTTGCAAATGTCTTCTTGTCTTGCTCGGCCTGACGGGCGTTCAGCGCGGCGAAGTCCTCGTGACTCATGTAGACTTCGCCCCGTACTTCCAGCAGTCTAGGGGCCGATTCGATGCGATCGGGAATGTCCTTGATTCTCAAAGCGTTGGACGTGACATCTTCACCGGTCGTGCCGTCCCCACGCGTCGCCGCGCAGACCAATTGGCCGTCCTCGTATCTCAATGACAGCGACAGGCCATCGATCTTCGGTTCTGCAGTATAGGCCAAGAGGTCGGCTTCGGACATGCCGAGGAACTTTCGGATGGAGCGGTCGAATTCCGTCACGTCGGATTCGCTAAACGCGTTGTCCAGCGACAGCATCGGGATCGAATGCCGAACTTTCCGGAAGCCTTCGGAGGGCGCCGCACCCACGTGTTCCGAGGGAGAGTCGTCTCTCTTGAGATCCGGGAAGTACCGCTCGATTTCCGCATTCCGACGCTTGAGGGCATCGTAGTCTGCATCCGTGTGCTCCGGCGCGTCGTCCTGGAAATACGCCTTGTTGGCGGCATGCAGCACCTCGGCCAAGTGAGCCAGTTCGACCTTGGCTTCTTCACGGCTAAGTGACGCTACGTTTTTCATCTGGGCCGTTCGTGGCATGCCATCAACTTGGCGAGATCGCCTCCTTTCATCGTCTAGTCCGCCCGCAAAGACAACCAGAGTCGTTCGCGCCCAGAACGCCCACGAGGCGTGCCGCGCGTCAAGTGCCGACCATCAGAATGAGGAGAGTACCGCCGAGTTCGGGCTCCTGCCGTCTGTCCCCTCCTGTCCGCGCCACACGTGACCGAACACGCTCCCAGATTTTGGCTGCACCATGACATCCTTGGACTATATCTCATTTGCCAAAAGCAAGCTTTATGTATTTTAGAATTGCAATTAGCTCGCTTCAAGATTCATACTGTAGGCATGGGCAAAAAGGAAATGCCAATGAATGTGACGATTCGCCTGGAAGGCACGGCGGAGGAGATCGGCAACGCGCTGAAAGCCCTGTCGTACAAAGGGGTACTAAATGCCACGGCTCTGGAGCTGAACGGCAGTGTGATGCCAGCCGTGGCAAAACCGGAAGCGGCGGACATCGAGGAAGTGTTCGTCAGCACCGAGTTCGCGAAACGTGCGCTGCAGCGACTCCCTCTCTCCCGTCCCATGAAAAGTGTGCTGAAGAAACTGTACGAGACACATCCTGGCTCGCTTTCAACGGAAGAGCTGCACGATGTGGCCGACTACACTCCACCCCAGTTCGCAGGACTGATGGGGGCGTTTGGTCGGCGGCTGGCAAACACCAGCGGCTATGATGGCGAGAAGGAGTTCTTCGTTTGGCGTTGGAACGAAGACAACGACGCTTGGGACTGCCGACTGCCCGACAGCGTGTGTAAGGCGCTTGAGGAATCGTTCCCCAAGAAATTCCCGACATCCGCCGTTAAAGGCGGCTCAACAAAAAAAAGTGAGTGAGGTAGCGCACAATTGAAGCAAGCTGAACCTCATCGGCAGCCTGATCGACCTGCGTCGGAGACGTGACCTGTGACGTTGATGGTCCCGATATTCGCGATGTTCCTGCACTCATACGCCACGCTCATGCCCATCCACCCGCGGATTTGGTCATGAACGTCACGAGAATGCACGTTCTCGGGGGTTATCCGCCTGTACCGACGGGCATATGCCGTTGGCGGGCCACTTTTCGATGTGTTCGGACCTCGCGCAACTATGGTCAGTTATCGAATCGCGACTGATGGTCTGACTTTGATGAGGTGGCCTTTACGATCCCGGACAACCATCCTGCACTTATTGTAGATGGCATGCGCCATGATCTGTCGCACCTCACCGCTTTCCCGGTTGAGGTGCCTGGCAAAGGCCGCAAACCAGGCACCGACCTGCAAGTGCTGGTGAAGTTCTCCAATCATGTGTTTACCGAGCGTACATTGCACCGCCAGTCGCATGACACCCAAGATCATTGCGGCACCAAGCGCACATTTGATCCAGATCGCTGCAATATGTCGCTGCGATTGCCAACGATCATCGCCCAGCGACTTGCCGACGATGCGCTGTGCTTCGTTTCGAAAGACTTCGGTGGCCATGAAAACCTGGTGATGATCGAGCTTGAGAGCGGGGACACCTGGTTGATGATCTTCTGCTTTCGGCCCCTGATTGAAGGCGTTGTGATGGAGATCTTGTCCATGCATCCAAAACCTGCGCGGAGTTAGCCGAAGCGAGATCACCTATTGTATTTTGCGCGGAAGTGTCTGTTTCAACAGGATAGAGTTCCAAAAGACTGAAGGCTCGACCGAAGCCGAGCCTTAGTAGTCGTCCATTACCGTGGTCTGCTAGACCCTCAGCATTTGCTTTAGTAGCTTTGCGTCAGGTTGACATGACAGTGACCTCGAAAGTCGAACCTGCCTGAGCACTATCTAGGGTGAAGTTGGCCGGACTGTCAAGAAAATCCGTCTTGCAATTCCTTCGCTGACCCGGCTCGGCACAGGCACCTGGAATACTGAAAGACGTGATTGACGGCGCTCAGATCAGTGCCGAGCAACTCAACGTCGACGAGTTCCATGGAACTCAAGAAGTTACTCAGAACGCGGACGACCTGGCGGCGCGTGAAGTACGAGTAGCCTTCAAAAGGCGTGGCAAATAACGAACGCTGCTGATTGCGCACAATGGCAACCGTGTGCATCTGGACCAAGTTTTGCCCCCAAATCGGCGCCTTTTCGCCAGATACCCCAAACGGTTTCCGCCTTGCTTTTACTTCTCCACACAAAAATGACTGTCTGTTGGCGGAGATCGGACCTAGCGGGAATTGCTGGCGTGAATGGATCATACATTGAAAATCACCTTGCGATTCACTTGGCCAGCCGGTCATCTCGGTCGACACGAAGAAGAAGGAGCTTGTCGGCCCCTTTCGCAACGGCGGCAGGGAGTGGCGCCCGAAGGGGACCACCGAGGAGGTCCGCGTCCACGACTTTCCCGACCCGGAGCTCGGCCCGAAGATCTCGGTCTGCCACATCCCGCCCGGCACGAGCAAGTGGAACAAGATCGAGCACCGCATGTTCTGCCACATCACCCGGAACTGGCGCGGACGGCCCCCGGCCTGCTGTCAGGTCATCGTCAAGCTCATCGCAGCGACCACGACCCGCGCCGGCCTGAAGATCCGGTCGCGGATTGATGACAACGCGTACCCTCTCGGCGTCAAGGTTTCCGACGAACAGATGAAGGCCCTGAACATTCGCCGCGTCGGCTTCCACGGCGAATGGAACTACATCCTGATCAAGTTATTTTGGCGAGAGACCTTACTGGCTCAAGACCGGCACCATTCCGCAGACTGCATTTCGCGAAGCCTGCTTGCAGTCCGCTCGAACTCGAATGCGCCTATGCCCTCGATCTGCAGCCGTTCCGGCGTGTTTGCCGCCGTGGCGATGAGCCGAACGCGCGCCTCGTAGAGCGCGTCGATCAAGGTCACGAAGCGGCGGGTCTCGTTGGCGTTTTCTGAACTGAAATAGGGAATCTCTTCAAGGATCAGGACGCGCACCGCATCTGCAATTGCGAGATAGTCCGCCGGACCGAGCGGCAGGCCGCACAGGTCCGGAAATCTCGCTCGCGCCACGCCATTGGCAAATTCGGGAATCTC
>JAJEAY010000076.1 GCA_022824145.1 Rhodobacter sp. | reverse complement strand
CGCTTTTCTTTTCGCAGAGTTTTTGCGCCAGATCGGCTATATTCCACCAAATGTCCGAAACGGTTTTTGCCTTGTTTTCAACTGTTTCGTGCTGAAATGACTGTCTGCTGGGTAGGATCAGACTTAGCGGGAATTGCTGTCGGGGAAACAGGTCCAACAGGGACGTCAGGATTCGGCGCTGCAAAGCCGGATGTAAATGGAGCTCGATCCCGTCGATGCAGACGAAGCCCGGAGCTTCGGCAAGCGAACTGCCCGGAAATTTCAGCAGCAGGCGCCGTGCCAGGTCGACTGCAAGAAGAAAGTGGGCCAACTCGCCGCCGGACAGCGCTTCCAAGGGGATGTCGGGCCCGCCGTCCTTTCTCAGGAAGATCATTCGGTCCATGGTTCCGTCCGGTTTCCCGGATCGCAGTGACGCAGAACTTCCGGCGACGCTCTTCAGGATTTCCTGAACGGAGCGAACTTCAGGATCCGAATATCCGAGGTCGCCGCTCTCCTTGGCCTCTCGCGCTTCGTCGGTTTCCTTTTGAAAATACCAGTTCCTGAAATCGGACAAGGCGTGGGAAGCCGTGTCGAGCGCTTCGATGCGGTTATTCACCGGCTGCAGCCGCGACCTGTCGGAGCCCGAACCACCCATGCGGTTTTGTCCATAGAATACTACAAGCGGCACCGGAGAGATGTATTTAAGTGGCCCGTTCAAGAAATCATCTTCTATTGGTTCTTGGCTTGGTAACCGATCCTCGATGAACAGAGTGATCCACTCAGCGCTATCGTCTCGGTCAATGGCTAGTTCGATCGCTATCTGACCCTTGCGAGCACCGTAGCGCAATAGATCGCCGGAAGGCATGAAGCGCGGTATCTCGTCGAGTGTGCCCGGCCGATTCCATGCACCCGTAACTGTTGCAAGAAGTGCTTCAATCGCTGAAGTCTTGCCCACGCCGTTGGCACCGGTCAGCAGCGTCAGTGAGTCGTCGAGTCGAATGTCCAGTTCGGCAATCGCTTTGAAGTCACGAATTTGCAACGACCGGACATATGGGTGCGGTGCCATGGCAGTCTGTCCCGGTTTCTCTCCGCTGCGGATCGAGCGCATGATTCGCTTGGCTGGAGCATCAGCTAGGACACGGTGCTTTCGCAACCAGCCTGTGGTCCGGGGGTGCTTGCCACTCCTTTGGGTTTGCGTGATTCCCTCTGCCGTTCGGCCGATACTGACTTCGCGCCGCGGGTTGAGTTTTTCCGCCGTACTGGTCTTCTGATTGCGGTCCCGGCATGGCGGAGAATGACCTGAACAAGCCTGATGCTGAAAGCAGTGCCTCTGTCGCTTACCTGGGTCGAACATGGGGGGGGATGCGTTTTGACGAATGCGGGGTGCGCGGAATATGCAGACCGGACACGACCCGGCCGCGAGCAGCCGCAGGCAATCCAACTCCAGTTGTTTCAGGAAGCCCGGATGCAGATGGCTGGAGCGGGGCATCAACGCATTGCCGACCCTGATAAGCCGCCGGACGAACTGTTGGTGGGAAAATCTCGCTCTCAGGATGCCTCGGCGCATCGCCACCGCCTAACCCAAAATCCCCAGTATTGAAAGTGACTTGGATGCAGCACCATTGCATGCTATCCAATACCATGACAGTGAGCGACTCTATGGGAAGCCAGCGCTCGGGTCTCTGTCCGTGTTACCTAGAACATCTGCGCGTGTTTCAATTCCGTCTGCACCAAAGGCAAGCGCCACTCCGAACTGTCCGAACTACTGAAACCATGATCGACTATCTGCCACCCCAACCTCCTAGACCCGCCGATCACGTTGGCTCTCCAAAGCGCCATTGCCTATCGTCGTCCACTCGAATATCCTCAAATACAGGAAAGAAGTATCGCAAATCCAATTCGTTTGCCGGCGCGGCATAGGATTGAGGCTCAGTTAGAGGATAGAACAAATACTCATGATTGGAGCCACGATTTGTTGATCCTTACACCTCTGCTAACGCTGGGAGGCCGCAGTGTTTAAACGAATCTACGTTGACAACTACCGATGTCTGGTCAATTTTGATCTGCCGCTCAACGAGATTACGTTATTGCTGGGACGTAATGGAACTGGGAAAACTTCCTTACTGGACATCATTTTCGCGCTTCGTGAGCTATTGAGCGGAAGGGTCAAGATATCCGATCCCTTTATTTTTCCACAGAGAACCCTGACCGCTTGGCAAACCAACAAGATTCAAGTCTTTGAATTTGACGCTGTTGTTCGCGACGATCATTTATGTTATAGAATTGAAATTGACCATGACCCGTTAAAGGATCGAGCACGCATATCCAAAGAAATGTTGTCCTCTGAAAATGGACAACCATTATTCTTATTTGAAAATGGCGATGTCCATCTGTTTCGGGATGACCACTCGAGAGGGCCGAATTATTCTGCTGATTGGACCGAATCAGCGCTGGCTAGGGTTGCTCCCCGCGACAACAATACACGTTTGACCGCATTTCTTGATTTTATGCGTAATGTAATTGTCTGTGGTCTATATCCAGCGAACTTTGAGCATGAATCCGCTCGGCATGACTTAATGCTAACAAGGGATGCACGGAATTTTGCCTCTTGGTACCAACACTTACAGCTGGAGCAGCCTGGTCGAGTGGAATCCTTCAGGTCAGCCCTAAAGCAGATAATCGACGGATTCGACGGCATTCGTCTACCGAAGGTGGGTGTGAATACGCGCGCGTTTGTGATGGATTTTAGAGAGGCTGGCAAAGAATTCAGTCTTGGCCTAGACGAGATTTCGGACGGCCAACGGGCCTTGACAGCCCTTTATGCAATTGTGCATTTGTCGGCCGGATTGGGTTACACAATATTCCTGGACGAACCCGAGAATTATTTGGCTCTGGCTGAAATTCAGCCATGGTTGATGGATCTATCCGAAGTGTGCGGGAGTGACATACCTCAAGCCGTCATATGTTCCCATCATCCCGAACTAATTGATTTTCTCGGATACGCCCACGGTGTTTCTCTGGCGAAGGAAGTGTCTGGCGCGACGAAATGGTCGCATGTAACGGAGGCAGATCCTGCCGGGAATAGTCCCTTGAAACTGTCGGAGGTGATTGCAAGGGGTTGGGAAAGATGAAGAGGACGGCCCAGGTTGTGTTGCTTTGCGAAGACGAACAGCACTCGGTATTCATGTATCGCTTCTTCAAGCGTATGGGTTGGAATCGGCGGCAGCTGAGAATTGAGAAAGCGTCTCGAAGCAAGGGGTCGGCAGAGCAATTCGTTCGTGAGAGATTTCCTCATGAGCTTCAAGCCTATAGGCGAGATCGAAATCGCGTTTCGTGCATGCTGGCTGTGATGATTGATGGCGACAACAGTGGCGTTGAAGCCCGACACAGCAGTCTTGTCAGTGCCTGTAAAAACATTGGTGTTCTTCCGCGTCAGGATGGTGAGAAAGTTGCCATTTTCGTGCCAACATGGAACATTGAAACATGGCTAACTTACCTGAGCGGTGAAGACGTAACGGAAGAGCACGCCGATTACCCAAAGCTTGCGAGAGCTAGAGACTGTCAGAATCAGGTTAAATCATTAGCGGATATTTGTCAGCAGGGAACGCTGGAGGAACCAGTCCCACCGTCTTTGAAGATTGCTTGCGACGAATATAATAACAGGCTGGATTAAATTGCCGGACCGCCGACTATGTGAATTCGGCATAGCTGGCACGGTCGGTAGCACGCCTTCTCGACCCTCAGGCGCTGTTCAGATGCGATGCTGCCTACAGGGTGCGCCTTGCGAACGTCAAAAGCAGTCCGTTGGACGGGAAGGTCACCCGCTGGACGGGAAGGTCACCCGCGTAATCGCGGACCTCCGAACGCATCGTGTTCGCGACAGGGACGTAGGGAAGTGCATTGACTGCTCCGGTTCAAACATGGGGTGGACGCGAATTTTAGAATGCCGGACGTGCGGCGTGCAGACCGGAATCGGCTCGGCCGGGAACAGCGGCCGGACGAACCATCGGCGGGAAGAGCTTTCTCTGGAAGGCTCAGTGCATAGCCACCGCCTAGCCCAAAATAATCGCGTACCCCAAGCTCCGGAGGCAGGACAGGTTCTTTCCGCAAGCGAATTGCCTTTTTTTCCCGTTCGTGTATTTCCGCATTGGTCCAGTCGAATGGAGAAGTGCTATTTCCACCTTGGCCGCGATCACTCAGGATGTCCGCACCGTTCCCCGCGCATTGCTGCTTGAGGGGCGACGGAACCTCGTCGGCTTGACGCGTGACGAGCTGCGCTCAGCTTTGGTTGAAATAGGGACCCCGCAGAAACAGGCGAACATGCGCACCGGCCAGATCTGGCAATGGATGTACCAGAAGGGTGTTCGGGATTTCGACCTGATGACAAACCTTTCGAAAAGCTACCGCTCCATGCTGGCCGAACAGTTCGAAGTCGCGGTTCCGGAAGTTGTCAGCCGAAATGTTTCCGGCGACGGCACGCGGAAATATCTCGTCCGCATCGCCGGTGGGCATGAGGTCGAGACCGTCTACATCCCGGAAACCGACCGAGGCACACTCTGCATTTCGAGCCAGGTTGGCTGTACCCTTACCTGCCCCTTCTGCCATACCGGAACCCAGAAACTTGTCCGTAACCTGACCGCAGGAGAGATAGTTGGCCAGATCATGCTGGCCCGCGACGATCTGGGGGAATGGCTGAGACCGGGAGAGGGGATGGGAGAACGGCCCCGCCTGATTTCCAACATCGTTTTGATGGGAATGGGTGAGCCGTTGTACAATTTCGAGGCTGTGAGGGACGCAATGAAGATCGCGATGGATGGCGAAGGCATCGCACTGTCCCGTCGGCGGGTCACACTGTCAACATCGGGCGTGGTTCCTGAAATCGCCCGCACTGCGAACGAAATCGGCTGCATGCTGGCTGTCAGCTTTCACGCGACAACTGACGAGCTGCGAGACCAGCTGGTGCCGATTAACCGACGTTGGAACATCGCCACGTTGCTCGACGCACTTAGAGCATATCCTAAGCTTTCGAACTCAGAACGGATCACCTTTGAATATGTAATGCTGAAGGACGTCAATGACAGCGACGAGGATGCCCGGCGACTGGTGAGGCTGATTTCGGGCATTCCGGCCAAGGTCAATCTTATACCCTTTAATGAGTGGCCGGGTGCGCCTTACAGGCGCTCGGGCTGGCGCCGGATCAACGCTTTTGCCGACATCGTCCACAAGGCCGGATATGCGAGTCCGGTTCGCACTCCGCGTGGAGAGGACATCATGGCAGCATGCGGGCAGCTTAGGTCCGCTACAGAACGTGGCCGCAGGTCAAAGGCTGAGATTTCCGCCGAGGTGACCCCTGTTCGCTGATTGTGGATGCTTATTGCCCGGACGGCTTCCGGATCAGACCGAAATTTCGGAGCTTGTGAAGTTGGTTCATGCGTCCAATGGTGTTTACAGGAGCAGTTCACGTTTGATTCCACTTTTTTGACTGTAGGGCTTTTGCGAGATCGGCTTGATTTTCGGTTCGTGAACTTTCCTTGCGGAATCGAACTTCCTTTCGCAGAACTGGTAGAACCGATCGGTGGAATATTCCGGAGACCCCTTCCGGAGGCGTCCGTTCATTGACGGTGTGCCATGCATGATGGGTAAATGCCCCGAACCCATTTGGTTAGGGGAAATTTTGGCACTACGATTCAATTGCTGAGGATTCGTGTGGCTGCTGACCTGAAACGTATCAACCAGGCATGGCCTTGTCAGTCTCTGTGAACAGTATCTTGGCATTGGGGATGGCCCGACGACGAACCGATGGGCCTTTGTCTTCCCTTGAGAGACGGGCAATCGTCCTAACCAGAGCCGGAACAAGGGTGCGTGCTGCCGACAGATCCGTGAACTCGCCTTCATATATCCGCCGAATTTGCCGGTCAGAACCTTGGCTTTCTCATCAACCGGCAACCAGATGTCCGTCAGCCGCTTGATCCGGCCTTCGTCCAACTGGCTGTGAAGGGCACCGTCATCTCACTGCCATACAGGATTGTCCTCATGGGTGAAGCTGCTGTAACGATCCTAAAACTGCCGCTTACTCCCGCCAAAGGTACTGAGCATCAAAAAAACAGTTTGCGTAAATTTTGAATATTGCATAATTTGATGGCTATGAGCCATGCAAGAAGCCCACGTCTGAAACCGCTTCTGGATACCGTCCCTCCCGGATTCATGGTCGACACCCCATGGCTGAGATCCCGCGGAATCGACCCGAAGTCCATCCACAACTATGTCGCCCGCGGATGGCTTGAACGCATCGTCCGCGGCGTGTACCGCCGTCCGCTGCCCGAAGGTGCGCAGATCGGCTTTGTGGAGTCATGGGCGATCCCGCTTCTCTCCCTGCAATGGATCATGAAGTATCCCGTACATCTTGGCGGCGAGAGTGCTCTCGACGTGGCTGGCTACGGCCATAACCTGAGCCTCGGAGGAAGGCCGCGCGTTCAGTTTTATGGCGAGGTGCCGTCTTGGCTCACGCGGTTGCCCATGCAGACCGAGATCGTCGTGCGCCGACGCATCCTTTTCGCGGATGATCCGTTCGGTATCGACGATGCCAGTCCTGACGCCGTCGGAAACCAGCCGATGGCAGGTGTATGGCGCTGGCCACTCAGGACGTCGTCACCGGAACGCGCCATCCTTGAGGCCCTCGACGAGCTGCCGCGGAACACGACCTTCGAAAATCTCGACAGGATCTTCGAGGGACTGGTATCGCTCCGGCCCAAGCGACTTGACGCCCTTCTGACAGCATGCCGCAGCGTGAAGGTGCGACGGCTGTTTTTCGTGTTCGCTGACAGGCACGGCCACGCATGGCGGAAGCATCTGGACACTTCAAGAATCGACTTTGGGGCGGGACCGCGGGCGTTTGCAGAGGGTGGCAGGCTTCACCCGACCTATCGTATCTACGTACCCGAAGCGTTCCTGCCTGATGCGCAGCAGGTGGCATACGGCGATGCTTGACCGATATGTGGCGCAGGTTCGCCTGCTCCTGAGCACACTGCGGGAAATTTCCGACGAGACAGTGTTTGCGCTCAAAGGCGGCACCGCCATCAACTTGTTCTACAGGAATATGCCGAGGCTATCCGTCGATATCGACCTGACCTACCTGCCGACGACGGATCGCCAATCGTCGCTCGAGGAAATCGACGGTGCTCTCAGCCGCATAGTCGCCGCCATCACTCGCAGTAACCCGCGGCTCAAGGTGCGCCGAGCCGCAGGCGGAGGCAGTTCCGACACGCGCATAATGGTGAGCGATGGTCAGACTCAGATAAAGGTCGAGACTTCTCCGGTGGCTCGCGGGGCCGTGTTTCCGGTGAAGACGATGATCGCATCGGATGCCGTCACGGAGCGCTTCGGATTCGTTGAGACGTCCGTACTTTCATTTGAGGATCTGTACGGCGGAAAACTTGTTGCGGCACTCGACCGCCAGCATCCACGCGACCTCTATGATGTGAAGCTACTGT
>JAJEAY010000120.1 GCA_022824145.1 Rhodobacter sp. | reverse complement strand
CACCGAGGTGGCCCATGTGAACCATGGAAGCGCGCATCGCTGATCAATACGGCTCGGCGAATGCCGAACGATCAAACGGCGGAGGGCCGTCTTCCACGGCGTCACCCGGAATGCGTCGAACGGCACCGACGGATCCCATCGGCCGACATCACGCCGCCAGTTCGTGTCTCGATGTAGAGGAGAGATAGTCCGACCCTTTCGATGCAGATATGCAGGTAAGTTGCGAGATGAGGGGCGGGCGGCACATCGGGCCTCCAGCTGGATGCGGCGCCGAGTGGCCCTGCCGGTTCGAGATCTCCATGGACACACCTTCCTTCCGCCCGGGGGAACGGAAGTTCCGACGGCCGCCTTCGGTGCGACCCGGTCTTGCCCGGCCCGTCGACCGCGCAGGCCCGTCATGGCATTGCGTACGATAAAAAGGTCGAATTCCCGGCATTGTCCAACGCGACTGAAACTCAAAGTGTCACTCGCTTCGCGTCTCGATGTCCCTTCCGCTACCCGCGAGCTTGCATGTGTCCCACAACGAAATTTTCGTGGTCAACAAGACCGGTTGCATTTAACCGGAACAGTGGTCAAAGGCGGCCCAGAGGGGCGCATTGGTAGAAAGCGGCGTGTTGACAATCCGGAACGCAATCTTGGCCACTCGGGCTTGCCTTGGAATTCAACACCTCGGGGGTGGGTGTGGCAACCCGGCAATTCCTGCACAAAACAGCCTTGGCAGGGACGTGCCCGCCATGTCGAACTAGCGTAGGAAACTACACCGCTCCCGAACACGACGCGTCCACCTACAGAGCCTCTTGAAGACTTCCGCGACACGTCGGAGCGAACCGTGCCAGTCACTCTCTCGCGGCGACGCCATGCTTGCGGCGCCCGACCGCCCGTGCGGCTCCCAACGAAGGGATCTGCATGACCGGGGCTGACCGGGCGCTCCGGGCCCGTGCAAGGCGCGACACAGATGGACCCGCCGCTGTTACTCGCCGAAAGGACTCAACGCCGCTCGCGAATTCGGGCCTGTGGGCCGTGGGTTTGCTACATGGACATACCTTCAGTATGAAGGGCCGTCCCATTCCATACATCGTACTAGGACTTGACAGACTCATGTTGACCGCTCATTGCGCAAGCATCCAATTTAATACATGTCTGGCAACAGCTCGACGGGGATAGCAGCATTATCAATCCGTCCGTCTCGATTTGAATGACCCCATGTATGGGGGAGAAAACTGATGCCGTCCAATTCCGCCACAACTCCCTTGCTTCCTGACAATCCGATTTCCTCTTCCGATGAGGATGTTCTGGAATGGTCATCGGTTGCTGGATCCTTTGCCCGTCGGACTCTCAGTTTCGATGCTGCACACGGACTCGTTGTTGGAGTTTTCGGACCCTGGGGATCGGGAAAGACTTCGTTCATCAATCTCGCACGCCCCGAATTCGAACGCGCAGGAATTCCGGTTCTTGAATTCAACCCCTGGCTGTTCAGCGGAGCGGACCAACTGTTGGAAAGATTCTTCTCCGAACTGTCAGCGGAAATGGGCGAATCGTCCGAACTTCAGAAAATTGGGGAAATTCTGAAGAATTACGGCAATCTCCTCTCTCCGGCGATGTCTGTCTTGACCGGAAGTCCACACGCCGGAAGTGCTTTGAACGCTGTCCTGAAGTATTTTCAGAGACGGACAGAGACTCACGCCAGCACCATTTCTTCGCGCAATAAGCTGACCGAAGCGCTTGCTCAACGCAGCAAGCCGATTGTCGTCGTGCTGGATGATGTTGATCGGTTGTCGATCGACGAGGTTCGGGAGCTCTTCAAGCTGGTGCGTTTGACGGCCAATTTTCCGAACCTCATTTACGTAGTCGCCTGTGACAGGCTACGCGTCGAGGCGGCATTCGAAGACAATGAGCCCAATGTGCCGGGCAACTACCTGGAGAAGATCTTTCAATGGTTCATCGACGTCCCCGCCGCCCCTCGCGAACGACTGCGGAAGGAACTGCGTGACGGAACAAGAGGGGCTCTTGGCCAGATCGAACCACCTTTCGCCCACAAGGACTGGTCGGACATTGAAGAGGAGATCATCCTGCCACTCATGCGAAACATGAGAGATGTTCGCCGCTACTGCTTCGCCGTTCGGGGGACAATGGACGACCTCGGCACGATGGTCGCGGTCGTCGACGTACTTGCACTCGAAGCCATTCGCCTATTCTTGCCGCGACAATTTAACGAGTTGCCGCGGTTGCTCCGTGATCTCGCTGTGCTCCCGGTCTGGGAGAGCAACCAACATCGTATTGAAGACATCATTGGAGACCAATTGGATCACAAGGACAGTTCCGAAGAGGCGACCCGTGCACGGCTGGAAGATCTCATCGAGGCGGCCGATCGCGACCATCGACGAGTCGTGCGCGCAATGATTCACCGCCTTTTCCGTGGTGGACGAGGTGAGGGCGAAACACAGAACCAAGATTGGCAAGCCGAGCAACTTCGAAGTAACCGAATCGTCCACGGCAGCATATTCAGACTGTATTTCACCCGCGTTGCAGACACCGACTTGACTGCCTTCAGCAATGCAAGGCGCGCATTCGAGTGTTTGCACGACCAACATGCACTCCGTGAATTCATGTGCTCACTGGATCCGGAAGCTTGGTCAAAGACCATGCTTTCCCTGTGGGGCATGTTCCACAAGGAGTTCTCCAAAGAGCATGCTGAATCCGGACTCGTAGTATTCTGGAATTTGCTCCCTGACATGCCAAGCCCCAATTCCATGTTTGCAGACGAGCCGCAGGAGGTTACGCGTACAATCTCGAAATCGCTTTTGGTGCCGCTCGTTGGCACCGACAACCTTGCTGAACTGCTAAAGAACGTATTGCAGCAGCTCCAGTCGCTGTCGTCGAAAGTCGCGCTGGTCAGTCAAATCAAGGGACTGGAATTAGTGAACGCGACTTTCTTATGGGATACTGACATATCCATGCTGGAAGAATGGACAAACAATGAAATCCTGTCGGCCAATCCCGAAGAACTGGCGGAGGAACGACACCCTGCGCAGATTCTGCTGTTCTCATCTAGGCAGGCAAATCCCCCAATCACCCCACACATGATTCATGACTTACCTAAACTGACCTATGCATTGCTATGGGACTGTCGAACACAAGCCAACTCGATGGAGCTTGGAAGTCGTGCGGTTGCGACAGAGCGCGGCATTCATGAGAGCACGCTGCTTTCGATACATGACAACGAACAAATTCTCTCGGAAAGGATCGAGAGTCTTTATCAGAATTTCAAGTCGGTCGCGCCATGGATTGAATCCAAATTCGATGTTTCCTCTGCGGAAGCTTTCTCCTTTCTGCAATGGGCAAAGTCGGAACTGCAATGACACGGTCTGGCTTTGAGCCCGGATGCATAGAGGAAGGCCTCGCAGGTGCCTGGGTGGACGAGAACTGAAACGCCAAATGGAGCAACAATGCGCCCGGAATTCTCAGAGTTTTCTTTCGGATACGCGCTTACGGAAGCGCTGGTCAACGGTCAACAACACATTGTTCGGCCCACCTTCCCAACCCAGCGGCAGGAACGAAGTGTCGGATATGATTTACGACTAGACCGCCCGGGCAGCCCGATCTTTCTCCAGTTCAAATTGTGCCAAGGCATGACCCGCCGCAGTGCGCGAGAATATGCCTACCACGGCCTACCCCTCGACTTTCCATTCCTCCGCATGCCGCTGATGCCGAGCCGCCTCTCGCCACAGCATGACCGTCTCCTCAAGTTGGAAAGCCGCGGAGAGACTGTCTATTATGCTGCACCGCGTTTCTTCCGCGACGACGACTTCGCGGCTCACTACGGGAACCAAGGCATTCTGTCGCATTCCGCTTTCATCCGACCTGGCGCTATCGGTGCGCTGCCGGACGACACGGATCACCATGTTTCGTTCGACTGCGATGCCCGCCACGGTTGGTTCCTTTCCGAACCCGCACCTATCGAGCCGATCCTCGACGGTGAAGGATTCAGCGTAGACATGCGCCTCAGACTGCACGACGAGGGTCGCCTGTCCGACCAAGTCAAGTTCGCACTTCTGCGCCTTACAAGCACGACTGTCGACGACGCTCTCGAACGTCGTGGTTCTTTTGCCGCTCGCGGAATCCTACGTCGGATGTGCCTCGATATTCGTCAAGTGCATCGAGACTTTCCCACTTGGGAGGCTATTTTGGACAATTCGATGCGAATGGGCCAACAGGTGACGTCTGTCTCGCCCGACCAGTGGTCCGGAATCTTCCACCGCGAACTCCAGACGCGGCTGGAGGCGACAGATGCGCCCGAAGACAACGTGCATCTTCTGGGCGCTCTCGCGCAGCTCTACTGCGATTCGACGGTCATTCTCGTCTCGCAGACGGATGGGGATTGATGATTTCAAATTGAAATTGACATTCCTAAGAAACGCAATTCGGTCTGCCATCCCAATTGTTCAGCCACATTCGTCCGTAGACTTCCGAATCCTGCTTGTTCGGACCAACCAATGGGGGTTTTAGACGGTCCATCCCCACCGCCCGCCACTCGGGGTGCGGAGACCGCTGCATCTCCACCGGTCGCGCCAAATCGTCCGCCGTCATCCCGTTAGGAACAATTCTGGCTTCTTCAATTTCGGCCTTCGTAGGCTGGTAAGTGGAGCCCACCAACATAACCTGACGCTACACGGATTCGGCCATGCCTTCGTTCCGGTTGCCTGACACCAGACCCCGCCGGGACCAACTCAAATTGTCAACTTGGCCTTGGCTGCGTCCCCTTAAGGCGTCTCTCGCGGCGAATTTGCTCGACAGTTAGGGGGTACAGCCTGTCATCGGCCTTTTGGTGTGACCAGCGATGGCAGGTCGGACACAGCACCGCAAGTTCGTTCACGCGAGTCATGCGCTTACCGGCCTTCAAAGGGTGCTTATGGTGGGCATCGAACATGGCCGGATTCTTGTCCTCGAAACCGCACGCCTCACACTTGATCCTACCGCCGTTTTCCTTTCTGTTGAGTTCCTTCGCTTCCCTTGCGAGGCGTGGGTCGCGTTCTGACCTTTCCTGTTCCACCCATTTCTTGCCGCCTTCCTGGCTTGCCCGAGGGTATGCCTCATCGTGATGTGCTATATGGAAACCGAGAGCTTCCAGCCATCTTTTTACTACGTCTGGTTTGTCAAGTGGACCGTGAATCGCCTCCACGCCCAAAATCTGGCCGCGTGCGACCCGAACCACGGCCTTCATATCGTATTCCTGACCCTCGTGGCGAATGAAGTAGCTGTCGGCACGTTGGATTTTTCTGCCAGAAACTCGCGAAAAGTACTGGAAAAACTCTTCGGCCCCCATGGCGTCGAACATTTCGATAACTTTCAGAACTGCGGCACTTGTCAATTTCATTATTGGGCATCCTTCAGCCGAATGTCGCTATGTTGGTGGTGTCGGAAGCGCAATCCCGACAGAGACAGGAAGTGCAACGTGCTTCATCTTGAGCGCATCATGAATCTCGTTCATCACCGCTTCTTGATCAACTTCAATTGGATCAGAGCATCTACGGTCCTGCCAAAGTCGGCAAGAAGTTTCTTCAACATTTTCGGACCCTTGGTCGCCTTCGAATGAATATGCAGAACCAGAAAGCGTTCGGTCACGCGGTGATGGATGGGACGATGGCACAGCGCGGGCACGGTCGAGACCTGGCAAGACGTGGAGTTGCAGTCTTTGTCTCCATCACTATCACCCTTTGACCGAAATCTCTCCGGGCGGACGAGACTGGCGAACGGCAAAAAACCAAGGATGCCCGATTTCTACAAATCGCAGTAGGTGCAGAGCGACTCAATTCCACGAACTTAAGAATTGCTCACACGGCAGATGCAAGCACCGGCAAGACGGAGTAATTCTTCACGTCAGTTATCACGACAAACTCCTTTCTGCGGATCAATGACACCTCGCGAAATGAAAATCCCGACTCTGAACCGCGGCGGCAATTCAGTTCAGGCAGTCATCTGAGAGCGACCGGGACCGGCGATACGTCACGCACGTGCTACGGCTTGTGCCGTGAAGGCTACGCTGATTGAGACGAAGACCATGAAGACAATCCACTGGCTCCAACTACGGCCCAGAAAGCCGAGCCGATTCAAACCGGAAAACAGCACTCCTGATGCACCGATTGCGAAATTTACTGCACCGCCCACAAAACACAGCAATGCACCTAGCAGGAACGCATGAAGTGCTGGCCCCGTCGCATCACCGGGACCGAACTGCGGGATGAACGCGGAGAAGACTATCAGTGCCTTGGGGTTGGAGACATTGGTTACCACTCCACGCAGAAACAAGTTTCCGGACGTGGGTGCAAGTGCGCAAATGTCCGCGGGCCCGGTCCGAGGCAAGATCGTACGCGCAGCGACGTAGAGCAAATAGAGACAGCCAACAAGCTGCAGCGCGAGAAGAGCTGACGGGCTTATCGCCAACGTGGCTGCCACGAGGAATGCGGTGGCGACTGCCAGAACCAGCCCCCCGGCACTGATCCCAAGCGCAGAAAAAAACGCACCGCGCCGACCATAGGCGATACCATTTGCCATGACAAAAGCCATGTCGGGACCGGGAATGATCAGCAGTGCCAAAACGGCGAGCAGGAACGGTGTCAGGGTTTCGGTCATGGCGTTACCTTTCGCACCGGCCAAGGCGTGGCATCGCCGTCGCGACGAACCAGCAGCAGCATCTGGCGCTGCGACCAATAAACAGCACAGACATCGTCGCGGCGCTCCTCCGCCGTGATGCGACGATCATGCCAGGGGCAACGCCGGTGACCTGCCGCGTCGGTGTAGCACAAATGGATCGGCCCGCTTCGATGTCGGCACATGTCGCTTGTCACGCTCAAGGAATCTTCTCGAACATGCACCAGCAGCCGCGACTTTTCGTGCGGAAGCTCGACCAGAATGCGTGCATCCTCTTCCATGGGCAGTGTCTTCAGAGCCATCTGTTCAGGTCACCGATATTGTATATCTCGTAATTGCAGCGCTCCGAGTGGATCAGGGCACCGTGAAGGCGGTTGTGCTCTATGAAAATCCCCTGGTCGCCGCGCAGCGTTGTGGAACATTCAAATCCGTTAAGGAACTCCATTTCACCGCTTACTACATGGCAGAGTTCATCCCCGTCGTGGGTATGGGTAATCGACAACTCTCCTTTTGGCTCATCCAAACAGTCCTTGGTTATCTCGCCCGTCTCCCAGGCCCGGTGAACTTTGTCGAAGATCTGTCGGTAACGATCCTGGTTGCGTTCGGCAGAATCCTTCCAGCAGATTTGCCGGACAAAGTCTTGCTCTGCAAACTCGCCGATCCAGCGCGCCTCCTCGAATCCGCGCACAATCTCCTTGGCAGCAAAGATGCCATAGGTTTCGATTGCGGGCCGGACCAACCCGTCAAAGGCCATGCGACTGTGATCGATGTCAATGTGGCAGTGTTCGTCGAAATAGCGCGTGTCGAGACCGGGCAATGCCTCTTTCAAGACGTCCCGCCATATCCGGCAGCTCGTAATGAATCCGGTCTCAGCGAGGTAGATCGCCCCAATATACCGGAAAAAGTATTTCCGGTTGCGAGTGATCCGGTTGTAGTAGTTCGCCAGCATCAGGCTGCCGTTGAGGTAATATTGCCAGTAGCGATGCGGAACCGAGTCCAGCTCTGCGGATCGCATCGTGTTTTCGAAGAGGGTCGAGTGCTTGCGCTCGAAGTCGCCGTACCCCAGCTCGTCAATGATGATCTTGAACAATGATGATGAAAGCCTGCCGTAGTTCCCGCTTGCATATCGCGCCATTGGACTGGACTCGATCAGGAAATCCGGAGCGAGTTGCACCAGCCAGTCACGGGCTGCCGTTGCTGGATTGCAGGACGAACGGATTGCTTCGGCTGATGGCAAGGAGGAAACTCCCCGGCTCTCCGTTGCATAGCTGCGGAAATATTCCTCCACTGCGGGCAGCGACCAGTTGTCCGACAAACGGATCTCCCTTTCCAGGAAGGAGAACAGGAACCGCTCAAGGTACGGCATGCCTACATGTGCGGCCGCAGCGTGGCTCTCGGCATAGGCGGCCTGAAATTCGGCTTCCTCCCAAGGCGCTTCGCCGGGGAGCATGAGGAAATCTACCTCGTTCATCGCAAAAAGAATGCGGTTTGCCGAAAGTGCCTCGTAGCTAGCCAGGCGCTCTGTCGTCAAAGGCAGGGAAAAGTCGAGATGCCTTACAACATGCGGCCGCAGCCTCCGGCCATAGAAGTTCTCTTCGTAACGGTTCTCGTTGTCGTGGTAGAGCGGGCTGTCGCAAAATGCCAGAATCGCGTCACGGCACAAATCATGATTGGAGGTCGAGAAGTCGCATGTGACGCGGGGGTCCAGGATTTCGCCTTTAGACATGTCAAGACTCCTTGGTTTCGGCAACGGAGAGGCTTCCGTCGTCACCGAGGTTGAACCCGTAGACGTGCCCAGCCTTCACCAGAAATGGCGTCGCGAGCGGATGAAACGCCTGGTGCCAATGTCCGCCGTCGCGAATGTCGTTGGAAATGACATGATTCCCGTAGAACGCGTGGAAATAGCTCAGCAGCCCGTGGCACATTCCGTCACGGTAGGCAGCTGTTCTGAAGGTCGCTGTCGCGTTCTGCGGTTCACCATAGGAGTATTTTCGAACCTGGCATGGCGAAGAAAGCGAACGCGAAGCATGAGCCGGTAGCCGCACCGGATAGTATGATGATGTCGAGTGGCCGTTGATTGGTGACAGGTCCAGGTCTGAATGGTTGTGTGCGACATTGAGCCCACGTATGTCATCGGAGTTGACCAGATACCCATACTGCACAACCAAGCTCGGCAGAATGATCGTGTCCGGTCCGGCGATACGGTGGATGTCGCTGGCTATCGAGAAGAATCCCTCTCCAACAACGCCGCAATCCAGCGTTTCGGTGAACACCACATCGGGGACAACATCGATCCCCCCGCCTTCGACAATTTCGGTACTTGACGCAGGAAAAATTGTGATGCGTTTCTCCAGGCCGTTCATGCGGATCGCCTCGCGCGCGACGTCGTAGAGCTGTCTGTCTACCTCGCAGGTATAAATGTGTCGTGCACCTTGCCTTGCAAAAAGCATCGCGGTCAGTCCCGCCCCAGTTCCGATCTCGAAAACCGTCTTGCCGGTCACGCCAGCATCACGGATCGAATGCTCGATTGCTTGGGTACGGCTAACATCATTCATCATGGCAAAATGCCAAGTGGGAAATGACCGCTTGGCCAAAAGACCGTCGTTCAACGACCCAACACGGCGGCTGGTGTTTTGGTCGTACCGAAGTCCTAAATCAACGTTCACTGCCTGCTACTCCTTGGGATGAAAGTGAGACCTCCGTTTGTCACCCGAAAGTTGGGCGAGCGACCCGAATCTTGCGGTTTTTCAACCTTCCGCGATGAGAATGAACTTCGTAATGCCCCCGAGTCCGGGAACCAAAAACTCTTGGAGTCAATTGCGATGTTGACCCGTTTGCGATGCCTGTAACGGGTTGAACTGAAACGGTTTGTTCGGACGCGTCGAATTTTCTTCAACCGGCGGAGGGTGATTCGAAAGCCTCACTTTGTCACCGTTGGACTACATCGTGCCGCTTTCGGCATCTGCCGTCTGCAGTAACCACGCGGACCGGATGTCGTGGGCCAGCGCTCCGAGCATCCTGTTCATTGAGGCACGGACCGTCATGAGGTCCGTTGCCGTGTGCGACACCTCGGAGCGCGGAAGAAGGCTCGGCCGCAGCGATACAGGCAGGCCGCGCCCCTCGAAGGAGAAGCCGAGCCGGACCAGCCGCTCGTGGATTTCGTCCGCCTCCGCACGGCAGGCATCAGGCGTCGCGTGCCGGACATGGCGGGTCTCGAGGTCCGGTCGGGACGACACGGCGGAAAGGGGAGTTCCGTTGAAGGCGATGTTCATCTGGTCTTTCATTTCTGCAATTTTGTGGAGAGGGGTTCCGCCAGCCATCCGCCGTGGCGGAACAGCAACACGGAGAGGATCGCGCCGGCTGCGGCCGCGAAGGTCATCGCGGCCCAGAGCGCCTCCGGGGTCAGCACGTCGAGGAAGGCCAGCGCCAGCACGGCTGGCAGTTCGACCCCGATGTACATGGCGGCGGACGCGAGCAGCACGGGCATGTTGCGGCCGGCGCCCTCGAAGGCGGCGTTGAAGACGTGATGGGCGCACAGCAGGCAGAGCGCCGCCGCCATGAACCGGAGATAGGTCCCGCCCGCGGCGACGGTCGCGGCGTCCAGGGTGAAGAGCCTGACCAGTTCCTCGCCAAAGAGCGCGAGCGGCAGCGCGACTGCGCCGAATGCGGCAGTGCCGGCGCCGGCGAACCTGGGCAGCGCCAAGCGCACCGTGTCCACCCGTCCGGCGCCCAGGTGCAGGCCGACGGTCACAGAGGCGCCGACGGCGATTCCAAACACCGCCATGAAGAGGAAGCCGCAGATCCGGGCGCCGATCCCGAAACCGTCGCTGACAGCGGTGCCGAAGCTCACGGCGATTGCGGTGACTGCGGCCTGCTCAAGATTGTAGAGCAGCATCACGCCGCCCAGCGGCAGCCCTATGATCGCGATGCCTCTGTAGAGATGCGGACACCATCCGAGGTTTGCGGCGCAGAACACCCTCGCGCCGAACCGGTTCCTGGAAAGGGATCCTGCTGCGTAACTGCTCGGGCCACAATTGAGCGTTGATCTTTCTGCCTCACGGCATTCGGATCAGGCCCTTTCTCTCTTCATCTTCAGCCATTTTCCACCGTGGGGCCGGATGTGCGGTTTGCGTTCGGCGAGACCCGTTCGGGT